>CAJTVE010000013.1 GCA_910579655.1 uncultured Allobaculum sp. | reverse complement strand
GTGGAAACGTCAAGAAAGATCTTCAGTTAAAGGACCGGATTTATATCTGTCCGGTCTGCGGCCATGTGATTGACAGAGACTTGAATGCCAGCATGAATCTGGCATACTGCTACATCAATCAGCATGACCTGGTGCAGGAATAAAGGTTCACCAAAAAGAACATCCTGCAAGTACCCTTCGCTATGGGGGAAAGAGAATGCCTGTGGACTGCCATACAAACGCTGTGTAAGCCAGCGGGCGGAAAAACTCCGAAAGGAGAAGAAGCAGGAATCCATCCAGAGCAGACCTGTTTAAGAATCTGCATAAATCCCTGTTTTATGTTTTTGCAGAAATAGCGTGCTGACCTATAGCCAAATTGTATTTATATCGTTGCTTGATTTTTATGGTTTGAATATAGTCGCTATATATCTGACTTAGGCTAGATTTATTGGGAGAGTTACTTTTATGCAGCTCCTTAGCAGGTTCAAGCTGGATGGGGGAAGATATCTGTAACTATCGAGCAGAAATATTAGATAGTTGTAGATATTTAGTAGCGGCGAACCCAGAACCAGAATATCGCACCCGCGAATCCTGGCGAGGATTTCATTGAACTGATCTTCTGGCAGCGTTGAACCATAGGAATTGATCCGGTAATCCGCCAACGTGATGGTTTCATAAGGCAGACCTTCAAGCAGGTTTGCAGCATAGGTGGCGGTGACGCCGGACTTTTCAGGAGAACTGTTGATAAAGAGAATTTTTTTCATATTGATCATGACCTTTCTGTATTTTTCCTTTTTCTGCGCATCAGCAGATTGAAAAGGAAGTCCAAAGCGAATGGATCTTTGATGGTTCTCATTGTAAAAAACCGATAGTAACAACCGGTCAACCCATAAACTCATCCAGGCAGCCCCTTTTTTGAAGGAAGCCATCTTTTTGCGTCCGTTTCTCTTTCCATCCGCCCCTTCTCTTTCATCGGTGACAATTTCAAAGACGAAATTTGATCCCGGTTTGCGCTAGACAGGTGCTACTCCCGGTCAGATACAATGAATTCGAAAGAGAAAGAAATCAATATGATTTATACAATGAAAGATGTATCCCGAATCACGGGATTGAGTTACGATACGTTGAAGTTTTACTGCAATGAAGGACTGATTCCATCCGTCAAGCGGGACAGCCACAATCACCGAATTTTTGATGACAAAGATCTGAACTGGATTGCGGGCATGCGATGGATGATGGAGAAAAAACTTCTCTTCCCGATTTTTGAACAGACAAAAAGCTGATCCGGCGCTTTGGATTTCAAAGAAATCCAGAGACGAAAGGATCAGCTTTTTTCGTTTTCGTGGTTTCCAGCATGAGCTGGGCAGACAGGATTTGCCAAAAGTCTATTTCAGACTCATCCGTCCTTTAATGCGAGCAGCCGTTTTGGCCGCAGTCGCCTGGGATATGGTCGCTGACGGAAAAGTGGGTTGTTTTCACTCCTTCTGGCGTCTGTTCGTCCATTGAAAGATCGATGTGGATCTGGAAGGGCAGCTGAATCAGTTCTACGCCCGCATCCTGGAACATGCGCTTGCTGGCAAGATTATCCGGCTGGCCATCGTATTTATCGGATTCATAAATCACGCGGGTAATGCCGGACTGAATAATGGCTTTGGCACATTCATTGCATGGAAACAGTGAGACGTAAATTGTACAGCCGGAAAGGTTTTGAATGGAGTTTAAAATCGCATTCAGTTCCGCATGAACGACATAAGGATATTTCGTATCCAGGAACTCGCCTTTGCGCTCCCAGGAGTACTGGTCATCATCGCAGCCTTTGGGAAAGCCATTGTAGCCTAAGCCAACCACCCGTTTCTGGTCATTGACAATACAGGCGCCAACCTGCGTATTGGGATCTTTGGAGCGAAAAGCAGCCAGATGGGCCATGGCCATAAAGTATTGGTCCCAGCTTAAAACAGGGCTTCGTTTCATGCGTTTTGTTTCTCCTGTTCCAGCTCACCCAGAATTCTGGCAAACGTTGGATCCAATGGGGCTTCAAAGATCATCTTTTCACCGGTTCTTGGGTGAACAAATTCCAGCTGATAAGCATGGAGCAGCTGGCCATTGGCTTCCAGAGTCTTGCGTGGTCCATATTTCGGGTCGCCGGCGACGGGATGCTTGATGTAAGCCATATGGACACGGATCTGGTGCGTCCGGCCAGTTTCCAGGGAGCATTCTACATAGGCATAGTCTTTAAAGTTTTCCAGCACCGTAAAATGCGTTACAGCGGGTTTGGAATTTTTCGCGGTGACAGCCATTTTCTGGCGGTCTTTTTCATCGCGGCCGATGGGGGCGTTGATGGTTCCATACGTATGAGAGAACGGATGATGAACGATGGCTTTGTATTTGCGGTGGCAGGTTTTATCCTGCAGCTGTTTTGCCAGGGATTCATGGGCCAGATCGTTTTTGGCAACCACCAGCAGACCCGAGGTATCTTTATCGATCCGGTGCACAATGCCCGGACGCATGACGCCATTGATGCCGGAGAGATCTTTACAGTGATCGAGCAGACCATTGACCAGGGTATGGGAATAATGGCCAGGTGCCGGATGGACAACCATGCCTTTTGGCTTGTTGATCACAATCAGATCGGAGTCTTCATAAATGACATCCAGGTCCATGGGTTCGGGAAGAACTTCCATGGATTGTGCAGGGGGTACATCGACAGCCAGAACATCCCCAGCCTGCAGTTTCTGGCTGGCTTTAACGGGTTTGTCATTGACGGTGACCCGTTTTTCGTCCAGCAGATCAGAAGCGCGTTTGCGGGAAATATCCAGCACGGCGCAAAGATATTTATCCAGTCTTGTGGGAACCTGGTCTTCTTTGACAACAAACGTTTCAAGGCCGCCTTCTTCTTTCGAATCGGGATCGTCTTCTTTTTCATCAAGTGTTACATCGATTTCAGCAGGTAAAGAGTCTTCAGGAAATTCAATTGTGATTTCTTCGCCCTCTTCTACTGATTTTGGTACTGAAGTATCAGCCATTTTTTGCGGCCTTCCTTTCTTTGAAATCGTCATAGAGCATGACGAACATTAACAGAATAAACCCTAAGGTAATGCATACGTCCGCTACATTGAATACCGCAAACGGAGATCCAAAAATATAGAAGCGGAAAAAGTCCCGAACGTAGCCAAAGCAGATCCGGTCAACGAGATTGCCAACAGCGCCCGCTAAAATCAATGCCAGGGCGAATTCCATTTTGGAATCTTTTGTTTTAAAGAACGCATAGACCATGGCGATGATTGCACCGATGGTCAGAATGTAGAAAAACCACATCCCAATTCCCGCAAAACTGGAAAAGGCTGCGCCATAGTTACGGACATAGGTCAGTTCAAAGAAGCCAGGAATCACCACAATCGTGCCATCGAGCGGGATGGACTTGGTGATGGCCCACTTGGTCCACTGATCCAGACCGACCAGGATAAACAAAAGCAGCAGGCAGGTGAAGATCGCTGGTACCTTGGATTTAAGCTTTCTGGTCCATGACATATCAGTCCCCCCTTTCTGATGTTCAGGCTTTTGTAAATGGGAAAAGCCATTTTTATTTGTGTCAGGTAAATTGTACAAATCTTTTCTCCTTGTGTCTTTTCGTGTCGATTCAATCGAATCGAAGATCAGTGTATCCAAGATTTGTCAAAAACAGATGAAACAAAATATGAAGATTTACTTAAAAGAGTTTATTGCCCTTCTTCGCATGGAAAATCATCTTGTAAAACAGCCATAAGCTTAAGCAAAAGGACAGGAAAAAGCCCACAAAGCCAAGCAGCGGGATCTCGAGAAAGCGCGGTTTCATGTTGGTCGTGCAGATAATCGAACTGCCTACAAGCAGTGCGGCAATCAAAACGCACACGATAATCCGATCGACCCAGCGATTGACTTCGGGCATCAGCTCACTTTGCAGATTTGCAATCGAAAGTCCAAGGCGCAGCTGGCCGCGCGAAAGAAGCCCCAGGATATTGTCGGCTTTGAGCGGCAGATTCATGAGAGCTTTGCCATCGGCATACGCCATCTGCAGCCATTTGACGATCTCCTGATTCCAGTCGATCTGGTCGATCGAGGTTTTGGATTTGGAGATGTAGTTGAGCATATTGACTTCCGGATCCAGGTCTTTGAGCGTTCCCTGAATCGTCACCATGCTTCTGGCCAGCATTGAAATCCCCTTGGGCAGACGGATCTTGTATTCATTGCAGACTTCCACCGCCTCTTCGATCATTTTACCAAGATCCAGACTGGCAAAGTCCTGGCTGACATAGCGGTTGAGATAGCTTTCCAGGGCATTGGAAAAACCAATGTAATCCAGGTCCGCCGGCGGTATGCCAATCGCAAGCACCGCATCGGTCAAGGCTGAAGTATCTCGGGCAGCAAGGGCGTGAAGAGCCTGGCTGATGGCCGCTGATTCATTTTTACTGATCTCGCCCATCATGCCAAAATCCAGCCAGCAGATGCGTCCATCATCAATCTTGAGATTTCCGGAATGGGGGTCAGCATGGAAAAAGCCATAGTCAATCACCTGGGATAAAAAGTTCATCCCCAGCCGCATGGCAATTTCGTGGCGGGAGTAGCCAAGCTTTGCAAGTTCTGGATAGTTGTCGATCTCGACCCCGCCTACTTCTTCCATCACCAGAATATTGGGGCGGGTGTATTCGGTATAAATTTTCGGGACATGAATATATTGAAGACCCTGGCACTCTTTTGCAAAGCGGATCGCATTGCCGGCCTCATGGCGAAAGTCCATTTCTTCTTGAGCAGATGTCCAGAATTCATCAATAACTTCTTCAACATCGACAAGATCCCGCACCACTTCACTCAGTGACAGGATCTTCCCTGCTTTTTTCAGCATGGCGACATCAACTTTCATCTGCTCATAAATGCCCGGCCGCTGGACTTTGACCACGACTTTCTGGCCCTCTTTTGTGATGGCTTCATGCACCTGGGCCATCGAAGCTGAACCGAGCGGCGTTTGAGAAAAGGAAGCAAACAGCTCTTCCGGCGTTTTGCCATAGGCCCGGATGATTTCCTGACGAACGGTTGCATACGGCATTGGGGCCACATTTGAGCGCAGTTTTTCAAGCTCTTTGGTATAGGCCGGCGGCAGCAGATCTGAGCGGGAAGACATGATCTGTCCGAGTTTGACATAGGTCGGTCCTAAATCTTCGAGAATCATCCGCAGCTTGACGGGCGTCATCTTTTGCAGGGCATTATACTTTCGAACCGTCTTGAGAATCTGGAAAAAACGCCGGCGGGCGCAAACAGGTGCCCCAACAGGATGGTCAGACGCGGGGCCTGCCTGCGTCTTGAGCAAATCATCAGCCTTTGAACTGTCGAATGTATTGGAATGGAGCGGCTGATTGGCGGCAGCTTTCGATTCTGGCGAATCCAAAGCTGATTCTCTCTGGCAAGAAGCCGTTCTGGAATCTGAATCCGGATTTGGATCTGTATCTGGCTGATCGGCTGGGTTCGAAACCTTTTGTTGCAAGATCTCTTTTGCCGCTTCTTCGCTCAGCTGTGAAGCCTTCAGATCATTTTCAAAAATCACAGCCGCCTCTAACGCCTCTTTTTCCTGGACAGTCCATGGGCTGTCATTAAAAGATGTCTCTGCCGATTCGAAATCAGAAGCCGGATTTGCGGCTGCCTTATGGTCTGGGCTTTGGCTGAAAGCAAACTCAGTCTTTGCAGGGATAGAAGAGGAATCCGTCATTGAAAAATCGGAATCTGATCCAGCCGCTTTTCTGTCTGGCTCAACAGTCGAAAGGACAGGATTCGAAGGGGTATTCGGGGATGGATTGAGACTGGTCTTTGCCCCAGCCGCCACATCCGGCTTCGTTTTGGCGGGAGAATCCGAAGCAGAATTAGAATTAGAATCAGAATCAGACTCGGGGATAAAAATCTCTTCTTGTACAGTTTCCTTGATGGCTTCTGTTTCAGCAGGCTCTTGTTCCTGCTTTTTTTCCTGCTCTTTTTCTTTGGACTCGAAAATCGATTCTTGCAGATCCTCCTGTGCCTGAGCGTGAAGATCAGTTTTTCTGGCATCAGTTTTAAAATCGAGAACTTCTTCGCTCTTTTCATGGCGGTCTGGCCCATTGTGGCGTATGGCAGATCTTTTGCGGTCGATATGCGTTTTCAGGCTGAAATCCTCCAGGCTGAACAGATCAGCCTGAAAGGACAACCAGTTTCCAGGGGTTTTCAGCGTACTGGACACTCTGGTCTTTTGATGGACTTCTTCTTTTTGTTCATGAACATCCAGAGCAATTTTCTTCTGGTCATGGATATGGACAGGATCCGATTCACCGGAAGGCTGATCGTCCAGCTCAGTCATCCTGTTTCGATCCGGATTCATCTTTGCCTCCGTGCTTCAGGGGAATATTTTCAATTTCTTCTTTTTCGGTATCGGTAATCTTGATCGAAATAGAAGGAATCGGGATATGCAAGGCCAGGTCAATGGCCCATTTGCTTTTCTGGTCAACTTTAATCATAGAGCAATTTTACCATGACCTATCCAATCGCCTTTTTACATACCCGAGCGGCTGCCTTGGCCAGCCCGACATGAAAAAAAGATCGTCGCGATGACGATCTTTTCAACATTTGACAGCAATGAAAACAGCCCAATGACAAAAACGGCTGAAGAAACAATTGAACGAAACAAATAAATTCCGGATCAGATCCTGTCAGACTGGGCCAGTTCATCAAAGGTGTTCTGACGGTTTTAAACGTTCAATTTGAGGTCTTCATCTGTATACAGCTTGGCCTGTAAGAAGAATTTGTGAATAACGTAGGTCACAACAGCCGGTAAGACAAAGGAGATCAGAATCAGCCCCAGCCAGTTCATGGCCCCAATCGATGCCAGGCCGCCTTCACCCATCCAGCCGGTGATCACGCCAATCTGACCCACCAGGCCGCATGTCCCCATACCGCTGGAAATCGCTGGTCCATTCATTTCCAGATGGAACAGGCAAGTTGCAATTGGACCAATTACGGCACTGGCCAGAATCGTTGGCAGCCAGATGACGGGTTTGCGGATGATGTTGCCCATCTGGAGCATCGAAGTACCCAGACCCTGGGCGACCAGACCCGACCAGCGGTTGGCCGCAAAAGACATGATCGCAAAGCCAATCATCTGCGTGCAGCATCCCGCAAGCGCTGCGCCCCCGGCAAGACCAGTCAGGGATAAAGCAGCGCAGATCGCTGCAGAACTGATCGGCAGTGTCAGGAAAATTCCCATCAATACCGAAACAATCATTCCCATCAAAAATGGCTGCAGTTCAGTCGCCCACATGATCAGGCTGCCAAGCCAGATGGCACCAGCCCCAATGGAAGGTGCCAGCGCAATTGATAATAAAGCGCCAATGCAGATCGTCACAAACGGAGTCACCAGAATATCGACTTTAGTTTCCTTGGAGACCAGTTTGCCGCACTCACAGGCAATCACCGCGACAAAATAAACAGCTAAAGGCCCGCCTGCGCCGCCAAGCGCATCCGCGGCATATCCAACCGCCAGCAGTGAGAATAAAACAAGATTTGGGGCATTCAAAGACATGCCGATGGCTGCCGCCATCGCCGGACCTTTGACAGCACTGGCATAGGTTCCGATCTGAGCCAGTACTTCAATGTTCAACAAAGTCCCTAATGTATCCAGAATGGTGCCCATCAACAGGGATGCAAACAATCCCTGCGCCATGGCCGAAAGGGCATCAATGCCATAGCGTTTTGCGGAAATCTGGACGTCTTTACGCGCCAGAAACGCAATAGCAGCTTCCATAACTCAATTCCCTCCTAAGAATGATTTAATTGAACATGAGTATAGGCCTGCCATTTTTCTACCGCAATTCAATTTTCCGTTTCTTTTTCAAAACACAAAAAAAACAACCAGAAAACGTAATTCTTTTCTGGCTGTTGACCGCTTTCATAGAGATTGGGATGTCCGGATGGCTTGGGATGTCCAAAACTCATTGTGAATCCTTGTTTATTCAAATGGGTTCTGGCCAGACACTTAAAGAACTCAGCTATTCTGGGTCTCTAAAGAAGTCTGGACATCTTTATCTTTGACAACCCTGCCCCCGGCAGCCCGAATTTCTACGGCAGACGCTTCAAAGGTATTTTCTTCGCGGCTTGGCTTTTCACTTTCAAGGGCTTCTTTATAGACGTGAAGTTTATCAATCTGGTCTTTGGACAAGGTTGGATACTTCGGATCAATTTTCTCCAGGGCATTCAGGATGGCTTCAGAGACAAGGAAGCGCGCATACCATTTCTTGTCCGCTGGAATGACATACCATGGGTTATGTTCCGTCGAAGTGGCATTGATCATATCTTCATAGGCTTCGGTGTACTCATCCCAGAGACCCCGTTCACTTAAATCCGCTTCGGAGAACTTCCAGTTCTTTTCCGGACGCTCAATACGTTCCATGAACCGCTTTTTCTGGGTTTCAGCTGAAACATTCAGGTAGATTTTGACGATCCGATAACCGTTGTCGTACAGATAGTCCTCAAATTGGGAAATTTGTTTGTACCGGCGGGTAATGATGTCGGCGTTCAGCAGTCTTTCTGGCAGTTTGTACTTTTTCCAGAGTTCTCTGACTTTGACAATCAGAACATCTTCGTAGTAAGACCGGTTGAAGATCGCAATCTTCCCCCGTTCTGGAAGGGCCTTGTTAAACCGCCACAGAAAGTCATGGGCAAGTTCTTCATGGCTTGGCGACTTAAAGCTGTAAACATCAACACCCTGTGGATTGACACCACTCATGACGTGTTTGATGGTTCCATCTTTACCCGCGGCATCGCGGGCCTGAATGAGAATAATCAAGCCTTCTCTTCCATCCGCATACAGCTTATCTTGCAGCTGCTGGATCTGAAGCTGATTGGCTGCGGTTTTGGCAATCAGCTCCTCTTTGTGTTTTTTCATGTCCTTGGGGGACGTCGGTGCTTTTTTCAGATTGATCGCTTCGGATCCATCGTATTTATATTGTTTGAGCATAATGGCCTGCTTTCTTTTCCATCAGTATATAGGTCTTTAGAAATCACAAACTCTTTCATGCCTTAAAGAAAGTCAAATCTAATTCTCCATCGGATCTGCAGCCGGCCGGCAGATTGCAAAAAGCAGACACAGCCTCACCATGCCACCACACCTTGCCACCATCTGCGCCTGCTTTCAGGAAAAGAAAAAAGGTGAACATCTGCTTTGATCCTGCAAGAGTTCACCATTTGTGGATCCAGTCAAAATTCAATGTCTTCTGCTATGCCTGACGAACACGTTTTCTTGCCAGAAAGGTTTCGATGGCCGGAGCAGCTTCCACCATCAAAACAGAAGCAAAAATCAACACGCCGCCGATAATCATGATTGGTGTTTTGGCCTCATGTAAAATCAGAAAGCCAAACAGATTGCCCCAAAGACTCTCTGTTCCCAAAAGAATCGAACAGGCAGCCGGCGAAGTGTATTGCTGGGCCGTTGTCTGCAGCCAGTAACACACAAACGTCGCCAGAACAATCGAATACAAAACCGACACAATCGCCGGACCTTCAAGATGAGAAGGCCATGTTGTCGTCAGCCCAAATGGCAAGGCGCAAAGCGCAGCCACGCTTAACTGGACGGCATTGATGACTGTTGCCGAGGCCGATCCCGCTTGAGAAAGCGAAACGATCTGGCCAGCAAACAACACCGCACAGACCAGCGTCAGCCAGTCTCCGGCATTGAGCGAAAAGCTGCCCGAAGACAAAGATAAGCAGCCAATTCCAATCAGACAGATCACTGCTGCCGCAAAAACAATCGGATCCGGTTTCTTGCGATACAGCATCCAGACGATGAAAGGGACACAGATCACATTGACCGCCGTCAAAAAGGCATTCATGCCCGTGGTTGTCCGCTCCAGACCAAAGGTCTGAAAGGCAAAGGCAAGATAGAGCAGCACCCCGGAAATGGTTCCGATTTTTACGGCCTGCTTCGTCATTTGTTCATGGTGGTACAAGACGGGAATCCAGGCCAGCAATGCGCCCCCCGCAAAGCGCAGCAATAAAAACGCAAATGGAGTAAAGCTGTCCAGCCCCATCTCGGTGGCCACAAAACCGCCGCCCCAGATGACTGCCGTTAAAAGACAATAGAGATTTGCTTTCTGTTTCGACATAAACTTCCTTTCCAAGACTCTTCTTTCAAAGACTTTTTCTCATTTTCTTTTTCAAAATTGTTCATTCCATTATACCGAACCACCATCAATTGGGCTGATTGTACTGGCTGCCCTGCACAAATCTGCTCAAAAAAAACGACAACTGTTTCCAGAAGCTGGAACACTTCCGGTCAAGCTGTCGTTTGGATTGACTCTTCCTTTTCAAAATCAAAGTGTTTTGGGTCGTCAACTGCTCAATTTTTGCCTTAAAACAGAACATCGACCAGCCGCATACCGCCATAAAAGCCATGGTCAAAGACGGAAGCCGTACGCCATGAAGCATCAAGAACAGTTGGGGCATTCGGTTCCTGGTAAATTGCATCCGCCTGGGCCTGATCGATCATCTTATTGCGAACCATCGCATCCAGCACGAGTTTCTGTTTGGCTCTGGCATTGTCATAGTGGTCTGAAAGCTGGAAATAGCCCGGGGATTGCGGAATGCCGGCCAGAATTGTCGCCTGTCCCTGGGTGAGCTGGCTTGGCTCTACCCCATAATAGCCATGGCTGGCCGCATCAATTCCATGATAGCCGTCGCCATAGTTGATGATGTTGACATACAGGGCCAGGATTTCATCCTTGGTGTACATCTCGCAAAGCCGGTGGGCCAGGACGATTTCAGCGGCTTTCCAGACGGCTGTTCCATCGTATTGACGATACAGGTTTTTCACCACCTGCATGGCAATTGTCGAGCCGCCGGATTTTGGAATCGACGGAATGACCTGGCTGGCTGCTGCGCGGATCAACGCTTTGATGTCCACGGCCCCATGCTGGTAGTAGCGGGCATCTTCAATGGCAATCGTCGCCTGATACAGAGTCGAGGAAACCTGGTCATAGGGGACATATTGGGGATTGCTTCGCACGGTATCCACTAAAGCACTCAGCGGCTGCCGGCCTTCAAATTCATTGGCTTTATCAATTCCATCTTTAAAAAACCACACCACCGCTGCGATGATGACAATCATCAACAGTAAAAAGAGTCTTTTGAAGAATTTTTTCATTGTTTATACCTCATCACAGACCTTGCGGTCTGTCAGTTTCAGCTTATCATCCCTGTCTATTTTGAGACATCGAACGGACTTTCGCCCATCTTACGCCAATGTAACGTATGGGCCGAATCTGGGTTTCTGGTCGGCCAGGAAAGTGCTTTTCTTCTTTTCAAGCGAAAACATGCCTGATTTCTATCCTGATTTCTGTCCCGGCTTCTATTCTGATTTCTGTCCCGGCTTCTATTCTGATTTCTGTCCTGACTTCTGTCCTGATTTCTGTACGGTCTTTTTCTTCCAGAAGGCGGATCGATAAAAAACCCCTCTATCTGTTTTTTGTGCTCAAACAGACAAAGGGGTTTTCTGTCTAGTGACGAAAAAAGGCCATCAGCCTTTTTAGTTACTTTTTGTTTTTCGAATTGCTGTTCACGGTTTTCATGATCTGGCGGATCTGTGCCTCAGAAGGCTTGCGGCCCATCTGCAGGAACATAGCGCGGATCATCTTTTCACTGATCGGTGGGTTATCACGCAGCTCTTTTTCAAATTTTCGCTTTGTGAGAACAAAAGCGATAATCGCTCCGATAATGGCACCGACTAACGCGTACAGAATCGAAGACCATAACTGTCCCATTTCGTAACGCTCCATTCTTTTCTCAATCATTTTACACGGTTTGAAATGATCGCTCAATCTGAACAGCCAACTCTTGTTGGTCAAATTCGCAATTTATTGCGATTCTTGCGCGGATTGGTCAAACAGAGTCAGCTGGGTGAGGTTGTTTTCTCGCTCTGGCTGCTCTTCGGGCGTACGAAATCCATTTTCCAGACGCAAATCCAGCGATTCAAAGCCAGTGGGGTTTGCAAGGGTACCCACCGTGCTCCAGGTGGCTGAAGGCTCCATTTTGGGCAGCGTCGAAACATCTAAAGCCGGCAGCGAAGCATCCGCAAAACTCAAGGTCTGTCTGGCCGAAACCATGCGGGCATCAAAGACTTCAAGCGGATGCGACTTCACGGCCTTGTACAGTCTTGTCCCGCGCGCCGGCCGTTTGAAGGTATCGATGCTGGAAAGCGCAATTTTTTTAAATGCCCCTTCGTTATTTTCAAGCACCAGATATTCCTGATCGGCTGCAAGCATGGCCTGCAACTGGTCATCTACTCCCAGATTGATCGAGCGGACGCCCTTGCCTTTACCCTTGGAGGCCGGAATTTCGCTGACATCCATCTTAAAGCCATAGCCTTCTTTAGAGACCAGAATCAGCTGATCCTCATTGTGAGCCGAATACACAACATGTTCCAGGCTGTCCTCTGGGTTGAGACCCATCAGGGCAACCAGGCGGCTGCGGGTTTTCATCGGCAGGTCTTCATGGTGGATGCGGCGGATCTGACCGGCTTTGGTGGCCAGGACCACATCCACCTGGCTTGCCGGATTGCGCTGGGCAAAAACGCGGACAATCTGTTCGCCCATTTCCGGCTTAAGCAGTGAAGAATAATGGGTTCCAAGATCTTTCCATTTCTTTTCTTCGATCTGGTAGACCGGAATCTGGCCAAAGCGGCCTTTGTCGGTAAAGACAAGCAGGGTATCCAGGGTCGAGACTGGGGCATTGAAGATAAAGCTGTCCCCTTCCTTGAGTCCGGCGGTTCCATTGGAACTGGACGCAAAGGAGCGCATCGATACCCGCTTGACATAGCCCTGGCGGCTGACCACGGCCATGACCTGCTCATCGGCGATCATATCGCGATCATCAATCACGATTTCTTCGGCCTCATTGACAATCTGCGTCCGGCGCGGCATGGGGAACGCTTCAGAAATTTCCTTCAGTTCCTTGATCATCAGCTTGCGCCGGCGGCTTGGAGTCTTAATGATGCCTTCGAGTTTTTCAATCTCCTTGCGCAGCACCTGGGCTTCTTTTTCCAGCGCGATGACATCTGTATTAGACAGACGATACAGCTGCATGGTGACGATGGCTTCAGCCTGTGGTTCACTGAATCCAAAACGTTCCATCAGGCGTTTTTTGGAATCTGCCTTGCCGTTGGACTTGCGGATCAAAGCCACGACTTCATCAAGCACCGAAACGGCCTTTTGCAGACCTTCAACGATATGGAGCCGGTCCTGTTTGCGCTGCAGATCAAATTTCGAGCGATTGATGATGACTTCCTCACGATGCACAAGGAAGGCATCGAGCGCGTCAGCCAGACTGAGCAGTTTTGGTGTTTTGCGCACGATCGCAATGACGTTGTAGTGGTAGTACGTCTGCAGATCGGTATTTTTATAGAAATAGTTGAGGATGGCTTGTGCATTGGCTTCCTTTTTCAGATCAACCACAATCCGAAGCCCCTTCCGGTCACTTTCATCGCGGACATCCAGAATGCCGCTGACTTTCGCATTCAGGCGGATTTCATCCATCTTGCGCACCATTGCGCTTTTAATGACTTCATACGGGATTTCGGTGATCACAATCTGGTTGATCGTTTTGCCCTCTTCGATGACTGCTTTTGAGCGGACCGTGACTCTTCCCTTGCCGGTTTTTAAAGCCTGACGCCAGCCATCACTGCCGATGATCAGGCCGCCGGTTGGAAAGTCCGGACCATGGACGAGATCGAGCAGTTCATCTATCGGGCAGTCCGGATGTTCAATCCGATAAATCGCCGCGTCAATGACTTCATTGAAGTTATGAGGCGGAATATTGGTGGCATAGCCGGCGGCAATTCCGGTGATGCCATTGATTAACAAGTTTGGATAGCGGGCTGGCAGAACGGTCGGTTCGAGTTTTTCATCTGAATAGTTTGGCGCCCACTCCACGGTCTCTTTGTCGATATCTTCGAGCAGATATCCCGCCAGACGGGAAAGTCTGGCTTCGGTATAACGCATCGCCGCCGCCGGGTCATCATCAATCGACCCGTTGTTTCCCTGCATATCAATCAGCGGAATCGGCGATTTCCAGTCCTGTGACAGACGGACGATGGCATCATAAACGGAACTTTCACCATGTGGGTGATAGTTACCAATGACGTTACCGGCCGTTCTGGCCGATTTACGATAAGGCTTGTTATAGGTGTTGCCGTCTTCTTCCATCGACCAGAGGATGCGGCGCTGGACAGGCTTCAGACCATCCCGTGCATCCGGCAAAGCCCGTTCCTGGATGATGTAGCGCGAATAGCGGGAAAACCGGTCCGCAACAATATCTTCCAGGTTCGAATCCAGGACTTTCGGCTCGGAAAGTTCAACGACAGTTTCTTTTTTCTTTCTGGCTCTAGGCATGTGTTTCTTCCTTTACAAAATCGTCTTCGAGCGTAAAGACGACATTTTCTTCAATCCAGCTTCGCCGCAGATCGGCGCGCTCGCCCATCAAAGAGGTAATGCGCTTTTCTGCCAGGCGGCTGTCATCCAGCTGCACGCGAAGCAAGGTGCGGGTAGCTGGGTTCATCGTCGTATCCCACAGCTGGGAAGCGTTCATTTCTCCCAGACCTTTGTATCGGCTGATCGAATAGCCGGATTTGAGTTCAGCTTTTTTGGCTTCAAGTTCTTCATTGGAATACAGATAGTATTCATGGCCGCCCTTTTCAATCCTGAATAGAGGCGGCAGGGCGATATACAGCATCCCCTCTTCAATCAGAGGCCGCATAAACCGATAGAAGAAGGTCAGCAGCAGATTCTGAATGTGGGCTCCATCATCATCGGCATCGGTCATGATGATGACTTTATGGTAGTTGGAGTCTTTCGCATCAAAATTGCTGCCTACCCCCGCATCCAGGGTGTGGATGATGGTGTTGAGCTCTTCATTTTTCTCCACGACATCCAGTGAGCAGTGTTCGGTGTTCAGCACCTTGCCGCGAAGGGGCAGAATGGCCTGATACTTCGAGTCACGCCCCTGTTTAGCCGAACCGCCGGCCGAATCCCCTTCGACCAGATACAGCTCTTTCTTGCGGGCATCTTTGGATTGGGCGTGGACAAGTTTTCCGGAAATAATGCGCTCTGAACGGTTCTTGCCTTTTCCCTTGCGGGCTTTTTCCCTGGCTTCGCGGGCAGCCTGCCTTGCCTGGCCGGCCTTGATCATCTTGCGCACCAGACATTCGGCCAGATCTTTGTTTTCCTCCAGGAAGTAGCGCAGATGTTCACTGACGACCTGATCAACCGCCATTTTCGCCTGCGGGGTTCCCAGTTTTTCTTTGGTCTGGCCTTCGAACTGAAGCAGTTCTTCAGGCACGGTGATATGTAAAACCATGGTCAGACCTTCACGGATGTCGCTGCCCTCCATGGATTTGTCTTTTTCTTTGAGAAAGCCGTTTTTACGGGCGTATTCATTCATGGTCTTGGTCAGGGCCTGACGGGCGCCGGTTTCGTGGCTGCCGCCATCGCGGGTGCGGACCATATTCGTAAAGGAAAGCAGTGTTTCCTGATACGTATCCACATACTGGAAGGCGACTTGAATTTTCATCCCCTGGTTTTCGCCTTCAAACGAAATAACCGGGGTTAATGGTTCATGATCCGTATCCAGCTCTTCCACAAAGGCTTTGAGACCGTCTTCATAAACGAATTCATCTTCTTTCGGATTTTCCCGATCATCTTTGAGCCGGATTTTCAGCCCCTTCAATAAGAAGGCATCTTCCTGGACCCGCTCTTTGATCACAGAGTAGGAAAAACGGGTTTCCTTGAAGATTTTCGGATCCGGCCAGAAGGTTACAGACGATCCAGTTTCCCTGGTCTTTCCGATTTTTTTGAGAGTGCCGGTGTGTTTGCCCCCATCGGCAAAGTCCATTTCATACAGGTCCTTTCCATCGCGAACCTGGACAACGACTTTGGAAGAAAGCGCATTGACCACACTGGCGCCGACTCCATGCAGACCACCGGAGGCTTTGTAGGTGGAATCGGTAAACTTTCCCCCGGCATGCAGAACTGTAAAAATAACCTCAAGAGCCGACTTGCCACTTTTATGGGCACCGACTGGCATGCCGCGTCCGTAGTCCTTGATGGTGCATGAACCATCGGCGTTGAGGGTGATATCAATTTCATCTCCGTATCCGTTCAGGGCTTCATCGATCGCGTTATCGAGAATTTCCCAGACCAGATGGTGCAGACCTTTGCGATCTGTTGATCCGATGTACATTCCAGGGCGTTTGCGGACCGCTTCCAGCCCCTCGAGAATGACGATCGAATTTTCATCATATGCCGCAGCTGGCATCGTATCATCCTTTCCAATTCATATTGACTTCACATCCACGCTATTCTATAACAAACATTGCGCGTAATATGCATATAAAGCGAAAATCTCATTGATTTTTGGTTTTTTTGCCCTGATTTTTGATTCAGGACCATTTTTGATTCTAACCGCGAGAGACATGATAACGAATTTTGAAACATCTTAACAGGGCAAATCAGAACGAAATTTTTAAAGAATCGAGTAGTTTGAAGGCAGAAGGGTCTTTTCGATCAGCCGGAAAGACTCTAAAAAGAATTACAAGTATCTTGAAAGGATTGAACTATCATGAAAATTTTACTGATCAGCGGATCTCTGCGCAAGAATTCCTTCAATACCCAACTCATGATGATGGCTCAAAAGGCCCTCGACGGTCTGGCCCAAACCAAAGTGCTCGACTGGAGCCATGTCCCCTTCTTCAATCAGGATGAAGAAATTCCTGCTCATTCGGAAGTTGCCCAATGCCGTGAGCAGTTTTTATGGGCTGATGGTGTCTGGTTTTTCACCCCTGAATACAACCAGATGGTTCCAGGTCCATTAAAAAACCTGCTCGACTGGATGAGCCGACCGCTTGATCCAGCAGCCGGACGCACCAGTGCTTTAACTGGCCGTTATGCGGCAATCAGCGGGGCTGCCGGACGCAGCAAGGCCGCCTTCTCGCGTGATCAGCTTGAAAAACTGCTGAAATTCTGCCAGATGAACGTCTATAGCCAGCAAGTCGGCGTGGGAGTGACGCCATCGGAAATGAAATCCGATGCCTTTGAAGATCCGACTGCCATCCAGAACGACATGGATGCTCAGGCAAAAGGATTTGTTGCCTGGATCAAAGAGCAGAAAGCAAAAAGCGAAAATAATCCCCTCTGACTTTAACTCTTAATTTTCAGCTGCCTGGACTGGGCAGCTTTTTTGTTGATTTGCCCTGAGCATTTCGGGCAGAGCAGCGTTTTGGGATCGAAATGTCGAAATCCCATTCTTTCTTCACAACCTTTTTCTACAATAGTGCCATGAGACCTGACCATCTAATTATTCGCCTTGCCGATCTTTGCAAAGCCGACTACCTCTGCTATGACTATGCCCGCTGCCAGATCAAACTGTGTTCCAGCCGGGAAACGCTGACCGTTCAGGCGGCCAGCCTCGATGAATTTTTCGATGCGGCTGCCCTGCTTCTGGGCTGTTCGATTACCGGACGCAAGAAAGCCTATGGCACGATGATGCACCAGAAAAAACAGCTGCCCATTATCCTCTCCCGATCCCTGCCGCTTTGCTTTCTGCCTACCGCAAGCCACCTGGATCCTGATCTTTATTACGTCAACTATGAGCGAATTGCATCCATCCTGCCGCTCAAAATCCATTCTGTACAAAATGAGGGGGCTTTGGATGATGGTCTTTCACTTCCAGAAAGGCCGGCTCAAGAGCCGGTTGGGCCTGTTTCCTGTCCTGGTTCAAAGTCCAGCCCCCTTTCAGCCTTCGTTTTCGACAAAGAAAACCGACCACAGGCTTCTGGTGATGCGAAGGCGCAAAAAAACCGCGCCATGATTGTCTTCAAGGATGGACTGGCTTTAAAAGCCGGATCCTTAAATGGCATGGCGCGGAATTATCATCGTCTGAACTGGTACCTTAAACGGCTTTATTCATCACAATCTTCACAATAAGCCTTGTCCATGGCCCGCTCATGGCGCAGTGTGTTGACGCCGCAGCCGTCGATACAGATCATGGCTTCATGGGGAAGACGCGGACTTTCGACAATGGTCATGGTCGGGTAAGGCTGGTCGACGAAGTTCTCAAACACCGAAAGGAATTCGTCTTCCATTTCGATATCGGTCAGATAGACCGTGAATTTGAGAACGTGGTCAAAACGCAGGTTAAATTCGCTTAATGTATCCGTCAGGGCATAGCAGGCATGAATGCACTGATCGCGGAAAGTTTCCCCTTTGCCCAGGTGGCCGGACAGATAGAAGAAATCGCCCAGCTGAACCATACTGGAAACGCAGTCATAATCCGGCAGACGGTCGCCGGTTTTCAAAAACAGGTTCATTGTTAATATTCCTCCTCCTGTAAATCATCTGCAGGTCGCTCAACCAGAATTTCACGGGGTCTGGATCCATTTGAGGGTCCGACAATTCCATTGGCTTCCAGCTGGTCCAGAATCCTTGCTGCCCGGCCATACCCCAGTCTGAAACGGCGCTGAATCAAAGACGTGCTGGCTTTGCGGCTGACAATCACGAAGTTTTTAACTTCCGGATAGAGTGGATCCATTTCCTCTGCCATGTCCGAAACTTCCCCGCCCTGGCTGTTGATCTCTTTGAGCATGACAAAGGCATCCTCATAGGCAGGACTGGCCTGGCTTTTTACCCAGCTGCAGATTTCTTCCACTTCCTTATCCTGGATGTACACACCCTGCAAGCGCACTGGTGAAGATGCGCCATTGTCCAGAAACAGCATATCTCCATAGCCCAGCAGCTTTTCAGCTCCGGACTGGTCAAGAATCGTGCGCGAGTCCGGTCTGGAAGAAACCATGAACGCAATTCGGCTTGGGATATTGGCCTTGATAACCCCTGTAATGACGTTTACGGATGGGCGCTGGGTGGCAACGATCAGATGGATCCCCGCAGCCCGGGCTAACTGCGTAATGCGCTGAATACTTTGCTCAACATCTTTGGATGCGGCAAGCATCAAATCAGCCAGCTCGTCAATAATGACAACAATCCGCGGCAGGACTTCTTTGTGGCAGTCAGGATTCTGTTTGACATATTCATTATAAGAAGAAATGTTGCGCACGGTCAGTTCTTCGAACAAGGAATAACGCGCGTCCATCATTTCGACAATGACTTTTAAAGCCCCACTGGCCAGATTCGCGTCGGTAATCACCGGCGAAAGCAAGTGTGGAATGCCGTTATACGGCGTAAACTCAACCTTTTTCGGGTCGACCAGCAGCAGTTTGACTTCATCCGGTCTTGTCCGAAGCAAAATCGAACAGATAATCGAGTTGACGCACACGGATTTACCGGATCCAGTCGCCCCGGCGATCAATAAGTGCGGCATCGTATCCAGGCGACCATAGACATTGTTGCCCATCAAGTCCTTGCCAAGCGTAAACATCAATGGCTTGTCCTGCAGCTTTGGCGGCACATTGCGGATGAGTTCTTTCATCGTCACCATTGTCTTTTCTGCATTGGGCACCTCGATTCCGACAGCGCTCTTGCCTGAGATTGGCGCTTCCACACGGATATCTGTAGCGGCTAAAGCCATCTTGATATCATTTTGCAGATTGGTAAACGCGCTGACCCGAACCCCCTGGCCGGGAATGACTTCAAATTCTGTCACCGAAGGCCCGATATGCACTTCACCAAGCGTTGCATCTACGTTGAACTGTTTGAGAATGTCAATCAGCTGCTGACCCTGAGTGCGGGCATTGCGAACATTCGCATTGCTTCGCTTGGTCGTATTTTCTTCGAGCAGACTGACTGGCGGCAGTTTGTATTTGGCCGGATCATACAGCTTGATTTCCGGTTCAGACGGCTCTTCTTTTGGCGGCTCATCAAAGTTTCTCGCCTCGGCTGCGATCACATTGGAAATCACATCGGGAACGGAAACGGAATCGGTCATCGAGGCATTTTCCTGTTGGGCAGCTGCGGGTGCATGTTCACTGGAAATGTCCGGCGCCTGTCTGGCGGCTTTGGCTTTCGATGGCGCTGCTTTGCGGGCTGGCTCTTTTTTCGGTCTTTCATCGACCGTCGGCACTTCGAACAGATGCTGCTGAACCAGTGAATCACCAGGAACCTGTGGTCCATCGAGTCCCTCCATCAGAATGCCGCTTTCAAAAATCGTCGGCCGGACAGGCTCGGGAGCCACTGTTTGCTGCTGGTGAATGGTAATCGAAGGCTCATCGAGTTCGTCCTCTTCTTCAAACAGCAGATCCTCCAGAAATCTGGAACTTGGTCTTGGCCTGGAAGCTTTCTTGCTGATCGCTTTCTGGCGGGCCTTTTGCCTTTGCTGGGTTCTGGAAGAGTCAAACAGAAACTCAGAAACTGGATCCCAGAACATCAGGCACAGGCTGATCGTCAAAAAGCCGATGACAAAAAGCCACGCTCCAAATCTGGAGAACAAAGACACAAGCAGGCCGGAAATTCCTGCCCCCAGCACCCCATAATTGGTCCAGAAGTCAGGCGTTCCAAAGAAAGCCATGGACTGAATCACAACGCTTAAAGGTCCATAGGGATCCTCTGGAGTGGTCGCAAGCAGCGCAGTCCCGACAATCCAGCAGACACCAAAGACAATCAGGCCAGCTGAAGTCCGAGTCGAAAACACCCGCCTTCCGCCGGTATAAATGTATTGAAACCCGGCCCACATCATCACGGGCAGCGCAATGTATAAAAAGCTGCCGATGACGACTTGGAGGGTCTGATTGAACATCAGGCCAACCAGGCCAAGTTTAAGCATGGTAATCAATGCGAAAATCCAGAAAATGAGGATCAGACAGACGAGCATCATCCGACTCAGACGCACGCCCTGCTTCTTGTTTTTCGATGATTTCGATCGAGAATTCGAACGGCTTTTCGCCTGGCTTTTGGCTTTTGAACTCGTCGATCGGGTGTTTTTTGTTTTCGAGCCAGATTTTTTCGCGCCATTGGAGCGCGATTTAGCCTGGCTTGTTTTCTTCTTTGTGGTTGAAGCCATACATCCCCCTCTTTCGTCCTTCCATTCTAATTCATTCCTGGCCGGTAACAAAATGCAACTTTCCCTGCAGCAGGGGCAGTTCACCACCCAAAAAGCCTGAAAACGAAAAAACGAAAGCTCTGATTCAGCTTTCGTATGGAAACAATGAGTAAAAACAAGTTTCATTCGTGATGAATGGTCAAAAAAATTTCTGTCAGGGTCCTGGACTCAGCTTTTCTCAGTTTTTCGAATCCAGATCTTTGGGCGTACCTGCCTCGGCGACTTTCCAGGCAATCTGGCCAAACTGCCATCCTTTCTCTAAAAGTGTGTTGAACTCCTTCAGGCTGGTCGTGTAATTATGGGCGCCGCTTTTGGCCCTCCCTGATTGACCAGGCTTCTGGCTTCGGGAGCGCTGATGGTGTAGTAATGATCTCCGCCAATGGCATTTGGATTATACAGTCTGTAAACCGGATCTCCATCCAGCCAGGAGCGCCAGCCAATCCCCTCATACTTCCAGCCGTCCGCCGCGAGAACATCCCGCTCATGCACATCCTGTGTGTAGAAGTGTTCTCCGGTATTCGGGTTGTAAAGCCGATAGATATCGACCGTATCCACATCCTGAAAATCAGCGGCCATCATTGGCAAGGCAGGATTCAAAAGACTCACCGCCATAACGGCTGCCAGGGCATGTGAAACAAAATCATGAATGGATAAAGCTTTCTGTCTGTGGCTCATCAAAATGCCTCCTTCCATCAAAAAAATGAAGTCTGAGCGAAAAAAGCCAGACAATCCTCAAAGACTCCTCTTTAAAAAACAGCTTTCCCCTTTTCGATTCCTTTGACAAGTAAGCAGTACTTCTTTTAACAACTTTAGTGTAGCACCCCATTCCTCTGCTCCCTTCAGCCGTGCCGCAAGCGTCATTTTGACCTCCAGTCTGGACAGACCAACGACATCCCTGACCATTTTCTTCTGGTTTCGAACCTCTCTGATTGCTCCTTGTCTCTAGACACTTCGCCCGTCAAAGACTTTGATCCCTGAGAAAAAAGAGTGCCTGGCAGATAGAACTCATCAGGCCGTAATCTGCATTTTTCATGTCTCCGTTTTTGCACAAAAAACCTCCGAAAAGACTGAACTTTTCAGAGGCAAAATCATTGAATTTCAGAATCTGGTCCGTCAGGACTTGTCGCTCAGCTCCAGAATGACTGGCAGAACCATTGGACGTTTGGCGGTCTGTTTGAAGACGTAGCGGGAAACCTTGTCGCGAATCTGCGTGCGGCATTCCATGTTTTCATACTTGCCGGCATCCACCATTTCTTTGATGGTCTCTTCCATCATGCGGCTGACTTCCTTGGTCAGATATTCAGCATCGCGGACATACACCAGACCACGCGTCTGTACATCTGGTCCATTGATGATCTTCTTGGTCTTGAAATCCAGGCCAATCGCCAGAATCATGACCCCATCGGTCGAGAGAATTTCACGATCTTTCAAAACCACACCAGCTAAATCCCAGTCTGCACTGCCATCAATCTGGGCTTCATGCAGTTCAAGCGTTTCGCGCCCGGGCTGTAGTTCTCCATTGATAAAGGTGACGATTTCCCCATTATCGAGCAGCAGGATCTGTTCTGGCGGAATGCTCATCTCTTCAGCCAGCATGGCATTGGCACAAAGCATGCGGTACTGGCCTTTGATTGGGATGTAGTATTTTGGCCGGCACATGTAGATCATCATCTTCAGATCTTCCTTAGATGGGTGCATTCCTTTGACGTTGCGGTCAATCTTGATGATGGTGCCTTCCCGTTTGTAAATATCGTTTTCCATGTTCCGGAAGTCTTTTTCAACACCTGGAACCAATGGGGTGGCCACAACGAAAACATCACTTTCACGGATGTTGATCTCATCCACTTCATTGTTGGCAATGTTGGACATCAGCTGGAACAGGGCTCTTCCCTGACCGGAGATGATGACACACACATTTTCAAGAGAATCGATCTGGTCCGCACTGACCACCAGATCCATTGGAACTTCACTGGTGATGCTTTCCAGGCCGGCGACAAGATTTTGAAGCTCCTTGGTGTAGAAGCAGATCTTGCGCTTGTGATCAATACAGCACTGAATAATTTCCTGGATGCGGTAAACCGACTGGGTATAGATTTCGACAAAGACGCGGCGGTTTTCATAATCCGACAGAACCTTGTCAAAGTGAGGCGTTACCCGATGGCCTGGCGAGGTGTGCAGCGGGTATTCTGCTCCTTTGGAATCCTGCAGCAGTGCCATGACTCCTTCACTTCTGAATTTAGAGCCTACGGAGTAATCTCCCTGGTAAGCTTCCGAAATATCATCGTAATCGGCGATAAACTCACCGGAATAGACAATGTATCCATGGTTTGTGCGAATGCCAAACCCATAAGTCTGGGGATAGGAGTGCGTGATCGGAAAGAAAACCACCTGACGGCCGCCGATTCGTTTTGTCTCTTTGTGGCGCACCATTTTTAAACGGGTGCCGGTAATATGATTCTTCTTTAATAAGTCAGAGACGATGCCCGCTGTAAACGGGGAGACATACACATCGGCTTTGATTTCTTTCAGTAAATAAGGCAGGGCGCCCATGACGTCATCATGACCATGGGTAATCAGGATTCCTTTGATCTTATCTTCATGTTCTTTCAAGTACGTAAAATCCGGAACGATACATTCAACGCCAAGCGCGCCATTATAATCCGGAAATTTCAGTCCGGATTCACAGATATAAATATCTCCGTCAATTTCGATGACGAACATATTTTTTCCGTCTTCATCCAGACCGCCCAGGGCGAACAGCCTGACAACTTCGTCCTGTTTCAATAATTCATTTGCCATAAACCCTCCATTTCTATCAGTATACCATTGCCAACTTACTCGCTGACTTTTCTGCCGTTTAAAGAGAAAGTTCTTGCCTGTGTAATTTCAACATCGACAATCTGACCGGGTTCTACCTGCTCACCCGTGAAGTTGACCGGGATGGAGGTTTCGGAATAGCCGCAGAATACCTCTGGGTTTTTCTTGCTTGGACCATCGACCAGAACTCTGAGCGTCTGGCCCACCAATTTCTGGTGGTTTTCATTGGCCAGACGATTCCACAGTTCATTGAGCTTATATAAACGTTCTTTCTTGATCTGCTCGCTGACTGGATCTTCCATTTTTGCAGCCGGGGTCTGGGGTCTTGGCGAATAGATAAAGGTATAGGCATTATCGAAGCGGCATTTTTCAACCACATCGAGGGTATGCTGGAACGCCTCATCGCTTTCATTGGGGAAGCCGACGATGATATCGGTTGAAATCGTCACCCCGGGAACCTGCGTGCGGATTTTGTTGAACAGTTCAAGATACTGTTCACTGGTATACCGACGCCCCATCCGGCGCAGAATTTCATCATCACCGCTTTGCAAGGGCAGATGAACAGCGGGCATGATGTTGTCATACCGGGCAATGACCTCAATCATCTTGTCAGAGAAATCCCATGGATGGCTGGTCATGAAACGGATGCGCTCAATGCCGATTTTGGCTGTTTCTTCAAGCAATTTTGAAAATTCCATCTCGCCTTCGAGATCCTTGCCATACGCATTGACATTCTGGCCAAGCAATGTGATTTCCTTATAGCCCAGTTTTTTCAGGATCCGGACTTCATTGAGGATATCTTCCGCTTTGCGCGAACGCTGCTTGCCGCGGGTGTATGGAACAATGCAATAGGTGCAGAACTTATCGCAGCCATACATGATGTTGACCCAGGCTTTGTATTTGCCCTGCCGGTGCTCGGGCAGGTTTTCATAGATTTCACCCTGACGGGAATAGACTTCAACCACTTTCTCGCCATTCTGCGCACGTTCTAGATACTGAGGCAGCTGGTTGAAGTTATGGGTTCCGAAAACCAGATGAACCCAGGGATAGCTTTCCAGTAAAGTTCTGGCAAAACCCTCTTCCTGAGCCATGCATCCCCCCACACCGATGATCAGATTTGGGCGGTTTTTAAACAGCTTTTTATAGCTGCCGACTTCGCCAAGAACATTGTTTGCGGCATTTTCACGAATGCCGCAGGTATTCATTAAAATGACATCCGCTTCGTCTGCTTTTTTGGCCGGTTCATATCCGCAGGCTTCCAGAATGCCGGCCAGATTTTCGGAATCGCGTTCGTTCGCCTGGCAGCCGTAGGTGGAGATGTAATATTTCTGACCGTTTCCTAAATGGGACTGGTGATCAGAGATCTGCAGACCGTCGATGGTTTCAACTGCATCTTTGGTTCGGCGGGCTGCCTGTTGATGATCTGGCAGATGCCAGGTGCTTTTGATTTTCATGAAAAGTCTCCTTTCGTATTCGATTCATATTCGGTTCGTATTCGATCCATCAGCTTTTGCTTCGCTTCCCTGTTTTCTGATCAGTTCAATTTCTGCCAGGGCACGACAAGAAGAAGCCGATTTTGTTTTGTGATCAATCTATCGTGATGAATGGTGCGTAGTGCAGGCGGACCAAAAGGGTGAGGAACTTTTGATCCCACAAGCTGCAAGGATAAGCTGCCGTTCGTACAAGATCAAAAAGCCGGGGATAAGAGAGATTTCTCAAACAGAAAACAAGCGGACAGGCCGCAAAAAGGCCGGCACAGGTTTTGTTTTCTGAAACGATCCGCTTAAGATGATCCATGATCTGTTCAAGATTGTTTTTGAGCAACCCAAAGAACAGATGGCCGTATCAATTATACAAAGCCGGCATCAAAAAGGCATTCTTCGAAAAGCAGGAAACAACTCCATCAGGGTTGGGGTGAATTGGGCAATATCGCCGTATTGAAGAAAGCATTTAAAAAACCGCCGGTGAGGGCGGTTAGTTACTTTAGTTACTTCGCAACTTCCTGAGCACGGACTTCGCGAATTACATTCACTTTAATCTGTCCGGGATATATCAGTTCAGATTCAATTTTGTCTCGAATAGCGCGTGCCATTTTGACACAGGCGGTATCGCTGACCTGTTCGGGAACGACCATGATTCGGATTTCCCGTCCTGCCTGAATGGCGTAGGCCTGACTGACACCGTCAAAATCGTTCGCAATTTTTTCCAGATTTTCAAGTCGTTCCACATAAGCCTGCGCAGATTCCTTTCTGGCTCCAGGTCTTGCAGCGGAGATGGTATCAGCCGCAATGACGAGATGAGAAGTCAGAAATTTTGGTTCTGCGTCGCCATGGTGGGACGCGATGGCATTCAGAACAATTTCCTTTTCGCCGTGTTTTTTACAGAACTTGTAACCCAAATCCACGTGGCTGCCTTCCTGCTGATCGATATTGAGTGCTTTACCAATATCGTGCAGAAGACCGGCCCGTTTTGCCATGTGCTGGTTCAGCCCCAGCTCAGCAGCCATGGTTCCGGCAATGAGCGCCACTTCAATCGAATGCTGGAGCGCATTCTGGCCATAGGAGAAACGATACTTCAGGGTACCGATCAGACGGATAATCTCGCGATCGATCCGGCCGATGCCAAGTTTGAAGACAGTTTCTTCACCGGCTTTGATGATTTCGGCTTCGACTTCATGCTGGAATTTCTTGACTACTTCCTCAATCCGTCCAGGCTGAATACGGCCGTCTCGAATCAGATATTCCAAAGACAGTCTAGCCACCTCGCGGCGGATTGGATTGAAGCACGTGATCGTAATCAGGTCGGGCGTATCGTCAATGTTCAGTTCGACGCCGGTTGCCTGTTCAAAAGCGCGGATATTGCGGCCCTCACGCCCAATGATCCGGCCCTTCATTTCTTCGCCTGGAATAGAGACGACAGAAACGGTCCGGTCCATGGTTTCCTGCTGGGCCATGCGTTCGATCGATAAGGCGATGATTTCCTGCGCGTTTTTGGCAGCTTCCGAATGGGCTTTATCTTCCTGCTCTTTGATGTAGGCCATGGTTTCATGTTCCATCTGTTTTTCAACAAGAGCAAAAAGTTCGTCTTTGGCTTCCTGAGAAGTCATGCGGGCAACTCCTTCAAGAACTTCGATCTGGCGGTCTATTTCTATCTGGAGCTGTTTGTCTTTTTCTTCAAGGCCGGCCAATCGCTCATTGACCTTGCGCATCTGAGCCTGAACCTCTTTTTCTTTCTGGTTGAGAGATTCGTCTCGGAAATTAAGACTGTCTTCACGGCGCAGAAGTTTGTTTTCTAAATCCATGACTTCCTGCCGGCGCTCCTTGATTTCTTTTTCCGCTTCGACTTTCAGATCGTGTACCTGCGTTTTGCCGTCGAGTACGGCCTGCTTCAGTTTCGCATCTGCATCGCTTTGCGCCTTTTCAAGGATCTGTTGTGCCTGTTGCTGATTTTTATCCAGGCCTGCTTTGGAATAGGCCATCATGGCCAGCACACCCAAAACAAGACCTGCTATCCCGGCCAGAGAAATCCAAAGTATATTCATTTGTTTCTCTGTCCTTCCATAAATAAAGCAATCAAATTATAGCAAATCCCCGTTTTTTGTCCATGGAGCACTCCATCCCTGAAAAGTCTGTTTTCAGGACTGAAAATCTGTTTTCATGTCCATCGGGATGCTCACTGGTTATACCTGTAAGGAATAAAAGCGCTTTACTTAAACATTGCTTCTTGACTTTTTACTGTTGAATGAAACCGGATGTGATCCTGTCTGGAATTGGGTGACAAGGTTTGAAAAATTCTTTGCCGGGTGTCGTATTTTTGTGGGAATTCGTCGTTTTTTATGGGAAGCGCAAGGCACAAAAAAAGCGGATCCATTGTCCGCTTCGTTACGAATTGATTTTGCTTCGTATTAGTCGTTATTTTCTACAACTACAACCTGTCTGCCTTTGTAGAAACCGCAGGATGGGCAAACTTTATGAGAAAGTTTGTATTCTCCGCAGTTAGGGCATTTGCCAATTGCAGGTCTGGAAAGTTTGTAGTGAGTTCTTCTTTTCGCCTTACGGTGTTTAGAACCTCTTCTCTGCTGTACAGCCATCAGTGCACCTCCTAGTTATCCTCGAAATTGATTTCTTTCAGTTTTGCCCAGCGTGGATCTTCTTCTTTGGATTCAGATTTTTCATCCTGATCCGAAATCAGTGTCCAGCCTTCCCCAGAAGGATAGTTCTCGCGGGCCAAACGGGTAATGCTCATGGGTGCTTCATAGACTATGGCTTCAACGGCCTCATCACTCAGATCCAGTGTATCCTTGAAAACCCGAATGATTTCTTCGTCTTCAGAGGCATCGACAGGATCAAAGGAATATTCCTTCGAAGATTCGGCTTCAAATTCGACGTCAAGATCTTCCCCGGTAATCGAGTCGATCACTGTCATGATTCCATCATACTGAAGGCTGCTGACCACTTTGCTTCTGCCATCAAACTGAAGTTTCCCTTCAATATGACATTCCGGCACAGCTTTTACAGGCGTATTGACAAACCGTTTCCCTTCAGGATCAGAAAACTCCAGATCCACATTCAAAAAGGAATTCGGTGCAGCCAGAAAATCGCTTCTTCTGAATTTCACGATATTCACCTCATGTAGCATCTGCTATTATAGGCAGACCCTCCAAAAAAGTCAAACAAATCCGAACTCTTCAGTTTCTGCCTTACTCATCCGTAAATTGGGAATTTCTTACAAATTTCCAAAGATTTCACTTCATTGATTTTTCCCGTTTTTGAGCATTCAGGAACGATCAGAAATGAAATTCTGGTCATTTTCTTTTGGCCGGAATCAAGAAATTCTGTCCGAAAAGAAAGAAAATCCATCCAATTTACTTATTCTTGTCGATTGACCGGAATGATCAATTCGACTTTTATTCTACCTTATTTGCCTTCTTCAACAACTGTAATGGACTCGATGACCGGCTGCTGATCTTTGGCAATGGCTCCATTGTCATCGGTAGGCTCAGCTTTCGCGGCGATGTCATCCACAACATCCATTCCACTGGTCACTGTCCCAAAGGCAGCATACTGACCATCCAGGCTTGGGGTGTCTTCCTGAACGATGAAGAACTGGCTGCTTGCCGAATCTGGATCCTGGGCTCTGGCCATGGAAACCGTGCCGCGCACATGTTTCAGGGAGTTGTCAAATCCATTGGATTCAAATTCACCTTCAATCTGGTGGGAACTGCCGCCGGTGCCATCGCCTTTTGGATCCCCGCCCTGAATCATGAACCCTTCCATAATCCGGTGCAGAGTCAGGCCATCATAAAAGCCGCTCTGGGCAAGATCGACAAAGTTTTCAACGGTTTCTGGGGCAATTCCTTCATCCATGGTGAAAACAATTGGTTCATCATAACCGGCAATTTTAATCGTAGCGGTATATTGGGTTCCACCTGGTTCAGACTTGGTCTGTTTAGCAGGGGCAGAGGCTGCTTCACTGGAAGCAGCGGATGTTTCCGTACTGGAAACTTTGGATGAGGTGCTGGTTGCTGGACTTGAACAGCCAGCCATGAACAAAGCAGCAGCTAAAAACGCAGCAGAAGCTTTGACGTATTTCGTATTCATAAAATCCTCCTTCTTTGGAATCCTTTCCATCTTCGGGACTCACTTGATAAAATCCAATTTTTAACTATAGCAGGCGGTTTTGGCAATGAGAACCACTTTGACACGCAGGCTTCAATCCTGGCCGAATCCACCACAATCTTTCTTTTTTGAAAGAACAGAGAAAGAGTGGACGGTTTTCATATCCTTCGTTTTTTCTTTTTGATCCAGAGATGCTCTTTGCCCTCCCTTAGCGCGTTCTTCTTTCAAGTCTGCTCTTTTGGCCAATCTGTTCTGTACGCAAGTCTGCTCTTACTCGGTTTTCAATACCCAAATGAAACGTGAAAACTTGTGACGTTGAGCCAAAGCAAAGACCAGCATAGACTTCAGGGTCTTCTTCCATATATTTACTTCTTCCATATATTTATAGGAAGAAAAAGCTGCTTCTTGACCAAAGGAAAGCGTACTCACTTCTCTTATTTTTTGAACGATTGGATGGACTTTTTTTTGGATGGATGCAAGCGTGCCGGCCAGACCCTGCAAGGCGGCGTCTTTTTGCTGGCTAAGTTTCACTTGCCAAGTCGTTTCGATCTTCCTGAAGATCTTTTTTGGCCCCTTCAATCCCCGGCACATTTCAACCTTTTGGTTCTGGACTGGCCACATGGACCCAATTCAAGGTAGACTGAAACTATGTTAGCTGCTGGAGTCATCGCGGAATTTAACCCGATGCATAATGGACATCGTTATTTACTCAAAACCATCCACGAAACCCTACAACCCGACGTGCTGGTGGTTGTTTTGTCGACCTGGTTTTCCAGCCGGGGTCTTCCTTCGTTGGAGAGTCTGGAGACCAAAACCAGACTGGCGCTGGAAGCCGGGGCGGATCTTGTCATTGGATTGCCAAGTGTGTACACGATGCAGTCCGCCGACTATTTTGCGCTGTATGCCATCGAAGCCTTGAAAACCGCCCAGGTTTCCATGCTTTGTTTTGGCAGTGAAACCGCCGACCATGCCCTTCTCAAACAGGGTGTGGATCAGCTCGAACATGTTTCGGTTGACCCCACCACCTCCCAGGCCCGCAATGCTGCTCAATACGATCTGGCCTTTGGACCTAACGATATTCTCGCCATCCAATACATGCGCTATGCCAGAGAGTTTGGCATGGAGGTACATCCGATCCTGCGCGATCAGTCTTTAAAATCTGCCACAAAAACCCGCCAAGATTTCTTTGCAGGGACAAAACAGGAAGAAGACCATCTCTTTGAAACGAACCAGTGCTGGGAAAACTACTACCCCCTGCTTCGTTATCTGCTGCTGGAAAGCGATCCCAAGTGGCTGGCTTCCCTGTTCCTGGTGGAGGAAGGCATTGAAAACCGCCTGATTCGTTGTGCACAGGTGCATTCTGACTGGGCTTCCTTTCTGGAAGCGGCGGTTTCGAAAACCTACTCCAAAGCCAGAATCCAGAGAACCTGCATGATGATTCTGCTTCAGATTCCTAAAACAGAGATGAAAGCTCACCCTTCTTTCTTCCAGATCCAGGTGCTGGGCTTGAATCCGAAAGGCCAGGCCTGGCTGAAATCTTTACCTGTCGGAACGCCCATCGCAAACCGCTTTGGCCAGCTGCCCGACTATTTACAGAAATGGGAAAACAAAGCCGGCCGGCTGTATGGCATGTTTTCAGACACTTCGCCGGCCTGGAAAGTTGTGGTTGAAAAATAAAATGCGAAAAAATCGAAAACGATGCCGCCATGGCTGGTGGATCTTTCTTACCCTGTTTGCGGGAGGGCTGCTTGTAATTTACGAAAAGTTTCTGCCGCCCACAAAGCGTTCCAAAAAAGGACTCGTCTACCCGTATGGACTGGTTTTAGGCTGTGCCTGCAAAGACGACGGAACCCCGAGTCATGCCATGCTTGGCCGCTGCCAGCTGGCCGTCAAGGAATATCAGGCTGGCAAGTATGGGACACTTGTCACTTCTGGATCTGCAGTCAAAAACCAATACGTCGAAGCCAAAGAAATGGCCAGGCTCATTGGCCAGATGGATCCTGATATCCCAATTCTTGAAGAGGTGAATGCGCGCAACACCTGGGAAAATTTGAAGTTTACCCGGGAAATGATCGGCGATGAGCCAATTCTCGTCATGACGGGCGGTATGCACGCCCGAAGGGCCAGTGCAATCACCAGAAACTTCTTCTCTACGTATGCCATTGCCAGCTATCCGGATTTTTCCATCAAGCGGCTGTTTACAGAAATCTATTCCCGCTTTAAATACTGCTGGATTGAACTCACTAAGCTGTGCCCATTCCATTAAGCATTAAAATTTGAATTTTTAGTCAGAATCTGAATTCGTTCAGTTTCTGAGTTTTTGTTCAGCCTCTGGACATTGAATCTTTCAAGTCAGATTCTGTCTTATGCTTTATTCCTGTTTTCTTTCGCTTTTCTTTTTGCTTCTTTGCATTCAGACTGGATGCTTCCAGTTTTCCTTCGCGTATCAACGCATATAGAAAGGAGGATACGTGATGATCGTCAATCATCCTTTACCTGCAGCCAATGAAACGCCTGAAACGCACATGGCTTTCTCGTTTGCCTGGATGACAAGTGATGAAAAGTATGGCTTTAAAGGGCTTCACAAAATGAAAGGCAATGATGCCGCCATTCTTGAATCGCTCTTTGAATTTCTGGAAACCATCTCCAAAAATCCCTGGTCCTTTACCAAGCATCGCAACCGCTATAATGGCGGCTATGAAGAACTGCCAGTCGCTGAGATGGAACCGACCATTCTCAATGGCATGGATCCCGAAAAAAGGGCTGAAGTGACCAGCGTCATGGTCTTTCGCTTTAATGACTCCAAAGACCGCCTGATCGCCCTCAAAGAGCAGAACGTACTGTATATTCTCGGCTTTGATCTGCATTTCAATCTGTATGATCATGGAAGCTGAATCGCATTGCCCGCAAAGGACTGCCTCCTTGCTGATCCCTGCCCTTAAACGAAAAAACAGGAACACATGATGACTCATCATAGGTTCTTACACAAAGTGTGTGGTAGAACTTCACTTTGCAGAAGAACCTCATCATGGTGTTCCTGCTTTTTTTACTGCAATCTTCAAAGCCATCATCAGACTTCTTCCAATCGGCAAGAATACCCATCCAAATTGCAAAGCCGTTTGGTTGGGTGCATTGCCCCAGAAAACTTTAGAGATCTCTTCTCTGTTTTTGGATCAGCTCTCCTTTTTTAGGAATGCTCTTTCTTCTGGATTGACTCTATTTCTGAACAAACTGCTGGGAGCGCATGCGATTGAGAGCGCCTAAAAGCTCCTGGCGCCGCGGCATGGCCATGGCGCCTTTGCCAAAGAAGGATAATCCTTTTTCGTGAGCCAGGCTTTCAAGTTCATCGGCCAGCTGTTCCGTGGTTTTTTGGCCATCTACCAGGTAGCGCTGCGCGTAGAGAACCATTTTGCCAATCGCAGCAGTCTGCTGGGAATCGACAAGCTGTTCTAAAGCGCGGATGTCAATGGGTTCTCTGGCAATGGAGATGGTATCAAGCGCATTGGTTTTGACTTTGACCTTATCTCCAAGCAAAACCGGATTTTTCTTGACAACCCGGGCGCGTGGGGGTTTCATTGGCGGATACTCGCTTTTTTTGTCATTTCGGAACGCGTTGGCTTTTTCTTTTGCAAACGCCGTGATGTTGTGCGGTTCGTAGTTTTTCATCTGCAAAATCTGATCCGCCTGGTCAAAGTACGCGCCGGAACTGCCAGCAACCAGAATCGTGGAAACACCCTTGTCGGCCAGTTCACGAATCCGGGCAATATAAGGAATAATTGGCTCTTCACTCGAGGCAACGACTTCGCTCATCAGCTCATCACGGATCATGAAGTTAGTCGCGGACGTATCTTCATCAATCAACAGGACGCGGCTTCCCGATTCCAGAGCTTCCATCACATTGGCGGCCTGGCTGGTTGAACCGGAGGCGTCTTCACTGACAAAGTCGGTCGTGGATTTTGCGTTTGGCAAAGATTGAATAAAAGACGAAATGTCCTCCGTATGAACACACCGGCCATCTTCCGAACGGATCTTGGCGGCATCCGCTTGCGTAATGACAAACTCGCGGCCATCCTTAGCAATGTGATCATACACCCCCATTTCCAGGGCGTTTAACAGCGTGGACTTGCCATGATAGCCACCGCCAACGATCAGCGTAATGCCTTGGGGAATGCCAAGGCCGCGGACTTTTCCTGCATAGGGCAGATCAAGGAAGACTTCATTTTCTTTGGTCGAAACAAAGGGGATCGCATCCTTCATGGGCAGCGAACTGGCTCCGCTGGCTCTTGGAAGAATCGAGCCATCGGCCACAAAGGCAGCAAGATGCTGGTCCGTGAGGGCTTTGCGGATGGCCTGCTGGTCAATGGAGAGCTCGTAGGCTTTTTGCAGGGTTCCTTTCTGCGCCAAAGTCATATTTTCATAGATCAGGTTATGACAAACCAGCTCTGGCAGCACATGAAAAAGAATTTCAATCAGCTTGCCGCCAAGAATCGTACGGCCTCGGGCTGGAAAACCGACATTGAGCCGAAAGATCAGCGAACCATTTTCAGGGTTGATGGTGCAGGCTGAGCGTTCAAGAATTTCCTGCGTGACTTTGGCACAGGAAATCGAGCCAGTCTGTTTGGAGCCGCCAGCCCGCCCATTGGATTTGAGAGCCTGCCCAAACATACGCAGCAGCTGATCCTGCAAAGCGATGCGGCAGACTTTATTTTCATAGAGATGTTGGGGAAATCCTGGTTTGGGGATATAGATCGAGACATCGGAAGGAGAAGCATAAGGATCAGACTGGACATGATCAATCGAAAGAACATACGATCCAAAGTCCCACTGGCCTTTCAGGTCCCGATAGTTCGGATAGCCACGGCCATCAATGCGCAGAATTTCACTTTTTAACATTTGAGCTGTTTTCATTCAATTACCTTCTTTGTTCCATTCTAACAATCCAAAGAAGATTCTCTGCCTGATGCGCTCAGCTCCAATCCAGTCGTCCCAGTGCGCATCAGGTTGTCGTGAAGTAATCGTACAGATCAAAACGCACTGGATGTTCAAGCTGGTAACCAATCTGAACGACCCGCGCATTCACTTTGGGCATGATCTGCTCTTCAAAATGGCCATCGGGCTTCATCAGACCCAGATAATAAAATTCCTTGCCCTGCTCTTTGGTGTTTTTGCGCAGAAACAAAGGGATTTTCATCCCGGTCTGTTCACTGCCGGCAATCGCTTTTACATCGGCCGATGTCAGTGACCGCCTGGCTTTGGAATACGCAATCAGCCTTGTCGGCGATTCAAAGTGGTCTTCATAAGCTATAGAATCAGCAATCGTTTCGGCTTTGTCGTAATTGATATACACTGGGAAGACATTGTTGATCTTTTCATGAACATATCCGCCAACATTCTGGGCAACCATGCCCTTTTCAAAATCGAGCAGCCGGAAACTGTCCGCATAGGTATACGTCCGATTCAGATTCAGCCAAGTGTCATCTTCAAACTTGGTGTAGTCCCGCTTCCAGCGCTGCAGACCAAAGCCAATCAGATCTTTGAGTTGGTCCTGGAAGGCATCGCTTTTCAGAACTGTTTTAAACGAGTCATGGAGATGAAGATTTCCATCCTCATCTTCATCCAAAAAGATCACATCTTTATCGCGAAGGACTTCATTTTCCTGTCCCTGAATCCATTCCTGCTTAAACTGGTTTTTCAGGTTGGTCCATGTCTTTTTGGCTAATGGATATCCAGCTTTTTCCAGCTTCTTTTCAAATCTGTTTTTCCAGTCTTCCTGATCTTCAAGTATACTTTCGAGCATCCACAACTCATGTGGTCGTTTTCCATTGGCCCACTTGCGGGAAATAAAACGCAGAAAATCCAGTTCAAGATCAGTAAATGTCGGTAGCCCAGGTACTTTTGCCTTCTTTTTGAGAAAGTCAACATAACAGCCATAACTGGAATTGGAAAAGATCAGCAGCGGATCCATCGCTTCATGCCGGTCAAAATCAACAAGCCTTGGCGTACGGCCTAACTGCTGCTCCAAGGCCTGCCAGCCCTCCATCAAAACTGCCGCGGAATTCATCGTGGCTTTTTCAATCGACTTAAAAATCCGAGATTTAGCCTGCTCAGAAAAATGAATCGTCGAGCAGCCCGGCAGCGATTTGTTGCCTTCCACCACAAATCGGCGCAGGACATCCTTCTTGCCGCTGACATCTTCACTGAGCGCCTGTGGAATTCGATAGGTATAGTCATTCTGGTACAGGCCGACAAAATCGAGAACCACAACATAGTCCTTGCCTTCAGCTTTTCGCAAACCTCGCCCTAACTGCTGGATAAAAATGACTGCGGACTGGGTCGGACGGAGCAAAACGACCTGATTCACCTGCGGAATATCGATGCCCTCATTAAAGATATCGACAGTGATCAGATAATCGAGCAGATCGTCGCCTTGATCACTGGTCAGCCGTTCGATAGCTTCTTCACGCCTGGCAATAGAATCCTGGCCATCCAAAGCAAGCGTGCGCAAGCCGCGCTCATTGAGCATCTGGCTTAAGGCTTTAGCTTCCTGACGGTTCGAAACAAAGATCAGACCTTTGAGTCTGGAGCCGCAATAGCCATAATATTCAGTTTCCCGCAAGATATGCTCCAGCTTTTCTTCATCAATCAGCTGGTTAAAGCTAGACAGATCTTCGGCTTTTTCATTGTCGATTTCCAGCTCATCAATCGCGTAGTAATGGAATGGACAAAGCAAATCTTCTTCCAGTGCATCCCGGATGCTCACCTTGCAGGCGACATTATAATCAAACAGTTCAAAAATGTTCTGACCATCCGTACGGGATGGAGTTGCGGACATTCCCAGCCAGAATTGTGGCGTGAAGTATTCAAAAATCCGTTGATAACTGTCTGCCGCTGCCCGATGCACTTCATCGATGATGATCCAGTCAAAGGATTCCGGACCAAACTGCTGATAAATCTGCGGGCGGCAAAAGGACTGGACGGTCGAAAACAGATATTCGGCCTGCAGATCTTTCTGGCTGCCAGCCAGAATACCATAGGTCTGCTCCTTTCCTAACACGGCTTCAAATGAATCCCTGGCTTTGCGGACCACCTGTTCGCGATGCACGAGAAATAGAATTCGCCTGGGTTTGAATGCCTGCACTGCAAAAGCCGCTGCGTAAGTTTTTCCAGTGCCGGTTGCGGAAACCAACAGCGCTCGATGCTGGTTTTGGTCAATCAGCCGGCGCAGGTTTTCAATCAGTTCAACCTGCATCAGATTAGGCTTGATGATCGCAGGGGTCTTCTTTTCCAGCTGAGCCTGGGCTTTCTGGCGCTGGGTATGGACGAGTTCGTATTGAGTATGGTACATCTCCCTGACTTTTCGATAGTCGACGGCCTGAATGGAGTGAAACAGCTTGTCAAACTGTTCCATACACGCTCTGGTCACTTCTCCGCCCGGCATGGAAATCAGTCTGGCATTCCATTCCTGATTTGTACATAAAGCCGAATCCGTCAGGTTGGACGAGCCGATGACCAGACTGAGATAGGCATCGTGTTCAAAGAAATACCCTTTGGTGTGATATCCATCCAGGTTTTCACACTGATAGAGCCGCAGTTCGATATTTTTGAGCCGGCAAAGATCATCCAGCGCTTTGGGCTCAGTAAAACACAGATAATCAGTCGTCAGAATCCGGCCTGGAATTCCTCTGGCTTCCAGACGTCGCAGGATGGGCTTGAGCAGCTGCAGTCCGCTTTGCGTAATAAAGGCAATCGAAAAACTAAAGCTCTTACACGTCTGCAGTTCCTGCTCCAGGGCCAGATAGACCTTCTGACCTTTTTTCGCATCATTGTAAAGAAGATCTGGTGTCAGCTTCTGACTGGCTGGAGTGGAGGCTTCCACAAAAGCCCGGTCCAGACCTTTTCGAAAAGAGTGTATGTTCATCATGGCTCCAGGTTAGCAGCTCATCCTGGTTTATAAAATCACTTTGTCTATTTTTCTTCACTTTTTCAGACATTTTCTGATTTGGCTTTTCTTATTTGCATCGACATTCTGCAAAATCATCTGATCTTACAGGCCCCTTCTTTTCAGCCCCCTGCTCTGTTTCTCTAATCTGAACCAGGCAGTTTTTCGATGTTTTTGTGAGCCTGGCAGCCTTTGTAGTATGATGGCTGCATTGGAGGTTTTACCATGTTAGAAGTCAGTGCAGCCATTCTTGAAAAAGATGGAAAGATTCTGATCTGCCAGCGGCCCGCTCATAAATCATGCGGTCTGCTCTGGGAGTTTCCCGGCGGCAAAAAAGAAGCCGGTGAAAGCATTGAGCAGTCTTTAATCCGCGAATGTCAGGAAGAACTGGGCATACTCATCTGTCCACCGCTCTATTTTGCGGATGTCACCCTGCCTGAGAAGGATCTTCATCTGATTTTTTTTAAAACGGCCATTCAACAGGGCATGCTGACAAGAAAAGAACATGCAGCCTTTGCCTGGATCACGCCCGATGAACTGGATCAATATTCCTTCTGTCCATCGGATCAGAAGATGCTTGAGCAGACTGATCCTGCCAGACTGTTTGCGCCCTATCCAGACCAGGATCATTAAGCTGGAAATCTCTTTTTCCCTTTTCATTTCTGACCTTTCAGGTCTTTTCTGATCGCTGCTTCTCTATTTTTCTTGCCAAAAGCACCTGTGTGGTTCAGACCTATCTGAAGCATGCAGGTGCTCGTTTCTTTTTCTTGATTATCGTTTAATCCCTTCATAAACCGCCAGCCGCCCTGACCAAACCGCTTAATTTCTGTCAATCTCAAACGTGGTCAATACCAATTCGGTCTGATCTGAATGTTTTGGCGAATTCTTCTGTGATGCCCTTCGGACTTTGACATCTGTCTGGTTCAATTCACTACGAAACGAACAGATTCGAATGTTTTGAAAAAAATTTTAAGAAGTTCAAACAGATCCAGCACTTTCGCGTATATGGAAGTAGAAAGGATACTTAAACCACATGAATAAATCAAAATTGATTGAACAAAAATTTGATCAGGACCTCGTGCCGGATCCTCCGCACAAAGGCGCTTCTGCCTCCACACAGGGCCGCTCTTCAGAAAACAAACCTGGAAATGCGATCGACATCTCTGCCCAGAAAGCCTTGCAGTCAAAAGACAAAAAAGAAAAATCTGCCCGCAGTTCGGCGGCCCCAAGAAAAACAGAGAAAAAGCAGAAAAGAAATAGAAAAACATCCCCTGGTCATTCCTCTCACCTGCTGCCCTCATCACCAAGGGACATCTTTGCCAAGGATATCAATCATCAAGTCTATGATGTCCGTTTTTTGATGAACAAACCACTCAGTTTGGCTCAGCTCGAATCCTATTCCCCTGCCTATGCCAGAGCAGCTTACGAAAAAGATGGTTGCCAGATCAAAGATGTTGTCCTCATTATCCTGACCAACCAGCAGCGTTGGAACGACACTGGTGAAGAAATCTTTAATGGCGAACCCGTTGTCAACATGGAAAGATTTCAAGTCTATCAGGAAGAAAATTCATTGGAAATTGTACCGAACTCCCATTTTAAAGTCTGCCTCGTTAACGTCCTGTACGATGGCGATGATGAGCGCGGGGATCTGATGCGTGCGCTCCGGCGTAGTTCCCTGGAAGAAATCCAGAATTGCAGGATTCACTAATACAGACTTTTCTTTATTAGCAATGAATCCCAAAGTCCATTGTATGATTCGAATTATCTGCCAGCTTAATAAACCTGTACTTTGCAACGATTTGTAACCGAGAATCATCAAATTATATATCGGTTTGTTGGTACAACCCTTATTCATTTATTATAAAAACTATATAGACTATTTATATCTATAATCCATAAAAACGAAAGAACACTGTCAGCTCAATGTTTCGGTTACCATTATAGCCAAACTTTGAATGCAGTTCTTCCAGACAAAAGTAGACACTTAGCTTTAATATCACTTTAGATAAAGTTGTTATAGAGATCTTTAAGTTTGTTGAAAATGAATTGTCAGGATTCAGTTACAACTTCCTGAAAAGTTAAGGTAATAATGATCTCCATCTCCCGCGGGTGAATTCCTGCGGGATTTTTCTTTCGCCCCAATAAAACTCAGTGTCTGTCTTTGCCTGGCTTACTATTCAAAACCAACAGCAATCGGATAAGAATAAAAACAAAAAGGACAGATTCTCTGAATCTCTGGTGTATCCCTTCATACTCAGAATGTCCGTCCTTGATGAGTTCGGATGATTAATTGTTGTGGAAAGCTGGAATTGAATCTGAACCTCCAGCCAGGTTTCTAAGATCAGAAGTGATGCGTTTTCAAGATCGGTTTCCAAGTCAGCCAAGGATCAAAACCAGCCCGTTTCTGGAAAGCATCTGCTTACATTTGGCTGGAATCTCAATTTCTCAATCTGTTTTTCTCTGTTCAACCGCTTGATGTTCTGTCCGATTCAGTCCCGCTTCCATCCTGATTCAACGAATTGGCCTGCCTCTCTTATTCGCAGGCGAAACCATTGGATTCAGCACCAGAAACAATATCTTTATAGATCATTTTCTGATCTTCGCTGATGTCAAACACTGTACGGATCTTGTCAAAGTCTTTCATAGAAATTTCCATATTTAATGCGGAGTCGGTGACTTCAGTTTTGATATCCGCAGCGTCTACACCAAGCAGGGTGGTGATGGTAGAAATATAGGTTTCTTCCTGGGATTCCACGATCGACTTTACCTCAGAATCACTCAGATTCGCTGCAGCATCGCCTGCGGCTTCCCGGATCGCAGCGAATGGCATTTCGAATTTGAAATCAATGGAAGAAATTTCGGCATCTTCAGCTGGGGCTTTAATGACAGCGCTCATCACAAGACCGGCGCCGGGCATTTCTGCGGTGCAGGTGGAGGTGACTTCTTTTGATACACCGCCACAACCGGCTAACAGCAGGGCACAAAGCGAAGCAGCTACAAAACGTTTTGTTCTTTTCATACAGAATCCTTTCCTGATACATTTTCCGCAATGTAAAAACATTGCGAAGCTTAATGGTTCAATTATGCTTTAATTTTGGGAAGAAGGCAATCTCTGTCAGACGACTGTCCCAAAAGAGAGCCCTCATCCAAAACAGAATCATCATTTATGGCTTAATTCTTACATTTTTTATGGGCAAGATAGGCGATAACAGATAGACAGTTTTCGATCAAAAAAAGGACAGTTTCTGATGATGGATAGAGCGATGGATATCCATTTCTAGAAACTGTCCTGAATATTTAGATGAAAGAAGGTGAACTGTCCTGCCTCTTGATTCGAATCCACAGGCAGTCTCTTCAGAGAATTGTGCGGGTCACTTCTACAACAGAGCGCACCTTTTTCAGGTTGGCGATCAGACGCTCCAATTGGGCAGCATCTTTGACGCCGACTTCTGTTTTGGTCACAGCCATCAACGATTCGCTGTCGACGGTCGAGTTGATGGATTTGATGCTGACGCCGTTTTGCTGGAAACAGGTGACCAGATCCGAAAGCAGGTAGTTGCGATCTTCCGAGTCAATCTGCAGATAAACGGAGTAGTTCTTTTCTTCCAGCTCATCGCCCCAGTACACCGGAATCAGACGCTTGCTTTCCTTGGCGATATTCGGGCAGTCTTTGCGATGGACTTTGACCCCTTTGCCTTTGGAGACAAAGCCGACAATTTCATCGCCTGGTATGGGGCTGCAGCATGGCGCCAGCGAAACCTGAATTGTATCGATCCCCGGCACAATGACACCACAGGCGGTTGGCTTGGTATGGTTTTCGTTTTTGGAAAACAGCTTGAGGATTTCTTCGTTGTCATCCATCGCTGCTTTGCCCGTATTGAGCCGTTCGAGAACCACACTGGCCGGAATGCGCTTCGTGGCAATCGCCACAAACAGATCATCCTGGCTGCGGTAAGAAAGCGACTGTAATACCGACTCAATGCGCTTGGAGTGTTTGACGTCAATCAGATCCAGTCCGGAATTTTTGAATTCCGCTTCGAGAATCTGCTGGCCTTCACGGATGAGTTCCTTGCGTTCTTTCAGATCTTTTTTCTGGTAGAACGATCGGATCTTATTGCGGGCATGCGCCGATTTGACAATCTTGATCCAGTCACTGCTAGGCCCTGGTGAGGTTTTGCTGGTCATGATCTTAACCACATCACCAGTTTTGAGCGGTGTATTCAATGGAACGATCGCACTGTTCACCACAGCTCCCACCGTATGGTTGCCGACTTCCGTATGAACACGGTACGCAAAGTCAATGGGGGTGGAGCCGCTTGGCAAAGCGATCACTTTGCCGCGCGGGGTGAAGCAATAAACATTGGCTTCGAAAATATCCTTTTGAACGGTGGACATGTATTCGAGCGGATCTTCACTTTCTTCATCGGTGATAATCGAAAAGTCACGAAACCACGAAAGCTTGTCTTCCATTTCTTTGATGTTGCTTTCTTCATAGCCTGGCTTGCCGTTTTCTTTATAAAGCCAGTGGGCCGCAACCCCTTTTTCGGCGATGGAGTCCATCTCTTCCGTGCGAATCTGAATTTCAAAGATGTTGCCAGATCCCGGGCTGACTACAGTAGTATGCAGCGATTGATACATATTGCTTTTTGGCATTGCGATATAGTCTTTAAAACGGCCAGGAATGGGTTTGTAAGTGGCATGGATGTAGCCAAGCACCTCGTAGCAGTGCGGAATGGAATCGGTAACGATGCGAATGGCCTGCAGGTCGAGGATTTCTTCAAAGCGTTTGTTTTTGGTCACCATCTTTTTATAGATGGAATAGAAGTGTTTGGAGCGGCCAAAGATCCGGTAGGGGATGTTGTATTCTTTGAGGATATATTCGATATCCGTAATCATCTCGTTGACCTGGGCGTTGCGTTCCGTTTCGCGCTCGGCCACCATCGTCTTGACCAGCTGGTATTGTTTTGGATACAGATATTTAAAAGAAAGGTCTTCCAGTTCGTTTTTCACTTTGGAAATACCAAGCCGGTGGGCAATGGGCGCATACACCTGCAAGGTTTCTTTGGCGATTCGCTGCTGCTTGGCTTCGGGCTGGTATTCAAGGGTGCGCATATTATGGAGCCGGTCAGCCAGCTTGATTAAAATGACACGGATATCTTTGGCCATGGCGATAAAAATTTTACGGTGGTTGCTGGCCTGATACTCCTTTTCATCCTTGAATTCCCGGTTGATCTTGCCGACTTTGGTGACTGCTTCAACCAGGTCGGCAATCTCCTTGGAAAATTCTTTTTCCAGAACGTCATAGGTAACCCAGTCCACATCTTCCATCGTGTCGTGCAAAAGACCGGCTGCAATGGTTTTTGGAGAACAATGAAGGCCGGCAAGAATGTTGGCTACCTGGATGACATGAATGACATAGGGTTCGCCGGATTTCCGGTACTGACCTTCATGGGCCTTTTCTGCAAATTTCCACGCTTTCTCAATCAGCTCAAGGTTTTCCGGCTTCTTGATGTAGGTACGGATATTGTCCATACACTGATCCATCGTGACGCTTTTTTTGTCTGGCATCTTAGTCCTCCTTCTCTATATGGCAAAGAGGCAGGCAGTCTTCAAACCTGCCTGCTTCTGTTTTAACTTCAAATCGATTGATTTCTAACTGATTCCTTTTACTGCTGTTTGGCTAAGTCTGACATCGCCCACAAAAGAAACGCCAGATTTGCCGGGGAATGCTTTTATTTTGCTTCAATCCTGCTTTAAATACCGTTCGTTCACCTGAATTTATGCCAATTTATACAAAAAAAGGCTGAAGATCGCAAAAAATAAAGGCTTTCCGTTCAGGTTCAGTGAACAAAACGGGTATCCTTCTGCGATTTCAGCCTGTTGAGGCTCTAAAATTCCAGTGCGTTGGTCTGCTTTTTTTGTGTTTTTTTGCCGCTTAAACGTCCGGAAAGGCTCTGTTTATTCGCCTTCGTAATGCAGCAGAGTCATGACTGGAGCGTCAGTTAAACGATCACGGCCGTGCAGGTCATCGAGTTCAACGACAAAGGAATAGCCAGCCACTTCACTGCCCGCTTTTTTGATCAGTTTGGCAATGGCTTCAGAAGTGCCGCCAGTGGCCAGTAAGTCATCGACGATTAAAACGCGGCTGCCTGCAGGCAAATCATCCGCATGCATCTGTAAACGGTCGGTGCCGTATTCGAGCGTATAGGATTCTTCGATGGTTTTTCTTGGCAGTTTTCCAGGTTTACGGACTGGAATGAATGGCAAGTCAGCTTCGAGAGCTGCCGGAATGCCAAACATAAAGCCCCGCGCTTCTGGAGCAACGATGACATTTGCATCGACGTCTTTGGCAAATTCTGCCAGGCCTTCAGAGGCCTGTTTTAAAGCTTTCGGGTCAGCAAGAATCGGGGTGATATCCCGAAACATAATGCCTGGTTTTGGATAATCAGGGATGGTCGCAATTCTTTCTTTTAGATCCATGGTATCGACAGGCTGTCCTAATAATTGCGGACAGCCGCTCCTTTCTTTTCATTTTTACTTCTTGATTGACTGGATTATTCTTGAATTTTGTTTTTTCTTCACTGTGGCCTGGTGAACAGTCCTGAATCGGTCAAAGACCGGTTCCTTTTTCAAGGGACAATTTCAGTCATGAAAAATCCCTTACAGCCACGTTTCTATTTTACTGTCCGATTGGCATTCCGTCTCATTTCGAAAATGTTTTTTCGATGTGGAATCCACATTTTCGACAATCAGGAACATCTGACTGCCTTTTTCTGTTCAATCGGGCAAGATTGTTGGCATCCGAAGCAGACAGGCCGCCAGAAATGATGTCAAATCCAGCTTACTCAGTGCCTCAGATCCGGTAGACGATCTCATCAATCACAAAATCAGCGGATTCTCTGCCTCGATAACAGGAAATCGACAAGGTGCCGATCAGGGATTCAATGGTTGAAGGATCACTGGCAGCATCCGTGCTGGACTGGTTGAAATGAATCGCCTGGACACCATTGGCCAGCGTGAATTTGCGGTGCGCCCCGCCGGACAGGTCAAACTGGCTGACGATCTTTGGCTGGTCAAGGCGGAATCTAGGGAGTTCAAACCCCTGGCCAAAGGGACGGAAAGCATCGAGCGAGCGGATATTTTCGATGGTAATTTCTTCCGGTTCAATGGATACCGTCACTTCTTCAACAGCTTCCCATTCAAACTTGCGGGAATACGTCTTCACAAAGGTTTCAAAGTCTTCCCATCGCTCTTTTCGGACAGTAAAGCCGGCTGCCTGGGCATGACCGCCCAGCGCGCTGTAGCCATCGAATTCAGACAGGAAGTTCAGGCAATGGAAGCCTTTCGGCCCACGCATACTGCCTTTATAGCCGCTTTCACACTTCGTGCAGACGATCGCCGGCTTGCCATATTGGGAACAAAGATTGCCCGCTGCAAGACCAATGACGCCTTCATGGAAATCAGGATTCATCGCCAGCAAAACATTCCATGTCGGATGGATCAATGCCTGGCTTTGGGCATAAACCAGGCTGCATAACTGCTTCCGGTTTTCATTGAGCGCAATGACTTTATCAGAATACTGGCTGATCAGGCGGGGATTGACGGCTTCAAGATAGCGGACAAATGTATTCACATTCGCCCGATCCGCCAGCCGGCCAATCGAATTGACCCGCGGTGCAATCTGGAAAGCAGCATCCCGCTCGGTAATGGGCTTGGAACGGACAAAGGGTTCAAGATGCGGTTCGCCTTTCTGGTTAAAAAGCTTCAGTCCTTCCTGAATAATGGCCCGTGTCTGGCCGCGTACTTCCATGCAGTCCGCAATCGAAGCCATGGCCGCCCAGATTAAAAACCGATCCTGCTCAATGCCAAGCGCCCGCAGGCATTCATAAGCCACACCTGCCCCGCACAAGGTTGAAAAGGCATCTTCCAGAGTATCGGGATGAACCAGAACTGCACAGTCCACGCTTTCTGGCAACAGGTGATGATCAGTCACAATGACTTCCACGCCCAGTTCTTTTGCCCGCTTCAAAGCCCCGTCAGCTTTGACGCCATTATCACAGGTCACAATCAAGCTGTAGCCTTTGTCATAAGCCATCTCTACAGTTTTCGGTTTGAGGCCGTAGCCTTCCTTGATCCGGTCGGGAATGTAATAACCGACACACAGGCCATAGGCTTTTAATCCTTCCACAAAAATCGCAGACGACAGAATGCCATCGCAGTCATAGTCACCGGCGACCAGAATATTTTCCTGGTTCTCTCGAGCCTTTTCCATCCGGTCCACAAAGTTTTTCATGCTCTCACTCTGGCTGATGGGATAGAGTCCCTGCGGATTGAGAACCTGGCGAGCCAGTTCAGGATCCGGGTTCATGGCTGAGAGAACCTTTCGGGTAAAATCACTCAGATTTTTCATAAATTTCTCGGACAGACGACCTTCAGGATTTTGGATGATTCGGCTGTCCTGAAAAGCCGTCTGATTTTCTTTCTATTACGGGTATGGTACGGATACGGAAAAAATGATCCTCGAAAGTCGAAGATCACAGATGCCGGTTCAAATTGAATTGTATCGATCAATCGGGCAAACCTTTACCCGAAAGCTCTTCGGGCAGCACCCCTAAATGCTCATACGCCTTGCTAGTCGCCACCCGGCCTCTGGGCGTCCGGTTAATCAGACCGATCTGAAGCAGGTATGGCTCATACATATCACTGAGGGTTGCTGTATCTTCACCAATCGAACTGGCCAGCGCTTCCAGGCCGACCGGGCCGCCTTTAAAGCGGAAGATAATCCCTTCGAGAAACCGGCGGTCCGTTGTGTCCAGACCCAGTTCATCCACATTGAGACGGTTGAGGGCATCTTTTGCGACCTGGCGGGTAATCAGGCCATCGTTGTACACCTGCGCAAAGTCGCGGATGCGGCGCAGCAGCCGGTTGGCAATCCGCGGCGTCCCACGCGATCGCAAGGCAACTTCGGATACGGCATCCTCATCCATCTCAACATCCAGAATGCCTGCCGTCCGACTGACAATGCGTTCCAGATCCTGCCTGGCGTAATACTGCAGCGGCAGGATGATTCCAAAGCGGTCTCGCAATGGGGCCGACAAATCCCCGGCTCTGGTGGTTGCTCCAACTAAGGTAAAGGGCGGCAGGGCGAGTCTTAAAGAATGGGCCGAAGCGCCTTCTTTGCCGACAATAATATCCAGATAGAAATCTTCCATCGCTGGATAGAGAATTTCTTCAATCTGGCGGGGCAGCCGGTGAATTTCGTCAATAAATAAAACATCTCCGGCTTCTAATGTGGAGAGCACAGCAGCCAGATCCCCGCTTTTTTGCAGGGCCGGGCCGGAGACTGTCACCAGATTGCCCTTCATTTCATTGGCGATAATCATCGCCAGCGTTGTTTTTCCAAGTCCTGGCGGACCATATAACAGAACATGGTCGAGCACTTCATTACGGCTTCTGGCAGCCTGAATGAATACGTTGAGATTGTGTTTCAGTTCATCCTGCCCGATATACTCTTTCAGCGAAGCCGGGCGAAGCGCCTGTTCAAGATCCGAACTGCTCTCTTCTGCAGTTTCGGCTCCATCCAGAATTCTTTCTTCTTCCATGACTGAACTTTCTTCCTTTCTAATGATTTCCAGCTGCACTCCTCTTGATGGATCCTTCTTCATACGACAGGCAAGAATCCCCATCCAAATGGCTGTGCAGTTTGGATGGACTCATTGACAAAAGGACCACTCTCAACGCCTCGTTCAATATTCAGACCTTGAAAAATCAACAGCTGGAACGTACGAATCAAACCTTCCCTGACTTCCAGTCCAGGATTTGATCAGAGATGGTGCTTTTTTTGAGATTTATGGAGTTGACAGGGAAAACAGGGAAACCTGTCTTTTCCAAACCGGCCAGGTTTTGTTCCCTGGGCTCTGTTCCCTGTTTTCTTGCGGACAGCTGCTGAGTGGAGAGCTTTTTAGAAGCGTTTTCCTTTGGCAAGCTGTTTCAGGCAGACACGCAGCAGTTCATCGACTTTTGCACCGGCCAGTACGTCGGGTTCAATCTGTAAGGTATTGATTTCGGCCTCTTTATAGCCAAGCGACTGCAGCGCATCGACCACCTCGCTCCAGACAGGGTTTTGGGGAGCTTTCTTTTTATCTTCTTTTTGCGGTGTAAAGACGACTTTTCCCTTGAGATCAAGAATGATCTGGCCTGCGGTTTTGCTTCCAATACCCGGAAGCTTTTTAAGCGTCGTGGCGTCGGCATTTTCGATCGCTTTGATCATCGTCTGGACATCGATATACTGCAAAGCGTTGAGCACGCTCTTGCAGCCAAGCCCTTTCACTGTAATCAGTAGGGTAAACAACTGGTATTGTTCTTCACTTTCAAATCCATAAAGCGTCTGGCCATCTTCGCGAAACTGCTGGTAGCAGAAAAACTGCACCTCCTGGCCAGGGGAATAACTTGCGGGATTGAGAACGTACACTTCATAGCCGACAGGACCCGCTTTGACAATGACACGGTCCTTGCGCTGTAAGAGAATTGTTCCTTCGAGATAAGCGATCAATGTAACCATCCTTTCTTGACAGAAACAGAAAATCCCATTTCAAATCTTCTCATTTTCTGCATTTTTTCGTTTTAAAGTGCATGAAATGTGTCTCGCGTTTCATTATACCAAATCCATCTGCACTTCGCTTTTTTCCTTGAAAAACGGATGGCCTGCCGCCTTTTTCGAGATGGGAGGCAGGATACTCTTTCAACCTTTTCAGAAAGTTATTTTCATTTTTCGCCCGTTTTCGGCCTCTTCCTTGACAGATTCCCCATTTTTTCGAAAATCTTGCAAGTGATTTTCAGCATTTTCAGAAAATAGTGTTATAACTTTGATACTGCTTCCGGATTTGTACAAGTTGTGCAAGCAGACGTACACGATTCGCAAACAGTTTAATTTGAACATGACAGGAGACAACGAAATGAGTAAGATCTACAACTTTTCCGCAGGCCCAGCCTGTATGCCAGAAGCTGTGCTGAAAAAAGCAGCCGACGAAATGCTTGATGCCAACGGCTCAGGAATGAGCGTTATGGAAATGTCACACCGATCTTCAAGCTTCGAAAACATTCTGAAAGATACTAAAGACACCATGCGCCGTCTGGCCAACATCCCGGATGATTACGAAATCCTCTTTATCCAGGGCGGCGGAAACTTACAGTTTTCCATGGTGCCCATGAACTTCAACAAGAACGGTGCCGATATCATCAATACGGGTCAGTGGACGAAAAAAGCCATCAAAGAAGCCCAGAAGCTTGGTCGGGTCCACATTGCCGGCGATTCCTCGGACAAGACCTTCACCTACATTCCAAAAATCACGCAGGAAGATCTCGATCCTGATACAGACTACGTCTATATCTGTGAAAACAACACCATCTATGGAACCAAATACAAAGAACTGCCGCCTCACGAAGGCAAAAAACTGATTGCTGACTTATCGAGCTGCATCTTTACTGAACCACTGGATGTGACCCAATACGACATGATCTTTGCCGGAGCTCAGAAAAACCTCGGTCCAGCTGGCGTCACTGTCGTGTTCATCAAAAAAGATCTGCTCAACGACAAACGCGATGACATTCCAAGTGCCATGCTCGACTACCAGACGTATGTCGATAATGACTCCATGTATAACACGCCGCCTACTTACGGTATCTATATGGTCGGCCTGGTGTGCAAATGGCTCGAAGATGAAATTGGCGGGCTGGAAGAAATGGAAAAAATCAACCACAAGAAAGCCGCTCTATTATACGACTACCTCGACCAGTCCAAAATGTTCTCCAATCCGGTTGCCAAAGAAGACCGTTCTTATGTCAATATCCCATTTGTAACGGGCAATCCAGATCTGGACAAGAAGTTCATCGCCCAGGCCAAAGAAGCCGGCTTTGAAAACCTGAAAGGCCACCGTACGGTTGGCGGCATGCGTGCATCCATCTACAATGCCATGCCTGTTGAAGGCGTCGAAAAACTGGTTGCCTTCATGAAAAAATTTGAAGAGGAAAATGCCTGATGAAAAAAATTTCGTTAATGAACGCCATTTCTCCCAAAGGAACGGCGATATTCGATGATACCTATGTCTGCGAAGAAAAAGCTGAAAACCCAGATGCCATTATGGTCCGTTCGGCTGATCTTCATGACTATGCTTACCCTGAAAATTTAAAAGCCATCGCCCGTGCGGGAGCTGGCGTCAACAACATCGATCTGGATGGAGCAACCGATAATGGGATCGTTGTCTTCAATACTCCAGGGGCCAATGCCAACGCCGTCAAAGAGCTGGTTTTTGCCGGTCTGCTGCTTGCCAGCCGCGACCTGTTCCATGGTATGGAATGGGTTAACTCCCAGCAAGGCAGTGCAACCCTCGCCAAAGATGTTGAAAAGCAGAAAAAGAAGTATGCCGGCAATGAAATCGCTGGTAAGACCTTAGGCGTTGTGGGCCTTGGCGCGATTGGAAGCAAAGTCGCCAACACGGCTTTACACCTTGATATGAACGTTCTGGGCTATGACCCGTATCTGTCCGTTGATTCGGCCTGGAAACTCTCCCGCTGGATCGAACACAAAACGGATCTGAAAGATCTGTTTGCCAACGCCGACTTCATTACCCTGCATCTGCCTTTACTGGATTCTACAAAAGGTCTTGTTAATAAAGAAACCATCGCCACCATGAAAGATGGCGTCAAGATCCTCAACTTTGCCCGCGGCGGCCTGGTGAACGATGATGATCTTCTGGAAGCCCTCGATTCTGGCAAGGTGGCTTTATATGTCACGGATTTCCCAGATGGAAAACTGGCCGGACATCCCGGCGTCATTGGTCTGCCGCACTTAGGAGCAAGTTCGGAGGAATCTGAAGAAAACTGCGCGGTTCAGGCCGCCAAAGAATTGCGTGCCTACCTGGAAGAAGGCAACATTGTCAACTCTGTCAACATGCCTAACGTTTCCCTGGAAATGCGCATGCCCTATCGCGTTGGCGTGATCCATACCAATACACCAAAAGTGCTTTCCCGCATTACGGACATCCTGTCCAAAGACGATGCCAACATCGAAAACCTGCTCAATAAATCCAGAGGCGATGTCGCTTACACCATTCTGGATTTGGATACTGCTCCAGCCGAAGAATCGCTGGAAGCCATCCGTGCATTACGACAGGTTATGCGCGTAAACCTGTTTGAAAAGGATAAAGCGTGAGCATTTTTACCAGCGCCAACATTCTGCTGCCCGCAGCTGAAAATAAAGAAAACTGGGCGGTTGTCGCCTGTGATCAGTATTCCAGCGCGCCTGAATACTGGGATGGCGTGTATGAACGCGTCAAAGACCAGCCAAGTACGCTCCATCTGATTTTGCCTGAAGCCTGGCTCAATACCGAAAAAGGAGCCGCCCACCAGGCAAAAATTCGTTCCAACATGGAAGACTACCTCCAGAACGATATTCTCAAGCTCTACCCCGCTGCCTTCATTTATACCGAACGCACCCTGGCTAATGGCCTGGTCCGTCAGGGTCTGGTCGGAACTTTAGATCTGGAAGCTTATGACTACCACAGCCCTTCTGATCATCCGATCCGGGCTACCGAAGCCACGATTTTAGAGCGGATTCCACCCCGGGCAAAAATCCGTTCCCAAGCCATCCTGGAATTCCCGCATATCCTGCTTTTACAAAACGACAACCAGGACCTTCTGTTTCAGCGGATTGCGGCGATCAAAGACCAGCTTGAACTGCTCTACGATTTTGACTTGATGGAAAATGGCGGCCGGATTCGTGGCTGGCTGGTTGAAGGCGAATCTAAAGCATGGATTGAAAGCTGGATCGATGAATATGAATCCGCCCAGCATGAAATCAACCCGGCTAGCCCGCTGGTCTATGCGATTGGGGATGGCAATCATTCCCTTGCCGCTGCCAAAGCGGTCTGGGAAGAAATCAAGGCTGGCCTGACAACCGCCGATCAGGGGGATCATCCGGCTCGCTATGCGTTAGCCGAACTGGAAAACCTGCATCATGAAGCGCAGAAATTCGAACCGATCCACCGCATTCTTAAACATGTTGATGTCGATCATCTGATTGCATCCTTCAAGCAGGTCAGTGCCGAAAACGGCTATGCGATTGAGTGGCTCAGCCACGATAAAAAAGGCACTCTCTATCTGGATTCGAGTATTTCTCCCCTTCCCCTTGCGGTGCTCCAGCATCATCTCGATGCCTACCTCGATGAAAATGAAGGCGAAATTGACTATATCCATGGTGAAGAAGACCTCATTGCTCTGGCCATGCAGCCAGGCAATGTCGGTTTCTTCCTGCCGGCCATCTTGAAAGATTCCTTATTCGAAACGATCAAAAACGATGGCTCCCTGCCGCGAAAAACCTTCTCGATGGGCCATGCCCAGGAAAAACGCTATTACATGGAAGGGCGCAGCCTGGTTGATCACAAGAAATAGAATCCAGAAAGAAAACAGACCCATTCAAAACAGGATTTCCCTTCTTTCCTGTTTTCAGACGTCATCCATTACGGATGGCGTTTTTTTGACGCAAAAAATCCCCTTTCCTGATGGAAAGAGGCAATTTTTCTGTATTCAATTGTTCAAATTTACTCGTCCATCCAGTCTCCTGTCTTCAATGTTCAATCCAGTTTCAGAACTCCAGATCGATATCCAGCACAACCGGGCAATGGTCGCTGCCGAAGACATCATCAAGGATCTGTACGGATCGAACCTTGGGCAAAAGCTCCTTGCTGGCAAGCCAATAGTCAATCCGCCAGCCTTCATTGCGGTCTCTGCCTCTGGTTTTGTAGTTCCACCAGGAGTACTGACGTTTTTCGGGGTACAGTTCACGGAATAGATCGACAAAGTCATCCATCAGATTATTTTCAAAGCTGCTTCGCTCCTCCATAGAATAACCGGCAGCCCCGATCCCATCCTTTTCATCCCAGATATCGAGCGGAGTGCGGGCGATATTCATATCCCCGCAGATCAGTACCGGCCGGTCGATAGACTTACAGTAAGCCGCAAAGGCTTCATCCCATTTCTGGCGGAAATCCAGCCGCTTTAATCCGTTCTGGCTGTTTGGGGTATAAACAGTCACAAGGGCAAAATCTTTGAAGTAGGCGGTGATTACGCGTCCTTCCTGATCCAGTTCTTCAATCCCCAGTCCATAAACAACCCTTTGGGCGGGTTCAAGGCTGGCAATCATGGTTCCGGAATAGCCCTTTTTCATTGCTGAATTGATATAGGTATATGGATAAAGATATTCATCCATTTCAATCTGGTCAGGCTGCGCTTTGGTCTCCTGGAAGCAGGCGATCTGTGCATCGATCAAAGACAGAATCTGTTCGAGCCCTTTTTTCTGGATGGCCCGGTATCCATTTAAATTCCACGTTAAAAGTTTCATTGGTCTCTCCACGCACGGATCTTCCTGATCGTTTTGAAGCGATCAGGAAGATCCGTGCGTGCCTCCATTTATTTATGATCTCTGTTCTTGTTTCTGTTCTGGTTCGTAATCCTGGTGAATGATCGGTGTCTGGCGGTCATCTAACAGTTCAAAGTTACTTTCCTTACACAGATAAATCGGGCGGTCTTTGACTTCCAGATAGGTTCTCGCCAGATACTGGCCGAGAATGCCGATCGAAAGCAGCTGGATGCCGCCAATCATCATAATCACGCAGACCAGGCTTGGCCAGCCGGCTACTGGATCCCCATACACACAAGTCCGGACAATGATCACAACAACCATGATAAAGGCCAGCAGTGAAAACAGAATGCCAAAGGCGGATGCAAACTGCAAAGGTACTGTGGTAAAGGAAACAATTCCGCTGATCGCATATTTGAACAGTTTCCAGAACGACCACTTGGTCTCACCGGCTGCCCGTTCAACGTTTTCGTATTCCAGCCATTTGGTTTTATAGCCAACCCAGCCAAAGATCCCTTTGGAAAACCGGTTATATTCCGGCATTTCAAGAATGGCATTGATAAATGGTCTGGTCATCAGGCGATAGTCTCTGGCTCCATCGACCATGTCGACTTCGGAGGCTTTATTCATCAGACGATAGAACATCCGCGCAAAGAAGCTTCGAATGGGCGGCTCTCCGGCTCTTGTCACACGTCTTGTCGCACAAGAGTCGTATCCTTCTTCTTCAATGGCTTTGACCATCTTTGGAAGCAGGGCGGGCGGATCCTGCAAATCGGCATCCATGATGACCGCATAGTCACCACAAGCATTTTTCAGGCCGGCGTAAATGGCCCCTTCTTTTCCAAAGTTACGGGAAAAGGAAATGTAGCGCATTCGCGGATCCTTTGCGGCAATCGTGCGAATTTCTGAAAGTGTCGCATCTTTAGACCCGTCATCGACAAGGATAAATTCAAATTCGTGGTCCGGAAGCTGGCTGGCTGTATGATCAAGTGCCCGGTATAGAAGTGGAATCATCTCCTCCTCGTTATAACAGGGGACGATGATACTGATCTTTGGCATAGAATCCCTCTTTTCCAACAGTTTGTAGTATATCAAGAATCTGAAAAACTATAGTAAGAATCGAAATCCCTGCTGTCTATCCGCCAGAGGAATCTTGAACATTTTTGGTTCTGAATGTATCGATTTCTCCACACGTAAGCCTGTCCACAAAAAAACTGAGGCTGCCCTCAGTTTTCAAGGAATTCAAATTCAAAGCCTTCGAGTTCAACAATATCTCCATCGACGGCACCAGCTTCACGCAGATGTTTATCGATACCAAGGAATCGCATCTGGTTAGCGAAGTTGTAGAAGTCTTCATCCGTATTGAGCTTGTCGATATTGAAGTTTTTGCGGATAAGTGGTCCATACACTTTGAAGTGGCCTTCGCCATCGTTTTCGATGGTATATGGTTTTTCTTTCTCTTCGAACGTATAGGTAACACCCTGATCTTCTTCATTTTCATCCAGGACTGGGAAGACTGGAGTGGTTGCCAATAAGTCCGCAGCCTTACGAAGTACAGGATCCAATCCTTCATGAATAATGGTTGAAGTCTCAAAGACTTCCAGATCTGGATACGCTTCTTTAAATCGCTTCAGATTTTCCTGGGCGTGTTCTTCGTCCATTTTGTTGGCCACAACAATCTGCGGACGCTCTAACAGACGCAGATGATAGTTTTCAAGTTCTTTATTGATATTGGCATAGTCCTGAACTGGATCACGGCCTTCTTCAGCCCCCATATCAATGATATGAACGATGACACGGCAGCGCTCGATATGTTTCAGAAACTGATGGCCTAAGCCACGTCCTTCACTGGCACCATCAATCAGACCTGGCAGGTCGGCCATCACAAAGGAACGGCCATCCCCAGTCTGAACAACGCCGACATTGGGAGCGATTGTCGTAAATGGATAATCACCAATTTCGGGTTTGGCACGACTCACCGCATCCAGGAACGTTGATTTACCAACGGATGGATAGCCAACCAGACCGACATCAGCCAGAGTACGAAGTTCAACCATGACATCGAATTCTTCGCCCTCTTTACCTGGTTCTGCATATCGTGGAGCAACGTTGCGGCTTGATTTAAAGCGGGCATTTCCCCGACCGCCTCTGCCGCCGCGGGCAACGACCTGTTTTTGATAGGGTTCCGTCAGGTCGGCCAGAATCTGACCGGTATCCGCCCGTTTAACGATGGTTCCTAATGGAACTTTCACAATCTGATCGCCGGAATTGGCGCCATGCATCCGTTTGTTTTTTCCTTTTTCACCCGGCTGAGCCCGGATAATGCGGTTATAGCGAAGGTCTAATAAGGTGACCATTCCTGGATCCGCCATAAATACGACACTTCCACCATTTCCGCCATCGCCGCCAAATGGTCCGCCATTGGCGATATATTTTTCATGCTTGAATGAAACGAGTCCATCGCCACCTTTACCGGCTTTGACATGGACTTTGACCTGGTCCACAAACATATGATTACCTCCGCTCTTTTCTTATTGTAGCTTTACGAAAACCTGATTTTTGTACAAATGCCTGACTGAAGGCAAAATTCGCCTTATCATCGCTCGAAAAACATGTACTTTCTTAGTCTACGATGGTACAAATTGTAACTTATTGTACTTTAAAAAGCCTTTCGG
>CAJTVE010000012.1 GCA_910579655.1 uncultured Allobaculum sp. | reverse complement strand
GAAATGATATCAAATTTGTTTGATAGGGGTTTTTTGCGCTTTTTTAGGAATAATGGGTGCAGGGGTTACAGAAAAAAGAACGATTGAAAAAATCGGCCAGGACAAGATCAGGCCAGGAAAGCTTTTGAACCTGACTTTTGATCTTTCCAGGGCTGATCAGGATGGTGTTTCAATTTGAATGGGGCTGCTTTTGTCTGTCCACTGGCCCGGCTGCAATTTTGCCAGGCCGACCAGGGGAAAATTGAAACTTATTCATTGAAACTCATTCATTCACAAAGGCTGACGCTTCCATGGCGGACGCCTTTCCATCCTCCGGACTGAAAAGCCAGTCCGGATGAGGGACAGGCGCAGTCGCCCTGTTTAATGTGGGCCTGAAATAAAAAATTGCGTTTTCATCCATTTATAATCCTGATCGTTTCAGAGAATAAATCTTTGTGATGAAAAAACAGGATTAAAATCACGAAAACATCCATAAATAAGGAATTGCAGAGGGTTTATTCTCGCAATGAAAACGCTTGTTAAAAATCTTTAGAATACATGAAAACGGATGAAAATATTCACCGGATGCTGAAAAAGTTTCATGCCACATTTCATTCATGGAAATCTCTTTGTTATAATTACAGAGATTTTAAACAAACGTTCCAAGGGAAAAGGGGAGTGTGTATGTTAAAGTACATTTTAAAACGTTTACTGACCTCAATCCCGGTGCTGCTGATCATTACCATGGTGATCTTTGGTGTTGTTAAATCAATGCCTGGAGATGAGGTTACTGCCTATCTCGGACCGGGAACTAAAGCTACACAAGAAGTAAAACAGCGCGCGCGTGAAAAGCTGGGACTGGATAAATCCGTTCCGGAACAGTACGTCTTCTGGATGGGCCGGCTGCTGACTGGTGACTTGGGAACTTCGTTCACGCTGAAAAAGCCAGTTGGTGAGGTGATCGGCACCTATGTATGGAACTCATTTTTGCTGAACATCGTCTCGATGGTTCTGGGCCTGGCGCTTGCGATCCCAGTGGGCATCCGCCAGGCCGTAAAGAAAGGCACGTTCACTGATAACTTCTGGACGGTCTTTTCACTGCTGGGCATTTCCGTACCGACATTCTTTTTCGGAATGGTGCTGATTTATTTTGTCGGCATGAAAGTCAGCTGGATTCCATTCAGCGGCATGCGTGACTCGGTTTACGCAAACTTTGGATATCCGGGCGGTACGATGCAGGAGATTCTCGATGTCATGGCCCATATGCTGCTGCCAACCATCGTTTTAACCTTCTCCAACTTTGCCACCTTCTCGCGCTACGTGCGCAACTCCATGGTTGAAGTCATCAACCAGGATTATGTCCGCACGGCAAGAGCAAAAGGTCTGAAAGAAAAGACGGTTATTTACAAACACGCCTTTAAAAATGCGCAGATCCCGCTGGTTACGCTGCTGGGTCTGTATATTCCATCGCTGTTCTCCGGCGCAACGATTCTGGAGAGTGTCTTCGTCTGGCCGGGCATTGGCCGTGTTTTGATCAACGCCATCAACCAGCGTGACAACTCTTTGACAACGGCCTGTCTGGTCTTCTCAGCTGTGCTGATGATTCTGGGCAACCTGTTATCGGATATCTGCTATTCCATCGTCGATCCACGTGTTAAGGTCGACGGTTAAACGAGAGGAGAGGAAAGAAAATGAGCTTAGAAAATACATCCGAACCTCGCAACAAGTGGCAGCAACAGGCCATTGATGAGAAAAAAGCCGACGAGAAGATCGACGCCGTCGGCCCATGGATGATTGCCTGGCGCAAGTTCCGGGCAAACCGGGTTGCCATGGCCGGTCTGATTATCTTTGGCATTATCGTGCTGCTTGTCATCTTTGTCCCGATTTTTATGGGAATCGATATTAACCACTATGACACTTCGATCATGAACCAGCCGCCTTCCGGTGCTCATTGGCTGGGCACGGATGGCCAGGGACGTGATTGCCTGTATCGACTGATGCTTGGCGGACGAATTTCGATTCTGGTTGGCGTTCTGGCGGCTGTCCTGACGGTTGTCTTAGGCTGTCTGGTGGGCGGCATCGCCGGATTCTATGGCGGTATCGTAGACAACCTGCTGATGCGCTTTTCGGAAATTGTTTACTCTCTGCCTTTTACGCCAATGATTATCGCGGTGGCTGCGACCATGTTGTGGGTACCGACAGAGCAGAAAATGTATACCGTAGCGATGCTGATCGGTGTTCTTTCCTGGCCGGGTCTTGCCCGTCTGGTTCGTGGACAGATCCTGACTTTGCGTGAACAGGAGTTCATGCAGGCCTGCGAAGCGTTAGGCTTCTCCGATTCATCCAAAATTTTCAAACACCTGATGCCAAACGTTATTTCGCTGGTTATCGTTAACGCCACACTGCAGATGGCAGGGGCAATTCTGACCGAGGCAGGTCTTTCCTACTTAGGTATGGGAATTATGCCGCCACAGCCATCCTGGGGTTCTTTGATGAACCTGGGTCAGAATGCCCAGGCTTTCCAGAACTACCCATGGCAATGGGTACCTGCTGGTATCATGTGTCTTTTAACTGTAGTATCCATCAACCTGGTGGGTGAAGGTCTGCGCGACGCCTTTGACCCGAAAGAGATTCAATAGGAGGTCAGTATGAGCGAGCAGAGACAAAAAATTCTGGATGTCGATACCCTGAAGGTTTACTTCCACACCAAAAAGGGAGATTCCAAAGCGGTTGACGGCAACCATTTCTCTATGTATGAAAAAGAAACCCTCGCCATCGTTGGCGAGTCTGGCTGCGGAAAATCGGTAACTGCCATGTCGATTCTTGGCCTGGTGGCTGAACCAGGTGAAATCATGCCTGATTCCAAGATCCTCTATACCGGCAACGGCTACAATGTGGATCTTTCCAAAGCGGATGATGATAAGCTTCGGGAAGTGCGTGGTAACGAAATTTCCATGATCTTCCAGGAGCCGATGACTGCATTAAACCCAGTCTATACAGTTGGGGATCAGATTGCGGAAAACATCCGGATTCATGAAAACGTCAGCGATGACGAAATCAAGAGCCGTACGGTTGAACTGCTTAAAAAAGTTGGAATTGCCCGTCCGGATCAGGTAGTCAACAACTATCCATTCCAGCTTTCCGGTGGAATGTGCCAGCGTGTCATGATTGCCATGGCGCTGTCCTGCAACCCGAAACTGCTCATCGCCGATGAGCCGACAACGGCGCTGGATGTAACCATTCAGGCACAGATCTTAAAGCTGATGAACGAGCTGAAGGACGATACCGGAACTTCAATCATGCTGATCACCCACGACCTTGGTGTCGTAGCGCAGGTCGCTGACTGGGTTAACGTTATGTATGCCGGTAAAGTCGTTGAAAGTGCGGCCGTGCATGAACTGTTCAAAAATCCGAAACATCCATATACAACCGGTCTGATGGCTTCCATGCCATCGCTTTCGACAGAAGATGGAGCCAGACTGAATGTCATTGAAGGTACGGTTCCAAACCCTGTTTATCTGCCAAAAGGCTGCTATTTTGCAGATCGCTGCACCAAGTGTCAGGAAAAATGCCTGCAAGGCCAGCCGCCGCTGGTTCATCTTGGCAATGGCCACACCGTATCGTGCTGGCTGTATGAAGATCAGGCCAAAGGGGACTATGAGTCAACGATTGCGGAAGCTGACGCTGCCCGTCAGTCCGTCGAAAAAGATCTGGCTTAGGAGGGAGAAAATCAATGGCTGAAAAAATTCTTGAAGTCAACAACGTCAAAAAATATTTCCCTCTTGGCAAGGGGAAACTCAAACCTGGCAAACCCTGCGTAAAAGCAGTCGATGGAATTTCCTTAGACTTATACGAAGGGGAAACCTTAGGCCTGGTTGGCGAATCCGGATGTGGAAAATCCACCCTTGGACGAACCATTATCCGACTGTATGAACCAACGGATGGTGAAGTTCTGTTTAAGGGGCAGGACATTGCCAAACTGAATAAAAAAGAAATGCGTAAGCTGCGTGAAGAAATGCAGTTCATCTTCCAGGATCCATATTCCTCGCTGAATCCGCGAATGAACGTCTTCAACATTCTGGCTGAACCGCTGCTTGCCCATGGCAAGTTCCAGCGCGGGCCTGAACTGGAAGCTTATGTAAAAGACCTGATGGAAAAATGCGGTCTGCCAAGCTACTACTGCTACCGTTTCCCACACCAGTTCTCTGGTGGACAGAGACAGCGTATCGGTATCGCCCGCAGTCTGGCCTTAAACCCATCTTTCATCATCTGTGATGAACCTGTATCTGCACTGGACGTTTCCATCCAGTCGCAGATCATCAACCTGATGATGGATATGCAGCATGAAAAGAACATCTCCTACATCTTCATTTCCCATGACCTTTCGGTTGTTAAGCATATCTCCGACCGTGTCGGTGTCATGTACCTTGGCAGCATGGTCGAACTGGGCGACAAAGATGAAATCTATAACAATCCGCAGCACCCCTATACCCGTGCACTGATGAGCGCCATTCCAGTTCCGGATCCAGACAAACGTTCGGAAATGAAACTGATTGAAGGTGAAATTCCATCCAACGTCAACACACCAAAAGGATGCAAATTCCACCCGCGCTGCCCATTCGCGAAAGATGTCTGCCGCGAAGAGGTGCCTGAAGTCAAAGAGATCAAACCTCGCCACTTCGTTCAGTGCCACTTTGCAGGTGAATTTTGAGCGATCGGTTCACATCCATCACAGACTCTGTAAAGACCGTCAAGAAAGTCCAGCCGTATAAAGTGGATGTGCTGGAAAAAGACGATTTCAAAGCTCTGTGTGCCGCCGCCTGGGCGACCATTGGAAAAACCGCGCTGCTGGTCATGTTGTTCTTTACCGCTGTGATTGCCCTGATCCTCATGATCTGGGGCCATTAATCCAGCAAAACAAAGTCAATCTGATGAAAATCAGAATTCGAGGAAACGAAAAGCCGGTCGCATGATCGGTTTTTTTGTACCCAAAGAATCACAGAGCAGAAAGACAACTCTCAAAGTCTGAAGCAAACACCAGGCAAGAAAGCCGGCACAGACCAGACATCGATTGAAGGTAGGTTTAAGGCAGATTGAAGATAGATTGGAGATAGAGAGCAGACCAGAAAAGAATGCAGCCTCCAAATGAAGACAGAAGAAACAAACAGAGCCATGTAGAAAAGAACCGGTCGATCATTTTAAAAGACAGACAGACTTTTCAGATCTTTGAAAAATGAGCCGAATCTATGGGAGAAGAAGAAATGTTTTTCTGAAATTAAAGACAGAAAAGAGAAAAAAGGCGCGATAAGGTTGTATACTGTTCACGATGCATGGACTTGCAGCCTGCATTTGAAGACAATGTCTGAAAGTGAAGAGGATCGATCCTGCCTGTAAATGGACAGAGAGTCAGAACGACCATGAGTGAATTGGTTCGTTCATTTTTTGTGATCAGTATATTTTTACTCTTCTGTCCAGGGTAGATAAAAAAACGAAAAACAAATGGAACAAAAATCAAAAGTATAAAAGAGCCGATTGATTGAATGGATATTGAAATCAGAAAACAATGGTCGGATCGATCCAGACAAATCACCTCTTTCCAGGAACAGTTTTACAGAATGCCTGGACAGGGGGATTTTCTTTGTTGGCAGGCCAGCCCAGAAATTGAAAGGGAGAGACTCACATGAAATTTGCAGAAATGGAGTATAAGCATCCAGATCGAGATGCCTTGCTGAATGAACTTGCCGAGATTGAATCCCGCCTGAAAAACGCCAAAGATTACGAGGATTTCTATCAGGCGTTTGTGGATTACGAAACTTTAGGCAGCCATTACGGAACACAGCAGAATATCGCCAGCATCCGCCATACCATCGATACCCGTGACGACTTTTATACAAAAGAAGATGATTACTTCAATGAAATCAACCCCGTCGTCGGCCATGCTCAAAACCAGATCATTAAGGCGATTTTTGACTCCCCATTTGTAGAACAGCTTCGCAAGGATGTTCCCGAAACGTTCTTTACCACCAACGAATTTGCACTTCAGGTTATTTCTCCTGAAATCATTGAAGACATCCAGGAAGAAAACAAATATGCCAGTGACTATCAGAAACTGGTCGCTTCGGCCCAGATTGAATTCGATGGCAAAACCTATACCCTTGCCGGTCTGGAAGACAAAATGAATGACAAGGACCGGGAAGTGCGCAAAAGAGCACACAAGGCGTACTGGGGCTGGTTTGCGGAGCATGAAAAAGAACTGGGCGAAATCTACGATAAACTTGTCAAGATCAGAACCCGCATGGCCAAAAAGAAAGGCTTTGAAAACTATATTCCGCTTGGCTACTTACGCATGATGCGTCTGGACTATAACAAGGATGATGTTGAAGTTTACCGTAAGAATATTCTGAAAGATGTTGTGCCTGTCTGCATGGACCTGTACAAAAAACAGGCTGAACGTCTTGGCTATGATGGAAATACTCTGCCCGTGTGGGATGAAAAGGTTGAATTTGAATCCGGCAACCCAAGACCAAAATACCATGATCAAAAACTGGTCAATAAAGCACTGAACATGTATAAAGAACTCTCCCCACAAACGGGAGAATTCTTCCAGGCCATGGTGGATGACGAATTGATGGATCTCAATGCCAAACCTGGCAAAGCAGCCGGCGGCTATTGCACTTCGTTAGCCGACTACAAGCGTCCGTTCATCTTCGCCAACAGCAATGGTACGAGCCATGATGTGGAAACCCTGACCCATGAAGCCGGCCATGCCTTCCAGTACTGGTCCAGTAAAGACATTTTCCCGCCTGAACTGGCCTGGCCAACGATGGAAAGTGCCGAGATTGATTCCATGTCTATGGAATTCTTCACCTGGCCCTGGATGAAGAGCATCTTTGAAGAAGACACTGATAAATACTACTTCTCTCATTTAAGCGGCTGTGTGAAATTCCTGCCCTATGGCGTTCTGGTTGACCATTTCCAGCATGAAGTCTATGAAAACCCGGACTGGACACCGGATGAGCGCATGGCTTGCTGGAGAAGACTGGAAAAACAGTATCTGCCTCAGAAAGATTACGAAGAAATCGATTTCTTAGAGCGCGGCGGCTGGTGGATGCGTCAGCTCCACATCTTCCTCAATCCGTTCTATTACATCGATTACACACTGGCCCAGGTTGCCGCTTTACAGTTCTGGACCCGTATGCAGAAAGAAGATCCAGAAGCATTTGAAGACTACAAGAAAGTCTGCGCGGCTGGCGGTACCCAGCCATTCCGTGGTCTGATCGAACTGGCTAATCTCAAAGTTCCCTTTGAAGAAGGCTGCCTGGGTGAAACCATGGAAGAAGTCCAGAAGTGGTTTGATGGCCACGATGCTTCCAGCTACTGATCCTTTAATTTTTAATCTGACGATTTCTAACGATTTCCAATTCAGCCGGGACGTATCACGCGTTCCGGTTTTCTTGCGGTTCAAGGGTTTAAAAAACATCCGAAAATGGGGAAGATCGGCAGGATGCAGATAAGCAGGATGACAGACAAAAAGGCAATCCGTATAGATTTAAATACCATCCAAAACCTGTAAAAGCCAGAAACAGTCCATTTCTTTTCCAAAAGCAGGAAAGGAAATGGACTGTTTTTCTATAAGATCACAGATTAGGATCACAGATTAGGATCACAGATTGAATGAGATGGTGAAAAAAGCGGAAATCTTGCCGGCAGGAAATTTACATCACAGGTTCAGCTGGTGCATCAACGGTTTAGAGCGCTGTAAGCGAAAAGAAGCCGGATAAATAGCACGTACTTTTGCCTGCTTAGAAAACAAATAGATACTTTGCAAAGCTGAAATGCCAATTTGGTGTATTCAATCCATGAACCGTAAAAAAGAGGCCGGATGAAGGAAACCACTTTCAAATCTTATTAGGCAAAAAAGGAAATCGGTATCACAAAAAACATGGTTTTCTGCTCTGCAGGAGTCTTCTGGATTCTCTATACTGAAATTGAAAAATAAAGAAAGCATAAAGGTATAGCGCAGAAGAAAAGCGTAAAGATAGAGTCCAGGGAAAGGAGGGCTGACGATGAATGTCAAGATTAAATACCCGGAATGGATGACTAATCCTTATCTGAGATGCGTATATTGCTATCTTGCAAATTTTGAAGGCGCAGAGGTGGACAAGAATTCGATTGTGATTCATACCGAATCTCATCTGGCTGCAGCAAATTTTTATGATTATAAGAAAACCGGGATTCTGGAGCTGAGCGTGGAGGATACCCGGACTGGCGAGAACAACTTTTACTTGCATATGGAACCAGTGGATCCGGATGATACGTTCCAGGCGGCCCTTTCCTTTATGGGTGTTGTAAAAGCAAAATTCAAAACGACCAACGATCTTGAACAAGTCATCACCGGATGCAAGCGTGTGTTGCTGGTATGCACATCGGGCATCACTTCGGGGTTGTTTGCTCAGATGATGCAGAAAATTCTTGAAGAAAATGGCAGTCTTGCCAAGGTCGAATCCGCAGCCTTTTCCCAGCTCGACAAGATCTGCCTCTCCTGTTATGACAAGATTCTGCTCACTCCTCAGGTTGGCTATCGTCTTCAGGATATTACCCGCCATTTAGGCAAGAAAGTCGCAAAAATCAACACTCTTGATTTTGCAACAATGAATGCCCGCAAAGTTATCCATGATCTGCTCTAAGATCGCTTTCTTTCCATTTATCTTGCCAGACGTTCGCCTGCGTCCACCTTCTAATTCTGCTTTTCGATTCTGACAGTTTCCGGATGGAATGGATGGATCATGCTTTTAATCGTTAACAGACTGCCAAATCTGTTAGCGGTTTTTTTATAAAAAAAGAAATCCAGACCCAGGCAGAAGGCAGAGATAAGAAATGTGCATAGCGTGGGGAAATTGGACTTAAGGATACAAAACTAAAGAGATCTCGACAAAAGATGAAAGAGTTGAATAGAGTTTTCAATCCCGGCTGCAAACTGAAAAAACCAATTCATTTTCTGGATAACGGTTGATTTTCCTCTTGAATCCCTTAATCTATATTAATATAACGGATAAATAACGGGCTATAAGGGTATGGATCTTTTTTATGGCTTTGAACTTGGCTTCTGGTTTTGTTCGATGCCTGAAAGATTTAAAACCTCCTGTATACCGATCGTATCCATCTGTCCTGCCTGGATCAGCCCACCAAAGCGGGGCATTCAGATATTTCTTGGCAGATGGTCTGTTCTCAAGCGAGAACTGCGCTTATCCACTTCTTTTCCTTTTCTGTATTCAAAAGAAAAGTCCATTTCAGAAGAGTGTCCCTGGATAAGCAGTCTGTTGATTGAGAGGAAAATTTATGAAGACAAAATTTGCACCAATCGCCTTAACCAGTGCGATGTCTATGATGCTTACAGTTCCTGTGATGGCCGATGAGCAGTCTTTTGATGTAAAAGCGCCGGAAGTCGAAGAAACTGCCTTAAGCGAAAATGAAGTCAGCGTGGTGGACCGGACGGAACCGGATTCTGGCCAGGTGGTCCAAAAAGATGCCATCACGATGTATCGATTATATAACCGAAACTCCGGTGAGCATTTCTATACTGCAGACGTTGAAGAACGCAATGGGCTGAAGACGCTTGGCTGGGAATTTGAAGGGATTGCCTGGTATGCACCTTCTACCAGCCAGACTCCAGTGTATCGTCTGTACAATCCAAATGCGGGGGATCACCATTACACCACCGATGTGGACGAACGGGACGGTCTGCAGGCGCTGGGCTGGATTTACGAAAAAGTAGGCTGGTATTCCAACGAAGGAAACGGTGTTCCAATTTATCGTCAGTACAATCCAAATGCCGCAACTGGATCCCATAACTACACATCCGACGTAACCGAAAACAATACGCTTGGAACGCTGGGCTGGAATCTGGAAGGGGTCGGCTGGTATGGCGTTTCCGTCAACTGTCCCCCTGAAAGCCTGGTCAATGAAATTACCAATACGATGAATACGTTTGAATCCACCATGCGCACTGGGGCGGCCAACAGCCGTGATTTAACCGGTCTGCATGAGCAGGGGATGATTCTGGCTGATCTTGTGAATGCTCTTTATTCCGAGTTCGAAAACCGCTACTACCTGTTCCAGAATGGCCGCCTGGTTGGCTACTCTCCAGTCGGAAATGATACCGTCGAAACCTCCGGTGTTGGGGAAGGTCAAATTCTGATCTTCCAGCCGCGTCGTAAAAAACTGCAGAAAGCTTCTGCCATTACGGATACCCGTCCACAGGGCAGTGCTCTGTACTTCAGAACTGGATCTGGAAAACAGAAAATCCAGGCTGCTGCCGGCAACCTGACCAATGGATTCTTCAATGGTGAAGCCATCAGCTATACCTTCAGTGAGGATCCAAACAATGCTTATGAAGAACTGACGACTGGTCCTTCCATGGATAACTTCATGAATGGCCATGTGGATAAACATACCCACTATCTGAAGTCTTCCGTAACCCGCATGATGGACTTTGAATGGTTCATGGATGTTGAACGCGGCGTTCCAAAATATGAAAAGATTGGCAACTACTACTATGTCTGCCATTCGGATACGATCAACGTTTACTACGACTATGTTCCCCAGAACCTGGTCTTCTGGCCAAGAGACGAAGCTTAAGGTCTGAAGCAGGCGTGGTTTCAGGTTGAATCCTGTAAAGATTTGATTCATCGAAAACTGCCTACGGCAGATCTCCTTTGGGGGGTCTGCCTTTTTGCTTTGAAAACAACGCTTATCCATTCACTGTTCTCATTTTGGCATGTGGCCGCCAAGCCATGAAGTTTCTTTGGAAATAAGACAGATTGGAAGATTGGAAGATTTGTTCTTTTTTGCTGGTTGCAAAAAGGATATCGAAAAGGCGATAAAAGCATCGAATCTCAAAAAGACTTTTACTGACGATGAAGATGTAAGGTTGGAATGAAGAAGATATTTCAAAAGTTGAAGTGGGTTTGGATATAATGAATTTACGAATCAGACAGATCGGATGCTTTGCGCAAGAAATCCTGGATCTGTCCCTGACGAGGTTACTATGAAACAATTCTGGAAATACCTTATGATCATCTGCGCCATGATGCTGATGATCCAGATGCCGGTGCATGCGGCCAGTTCGCATGTAGATGACAAGGCGTCATTATTTACGGATCAGGAAATACAGGAATTAGAAGAATTTGCCGCCCAGATTTCACAGGACTTTGATACCAATGTCTTTATCCTGACGGATTATGAGCCTGGCTTTTCCGATAATTATGCCCGGGATGTCATTGAAGAGTATGGAACCCAGCACTATCCCGAAGGCTATATCGGCTACATGATTAATATGGCAGACAGATCGTACTGGGTGGATGCCTATGGGGATCAAGAACGCAGCTATTTCAGCCAGTCCAAGACGGATTCAATTGCCGAAGCGGCTTATGATGATCTGGCGGATGGTGAATTTGGCCAGTCAGCCAGAACTTTTTTGAACAAGGTGGACAAAACATTCAAAATTAAAACCAATGCTTATGGGCCGTTGACCAGGCTGATCGTCAATAAAGGCATTCTGGCTTTGGGGACGGGCATGTCCCTGGTGGGGGCGCTGCTGATTGCAGGGATCATGACCATGAGCCGGGTTGGAAAGCACCGTGACAAGAAAGTCAGTGTGCGGGCTGATGCCTATCAGGATGGACTGAACCTGGTGGCGCGGGATGACCGACTGATCCGCACCTATCAGACTCGGGTGCGCAAACCGAAACCAACCTCTGGTGGTCATGGAGGCGGCGGCTTTAGCGGCGGCGGATCGGTAGGTCACACCGGAAGTGGAGGTCATTTCTGATGGAATATAAATGCCGTAACTGTGGAGGCGAACTTCACTATGAACCCTCCATTGAGAAACTCAAATGTGACTTCTGCGGAAGCACGTATGATCTGAGTGAATATGAAACCCAGTCTGATATTTCAGCTGATCATCATCATGACCATGATCATAACCATAACCATGATCATAACCATAATCACGATGCTGGTCAGAAACCAGCTTCGGATCTTCTTTACACCGATATGGAAGAGCCACGTAAAGCCAGTGAAGCCGGTTTTGCGAAAGCCACGGATGATTCGACGGAAATTCAGGAAGATCTGGTGGTATACAGCTGTCCCCATTGCGGAGCTGAGGTTGTAACAGATAAAGATACGGTGGCCACAGCCTGCGTTTTCTGCGGCACGCCAATGGTCATTGATACCCAGATCAAAGGACAGTTCAAGCCGGATAAGGTGATTCCATTTACGGTCGATAAAAAGAAGATTGAAGAGATTTACGAAAACTACATCAAAGATAAGCCATTTTATCCGCCTGAATATTCCAAGGCCAATGTCATCGAAAAGATTAAGGCGATCTATCTGCCGTTCTGGCTGTTTGATGTCAACATGACAGGAGAACTTCATGCCAGCGGGGAACATACAACGACCATTCCGTATGGAGAGTGGATTGTCACCAATCACTATGTCTATGACATCCTGCGCGCGGGCAATCAGAAATACCATAAGGTGCCAGTCATTGCGACGACCAAGACACCAAAAGATGCCATGGATTCCATTGAGCCTTTCGACTACTCCCGCCTGGTGCCCTACAACTCCGGCTATCTTCCCGGCTATATGGCTCAGCGCTACGACCGGGATGCAAGCCAGACGGCCCAGTTTTCCAAAGGACGGGCAGAGAATTCCTTTCAAAGTGCGATGATGTCAACGATGACCGGCTATCAGGGGCTTCATCTGACTTCCTCCAATCTAAGACCGTCCGATATCCAGTCCACTTACGCCCTGCTTCCGGCCTATCTTTTGTTTATGGATTATGACAATGACGAGGATAAGCTGATTGCGATCAATGGGCAGACTGGAAAAGTTGTCGGCAATATTCCGGTGGATAAGCATAAACGCAATCGATTTTTCTTACGCTGGTTTTTGATTTTTAGCGTAATCTTCATTGCCCTGACAATTGCTTTGGTTATGATGGTTGATTAAGAAGACCGCAGAGTATGAAATCTGCGGTTTTTTTGAGTCCTGTAAAGGGATGATTCTGGCAAATGCATCCGGACAATTGGCTGTTGTATAATAGGAAGACTATGAAGCAGAATTCGTTATTTGATCTTTTCGAAGAAGATGAACTTGAACAACAGGAAAAACAAGAGCGCGAACAGCGCAGCAATATGCTTCGCCCGCTGGCTGATCGGATGCGTCCGCAAAGTCTGGAAGACTACTATGGACAATCCCATCTGATTTCGCCAGGGTCTTTGTTATGGAATATGATCGAAAAAGATACGATTCCTTCGATGATTTTCTGGGGACCGCCAGGGGTTGGCAAGACCACGCTGGCCTCAATTATCGCTGCCCACACCCATAGCCGCTTTATTAATTTTTCGGCCGTGCAGTCCGGGATCAAGGAAATCAAGGCGGTCATGAGCCAGGCAGAGATGACGCGCAAAAAAGGCGAGCGCACCATTGTGTTTATCGATGAGATTCACCGCTTCAACAAAGCGCAGCAGGACGCTTTTCTTCCTTATGTAGAAAAGGGAAGCATTGTCCTGATTGGCGCAACCACTGAAAATCCAAGCTTTGAAGTCAACTCCGCCCTGCTTTCCCGCTGCAAAGTTTTCGTTTTGAAATCGCTGACGACAGAAGAAATTGAAAAACTGCTCCTCCAGGCGCTTCATGCACCGCAGGGCTATGGCGAAAAAAACATCGACATGAGCGAAGAGCAGATTTATGCGGTTGCTCATTTTGCCCATGGCGACGCCAGACTGGCATTGAATACGCTGGAGATGATCATCACCAATTCACCGGATGATATCCATGGAGTGCACGTCGATGAAGAGATCATCAAGCAGGTTCTGGGCAAAAGAACGCTGCTGTACGATAAAAAAGGCGATGCTCATTATGATATGATCTCGGCTTTACATAAATCCATGCGCAATTCTGATGCGCAGGCCTGTATTTACTGGCTGGCCCGGATGTTGGAGGGTGGAGAAGATCCCCTTTACATCGCTCGCCGGATGGTGCGCATGGCCAGCGAAGATGTCGGTATGGCTGATTCGAGGGCACTGGAAATCTGCATTGCAGCCTATCAGGCCTGCATGTATCTGGGCATGCCGGAATGCAGCGTCCATCTGACCCATGCCATTACTTACCTGGCCCTGGCTCCGAAAAGCAATGCCCTGGAAACAGCCTACTTTGCCGCCCGTGATGATGCCCAAGAAACCCTGGAAGAACCTGTTCCGCTTCACATCTGCAATGCGCCAACAGGCATGATGGCTGATCTTGGCTATGGTGAAGGATATGAGTATTCGCATGACTATCCGCTGCATATGACGGATATGGAATGCCTGCCGCCTAAATTAAAGAACCGTGTTTATTACAAGCCAACCACTCAGGGCAGTGAAGCTAAGGTTGGCAAGCGGCTTGAACAGATCCAGCAGATCAAAACCATGATCCATCAGGACAAGCTCAAGGCCAGACATCGTGCACAACAGCCGTCAATGCAGGAAAATCCTGCTTCATCTGATCCAAAGTCAGATCCTGCTGCTTCATTGCCGTCTGCAAAAGATTTGGAAGCAACAAAAAAGTAATCCAAAACGGATCTTAAAATGAGTCTGAGCTGGATATCAGATCTCTGGATATCTGGGTATCTGAATATCCTGAATATAAGGAAAATATTATGAAACTGAATCTGAATTCACTTTCCGATACGGAAACCTTCGCCAACGAGATGGCGCGTCGTCTGAAAGGACAGACGATGACCATTACCCTCGATGGTGATCTTGGTGCCGGAAAAACCGCCTGGACCCGCTTTTTTGGCAAGGCTCTGGGCGTCAAACGAACCATCAACTCTCCAACTTTTACCATCATGAAATCGTATAAGACCGAAGATGGCAGTCCGCTTTATCATATGGATGCCTATCGTCTGGAAGGGGCCCATCAGGACCTTGGCTTTGAAGAATGTTTCGAAGAAGGCCTTTGCGTTGTGGAATGGGCAGACTATATTGCTGAACAGATCCCAGCGGATCATATTTCGATTTCATTGAAAGAAACTGGCGAAACGTCCCGTGAGGTAGAAATGAATGCCACTGGACCAAAAAGTGCCAGTCTGTTAGAAGGATGGAAGTAAAAACCTATGAAAAGCTTGATGCTCGATACTTCATGGAAACAACTGGTGATCATTCTCTTGGAGGATGGCCAGGTGAAAGCCAGCCTGGTGGAAGAGGCCTTTAAACGCCAGAGTGAGTCGTTATTTGTCGAACTGAAACGATTGCTTGGTGAAACCGGCTGGAAACTGAAAGATTTGGGTGAAGTCATCATTACTGATGGCCCGGGTTCCTATACTGGGCTTCGGATCGCGATGACTACCGCCAAACTGCTTGGCACCCAGGCTGATATTCAAGTCAAAACCCTTTCGACTTTCCAGCTTTATGCCGGAGCAGCGCCATTGGCCAATGTCATTCTGGATGCAAGGGGAGGCCGCGTCTATGCGGCTCATCTTGAAAATGGAAAACCAACCTGGATGGGCATTCTGCCTTTAGAACAGGTTGAAGACTTTTTAAAAGACAATCCCGGCGAATTATATGGCGAAGGCTGGCTGATCGACAAACAGGCCAGTCCATCTGACTTTGTCGAAAACACCCGGCTGCTGCTGCCCGTGGCAGAAACGGTTGAAAATGTGCATGGACTCATTCCGCGCTATATGAAAGAAAGCGACAGCTACAAAGTATGATCCGCCCGATGAATACTGCGGATCTGGACGCCATCTGCCGCCTTGAAACGGCCAGCTTTAAAGAAGCCTGGAGCCGGGATTCCTTTGAATATGAACTCGACAAGAATCCCTATTCTCATGCCATCGTACTGGAAGAAGAAGGCCGGATTATCGGCTATGCGATTTTCTGGATCCTGTTTGAACAGGCCCAGCTTGCCAGTATTGCGGTGGATCCGGCGTTTCGCCGTCAGCATCAAGGCAGCTTGCTGCTTGAAGAAGCAATCAGACAAGCAATGGAGGCGGGCTGCGAGCTGTTTACCCTGGAAGTCCGGGTTTCCAATACTCCGGCAAAAACGCTGTATGAAAACCATGGCTTTACAGAGATCCATCGCAGCAAGCACTATTATTCCGATGGCGAAGATGCCCTTGTCATGGGCTTAGGAATCTAGAAATCTAACTTAGAGTAAGGTGAAACTATGATTGTATTTGCGATTGAAAGCAGCTGTGATGAAACGGCTGCAGCCGTTGTCAAAGACCAGAAAGAAGTCCTGTCCAGCGTCGTCTCCAGCCAGATTGACACCCACGTTCAGTTTGGCGGCGTCGTTCCGGAAGTGGCAAGCCGGCTTCATGTTGAAAATATTTCGGTGGTCATTGATCAGGCGATCAAAGAATCCGGCCTGAGCTGGGAGGATATTGACCTGATTTCCGTTACGCAAGGTCCTGGATTGATTGGCTGTCTGCATGTTGGTGTTCAGGCAGCGAAAACGCTGGCGATGCTTTTTGATAAACCGTTTGTTGGGGTCAATCACCTGGCTGGCCATATTTATGCCAATAAACTGGATACAACCCTCCAGTTTCCGCTTTTAGGCCTGCTGGTCAGCGGGGGCAACTCGGAGCTGATTTATATGAAAGACGAAAACAGCTTTGAAATTCTGGGAGAAACCCAGGACGATGCGATTGGCGAAGCCTATGACAAAGTCGCGCGCGTGCTCAACCTTGGCTATCCAGGCGGCCCGAAAATTGACAAGCTGGCTAAACAGGGAAAACCAATCTATAAACTTCCGCGTCCCAAAGCACCTGGTGAATATGATTTCTCTTTCTCCGGCCTGAAATCCGGTGTTCTCCAGTTTGTAAAACGCATGGAAAGAAACAACGAACCATGGAAGATGGAAGATTTAGCCGCCAGCTTCCAGGAAACTGCCCTGGAAGAAATCTTTACCAAAGTGCGCAAAGCCATTGCTGATTATCCAGAAATCAAACAGATGATTGTCGGCGGCGGTGTCTCGGCCAACAGCCGCCTGCGTGAAAAAGTGAAAGAACTGGCAGCCCAGCATCCTGATATTGATTTCAATGTCCCGCCGATGAGCTGCTGCACCGACAATGCCGCTATGATTGCCATTGCTGGTGAAATTGCCTATGAACATGGCCGGAGAGCGGATGAATCTCTGAGTGCGGATGCTGGTCTGGAGCTGCAGTAATGATTCGTTTTATGACCCCGGCCGATCTGCCGGCGATCTATACGATTCTTTGCACCTATATCCAGCACTCTACCGCCAATCTTGCCTGGTCCAATCCGGAATACAGCCAGTTTGAGGCAGACCAGCAGGCGATTGCCAGTGCCTATCCCTATCTGGTGGCTGAATACAAAGGTCAGGTCATTGGTTTTGGCTATGCGCATGCCTTTTTAGGCAAGGAGTCCTATCAGTTTGATGCGGAACTGACCATCTACTTTGCGAAAGGCTGCCATCATGGTCTGGCCAAAGCACTTTATGAGAATCTGGAAGCCATCTGTAAAGCGATGGGCATTGTCCGCCTGATCAGCTGTACGACTGCAAGCAATGCTCACAGTCTGGCCTACCAGAAAAGCTATGGTTTCAGGCAGTTTGGCCTGCTGCCCAAAGCTGGTTACAAGAATGGTCAGTGGTATGATGTTGCATGGATGGAAAAACAGATTAACAGTTTTGACCATCCGCAAAGACTTTCTCTGGAAGATATCCGCGCTGAATTTGAACAGCGGATGGAATCCGACGAAAACCAGTTAAAATGCTTCAATGAAACAGAATGAATCATCAAAAAAGCCTGAAAATCTCGAGTTTTGTTCTTCAGGGACGAAAGTTCGATAAGATAAGGCAAAAGCTAGAAGTGAAAGATAGAAAAGTGAGGTCAGACTATGCCAGATAAGATTGTCGTTTTAGACTTTGGCTCTCAGTATAACCAGCTGATCGCCAGACGGATTCGCGAATTCGGTGTATACTCCGAACTTCATCCCGGCACAATGACCCTCGAAGAAATTCTTGCCCTTCAGGATGTGAAAGGCATCATTTTCTCCGGCGGTCCAAACTCAGCCTACGAAGAAAACGCTCCAAAATGCGATTCGGCTATTTATACATCCGGAATTCCAATTCTGGGTATCTGCTATGGCATGCAGATGCTTACCCTTGCCTTAGGCGGCCATGTCAAAGCCAGCGATCTGAAAGAATATGGCCGGACAGAAATCGAGATCGTGAAAGAAAACAAGCTCTTCGCAAATCTTCCAGAAAAAGAAACCGTCTGGATGTCCCATGGCGACCAGGTCAGTGAACTGCCGCCGCATTTCGATGTTATTGCCAAGAGCTCAACTTGCCCTTATGCCGCCATCGAAAATACAGAAAGCCATATTTACGGCTTACAGTTCCATCCAGAAGTTCGTCATTCCGAATATGGAAATGAGATTCTGAAAAACTTTGTCTTCAACATCTGCAATGCCCAGGCAAACTGGACGATGCATGACTTTATTGAAACCCAGAAGAAACTGATCAAGGAAAAAGTCGGCGATGATACTGTTCTGCTTGGTCTTTCCGGTGGTGTTGACTCTTCCGTTGTTGCCGCCCTGCTTCATGAAGCGATCGGGGATCAGTTAGTCGCCATGTTCATTGACCATGGTCTGTTGCGTAAAGGTGAAAGTGAATCAGTCATGGAAACCTTTGGCAAAAACATGAACATCAACCTGATCCGGATCGATGCCAAAGACCGCTTTTTGGATAAACTGGCAGGGGTAAGCGATCCAGAAAAGAAACGGAAAATCATCGGTGGTGAATTCGTATATACCTTCGATGACGAAGTCAAAAAACTCCTTAAGGATAAAGACGTAAAATGGCTTGCCCAGGGCACTCTGTATACCGACGTCATCGAATCCGGAACTAACTCCGCGCAAACCATTAAATCCCACCACAATGTAGGCGGTCTGCCCAAAGACATGGGCTTCCAGCTTATCGAACCTCTGAATACTCTGTTCAAAGACGAAGTTCGCGCCCTTGGTGAAGAATTGGGTCTGCCACACGAAATGGTCTGGAGACAGCCATTCCCAGGACCAGGACTGGGTATCCGCATTATCGGTGAAATCACGGATGAAAAACTGGAAATTGTCCGTGAATCCGATGCCATCCTGCGTGAAGAAATTGCCAAAGCTGGTCTGGAAGGTGATATCTGGCAATACTTTACAGCATTAACCAACATGCGCTCTGTTGGCGTCATGGGCGATCAGCGTACGTATGACTACGCTGTTGCCATTCGGGCTGTTACTTCCATTGACGGTATGACCGCTGACTGGGCCCGCATTCCATGGGACGTATTAGGCCGTGTATCGGATCGCATCATCAACGAAGTTCCACACGTGAACCGCGTACTCTACGATATTACTTCCAAGCCGCCAGGAACAATCGAATTCGAATAGAATCAATAACTAAGCAAAAAAATCCGCTCTAGATAAGGCGGATTTTTTTGTTTGGAAAGTAGCTCGTGATATTAAAATCTCAGAAAGATTATCTTATAAAGATATCAGGTAATCTGGTCTTATGATTTTATCCAACACGGTTTATTTGATCGGTTGAAACCTTTGATATTTAACTTAAAACCGGCAAACAATTTTATCTCATATCCTAAACTCCCATCCTAAGTATACCTATCCGATTAAAAGGCAATAAAAAACGCTTTTCTAAAAACAAAAACAGTTATTTTCACATTGGATCCAGGAGTTTTTATGCAGTTATATTTATAACTACAAAGAGAAGTGTAGTTTAGCAGCTAAATTTGGTTTATCAACTTTATGAAAAGCACTTATTAATATTGATTAATCTTGTAGGTACAACTTTCTTGGGAGTTTAAGTCATATATCGTTTTACATATCGATAAAACAGCTGTTTCTCTTCGTGATTCTAATTAAGGTTCGCGCAGTAATGGAAGATGAGTCAGCTATATTTTTCAAAAAACTGCTCAAAATTGCAAAGTTACAGAAACGTCTTTTGAAAACTGCGTATATAGAAGTGAAGAGTTGGTTGTGAGTCCAATACCCAGAATTATGCTGACTTAGAAAGCTTCCTTAAAGACAGCATAGATAAGTGCTCAGGGAGATTTTAAAGACATCGGTCAAAAATGAGAAATCATACAATGTGTAAAAGCGCTGCTTTTGAGTGCGCCGAAGAATACCAAGGCTTCAAAGAACTACTGGAAGCTGATTTTTGATTAGCAAAGTATTGGAAAAAGAACCTGGATAATATATGCTATATATAGCATATAGGGAGAGAAGATTGTTTAGTATAATTTTTTTTCGAAATGATGATGGACGTAAGCCTGTTGGAGATTTTATTCGAACCTTAGATGCAAAAACAAAAGCAAAAGTAGTATCTGATCTTCATAGATTAGAAATGTTGGGTAATGAAGCAAGAGCTCCATTAAGTAAATACTTAGGGAATGGGACTTTTGAGCTTCGGTCTATCTTAGAAAAAAATACGATTAGGATTCTATACTTTTTTGATGGCGATGAGATAATTATTGCCACTAACGGTTTTATAAATAAACAACGGAAAACGCCTGTCAGGGAAATAGAGCTGGCAAAGCGAAGAAGAAAAATCTATTTAAAAAGAAAGGGATAGTGAAGATGGGCGACTTAGATGAATTAACAAATGAATTTATGCAGGATCCTGAATTCCGGAAAGAATATGAGGCACTTCAGCCGGAAAGAGACATCACTATGGCTTTGATTAAAGCGAGAAAAGAAGCAGGATTGACTCAGAGAAAACTGGCTGAGAAGACGGGGATCAGTCAAGCGGATATTAGTCGATTGGAGAATGGAGCGCGAAACCCAAGTATTGCTTTGCTGAATCGCTTGGCGGTTGCATTAGATGCAACACTTAAAATAGAGCTTATTCCAAACAAGAAAGCTAACAAGGAACATCAAAGCCTTATCAAGGGCCTTTCTTAATTTGGCGGAATGCCTGGCTTTTACTGTGCTCTTCATACCAGGGGACAAAAACTTGATTTTCACCCCCACATCCATGTCGTGTTCTGTGCCGGCGCTCTGTCTGACTCAGGAGAGTGGGTAACCCCAAAGAAAACAACCAGAGATGGCAAGACATTCCTGTTCCCTGTGAAAGAACTCGCAGCTTACTTCAAAAACGAATTCATGTCACGCGGTGAAACTGGATATGTTAAGCGATATAAGGAACTCATCGAGTCGAACTCTCTTCTTTTTGCGTGCGATCTGGTGAAAGAACAGCTTATTGAGGCCTACAGCTGCGACGATGAGATAAAAATGGCAGACAAAATCACTACAATCATTAACACCTGCCGCGGGACAAAGAATGAGCACTTTCGATGGTTTGCCAGACTGCTGGAAAACCATTTTGAAGGGATCATTTCGCATGCTTCCTACGGGATCTCGTCAGGAAAAATCGAAGGAGTCAACAACAAGATCAAGACCGTACGAAGGCAGGCTTTTGGCTATCATGACGATGGGTATTTCTTCCTGAAGATCATTGATGCCTCATATCAGCCAACAGTCAAGAACCCCAAATCCCACCGGATTTTTCAGTGACCCGGAAAATTTTTGAAAATTTGTTGTTGACAGAGAGCGCTTTCTGCCTTATCCTTGAAATCGTCTAAAGGACATGTAACTGGTAAAGCAGGCAGGATCATTTAGAAACAGTACCTATTTTTTGGTGTATCTGTTTTGAATGGTTCTGCCTTTTTTGTTGCTTAACCGGCCGGAGCAAACAGAAAGACACCAGCCACAATCTGTTCAGAATCAGTGACTCGATTCCAGGTCGATTTCTATTTAGAAATTAGACTGAGTTTGTTGTGATGATCATGATTCTGAATCCAGATCAGACAGAAAATGATCCAGATTCATGGATCTGTGCAGTCTCATTCGTGGATGAGCTGCCATCGCAAAGAATTTTATCGAATCAGGAAAAAAGAGGAGAAACTTCAATGTCTAAGAATTATAAAGAACTGGCCGAAGCCATTATCAAAGGTGTAGGCGGTCAGGAAAACGTCTCTCAGTTTGAACATTGCTCTACTCGGCTTCGCTTTACGCTGGTTGATCCCGCCAAAGCAAAACGTGATGAATTAAAGGCTATTCCTGGAGTCATGGGTGTCGTTGGCGCTGGTGTACAGTGTCAGGTTGTCATTGGTAACGATGTAATTGAAGCCTATGATGCAATTTTGAAAGACTACCAATTTAGAAATACAGGCTCGCCTGCGGCTTCCAGTGGAAAAACATCGGTTGGAGCCTGGCTTCTGGACTTTCTGGTTGGTATTTTCCAGCCGCTGGTTCCTGCCATTGCGGGTGCCGGAATCCTGAAAGCTTTGCTGTCGTTGTTTTCTTTAATGGGATGGATGTCTGCAGATTCAGGCCTGTATACCGTTCTGTATCAGGGAGCTGATGCTGCCTTATACTTCCTGCCAGTGATGGTAGCCGTAACGATGGCTACAAAACTGAAAATCAATCGTCTGGTTGCGGTTGCCTGTGTTGGGGCACTGATTCTTCCCAATATGACGACGGCCATTGGTGAAGGATTGAATATTTTTGGATGGCAGATTCAGAGCGTTGCGTATCCATATCAGATTTTCCCGGCAATTCTTTCTGTTGGACTGCTTTACTTTATTGAAAAATATGTAACGAAGATCACCCCAAAACCAATTCGTGTTTTCTTTGTTCCAATGATTTGCTTCATCACCGTTATTCCTGTAACGCTGCTGATCTTAGGTCCTCTGGGATTAAACATTGGTACTCTGTTAACCACAGTGATTCTATTTCTCTACGACAAGCTGGGCTGGCTTGCGGTTGGTCTGCTTGCAGCCGTGCTGCCCTTCATGATTGCTTTAGGTATGCACAAAGCACTGCTTCCTTATGCAGTATCTTCCATTTCTAATATGGGCGAAGAACTGTTGTATATGCCAGCTTCCTTAGCACACAATATTTCTGAAAGTGGTGCCTGCTTTGGCGTCGCTTTAAAAACAAAAGATGATAATCTGCGTCAGACCGCAATTTCTGCTGGTATCTCAGCTTTATTTGGAATTACAGAACCAGCTTTATACGGTGTTACCTTGCAGCATGAAAAAGCAATGATTTCTGTTGTTTTTGGAAGTTTTGTGGGGGGGATCTGTTTAGGTCTGACTGCTGTTAAAGCGTTCGTTGCCATGGGTCCTGGACTTGCGGGTATGGCTATGTTTGTTGATCCTGCAAACTCCATGAATATCGTCTGGGCATTTGTTGGTTTTGGTGTTTCTCTTGTTGCTTCTTTTGTTGGATCTCTGATTCTCTTTAAAGACAATGCAGAACTCAATGCTGTAGATCAGGCTGCCACTCAGGCAGGCGAGCCAGTTGCAAGCTTTACAGACGCTTTTGAACCAGCCAACATTGTGGCTCCAGTCAGCGGTAAATGCATTCCATTAAATGTGGTTGAAGATGAAGTTTTTGCATCTGGAATCATGGGGAAGGGCGTAGCGTTCAAATGGGAAGGTGATACAGTCAATTCTCCAGTCGATGGAAGCATCATGATGGTAGCTGCCACAAAGCATGCCATTGGTTTTAAAGCCAATACCGGTCAGGAAATTTTAATCCATGTTGGTATGGATACAGTGAACCTGGAAGGGAAAGGATTTACAGTTCTGAAAAATATCGGAGATACTGTTCGTGCTGGAGAACCAGTCATGAAAATCGATCGCATCCTGATGAAAGAGAAAAACATCGATATGACCACTCCAATGGTGATTACCAATGCCAATGATCAGCCGGTTGAATGTGTTGAAGTCAACAAAGATGTTGAAAGCGGCACTCTGGTTATGGTCTGTGATTAATAAACTACAGAATCGATAAAAACATTAGAGTTGAAAATGATTGAAAAATAAAAACTGAATCTATAGGTCCGCGTTAGTGCAATATCGGTAAACTAAACTTATATATCTGTTGGTGGAATAGATTCAGAACCGGTTTGAATGAAAGTCTTCGTCCCAAGACCTGCTTCAATCGCTGCCCTATGAAATGGTCAGCGTCTGAAGCAGGCTTTGTGATCGAAGCGTGGATCTGAACAAAAAATCGACAGGACAAAAGAGCAGAGAGGAGATTACCATGCCATTTCCAGAAGGATTTTTATGGGGCGGCGCCCTGGCCGCAAACCAGGTTGAAGGTGCCTGGAATGAAGGAGGTAAAGGGCCATCTGTGGCCGATGTAGCTACCTACAAACCCAAAGTAGATGTCAAAAACTACAAAGCTCACAACCAGGTTTCGCTCGAAGGGATTCAGAAAGCAATTGCAGATCTGGATGACACATATTACCCAAAACGCCGGGGAATCGACTTCTACCATCATTACAAAGAAGACTTAGCCCTGTTTGCGGAAATGGGCTTTAAAGTACTCCGTGTTTCCATTGCCTGGACGCGTCTGTATCCAACCGGAGAAGAAGAAACACCAAATGAAGAGGGCATTCGTTTCTACAAAGACCTGTTCCAGGAGATGAAGCGCCTCAACATTGAACCGCTTGTGACCTTGCATCACTATGAACCACCTCTCAGTCTGGCTTTGAAATACAATGGCTGGACGGATCGCCGGGTTATCGATTACTTCATACGATTCGTAAAAACTTGTTTCGAAGATTTCACCCCATATGTAAAATACTGGCTCAATTTCAACGAAGTGGATTCCATTATCCGCCATCCATATACAACAGCGGGAATCATTCCGGAACTATGCAACGGCAATGAACTACAGTGCTGCTACCAGGCTTTACACCATCAGTTTGTAGCTGCGGCTAAAGCGGCTATCCTGCTTAAAGAAATCCGCCCGGATGCCAAAATGGGCTGCATGGTCACCAAACTGATGACTTACCCGCGTACTTGCAAACCAGAAGATGTTGCAGCCACCCAGAAAAAGAATCTGGATAATATGTTCTATTCGGATGTCATGGTCTTTGGAGAATATCCACGTCTGAAACTCAAAGAAATGGAAGCACAGAATATCGTTGTGAAGATTGAAGAAGGCGACCTGGAGCTGCTCAAGAAAGGCGTCGTTGATTTTGTCTCCTTCAGCTATTACATGTCCATGACAGAATCGACAGATCCAAATGCTGAACGCACTCCAGGCAATACCGTTCTTGGTGTGAAAAACCCATATCTTCCTTCCTCAGAATGGGGCTGGCAGGTTGACCCGGTAGGTCTTCGTATTTCTCTGATCGAGCTGTATGATCGCTACCGTAAGCCTTTATTCATCGTCGAAAATGGTATCGGCTCCAAAGATGTTCTGGAAGAAGACGGCTCGATTCATGACCCATACCGGATTGATTACTTCCGTTCGCATTTTCTGGAAATCGAAAAAGCGATCGATGAAGGAGTTGAACTGATGGGCTATACCAGCTGGGCACCAATTGACTTGATCTCTGCATCCACGAATCAGATGTCCAAACGATACGGCTTTATCTATGTAGATCAGGATGATATGGGCAACGGCACTCTCAACCGCTATAAAAAAGATAGCTTTAACTGGTACCAGAAGGTCATTGCGACCAATGGTGCCAGCCTGCACGAAGAAGAATCCAGGAAGATTTGATCGATTGGTATGGACGTATTGAGCCAATTCTGTTTTGATGAACAGAGTAAACCGGAATCAAGGTAAAGAATCAAAGACTCTAAGAGGATTAAAAGATTTGAGAAGAAAAGGGAAAGGACGGAAGAAAGACGATGGCGCGTATTAAGAAAGTTCTGAATTCCAGCGTAGTGATTTTGGAAGATGGGCGGCAGTCAGAAATGATTCTGCTTCAAAAAGGCGTTGGATACGGAAGTAAGCCAGGTCAGGAAGTCGAGATTACCCCGGCTGGCCGGATTTTTCGACCAGAGCACAAAGAACTGGAAATGCTTGAAGAACTGCTGGAACAGATCGAACCAGTCTATCTGGAAGCTGCCAGCCTGATTGTGGAATACGCCCAGGCAGTTTTAGGAGTTAAACTCAATCCCCATGTCTACCTGGCGTTAACCGATCACCTTCACTTTGCGGTAGAACGTCAGAAGCAGAATCTGAATGTGGTTAACCGTGTTTTCTGGGAAATAAAATCTTTTTATCCAAGAGAATTCCGTGTTGGTGAGTATGGTCTGAAAGTTGTTAAATCGGTCTGCAAGATTGTTCTTCCCTCCGAAGAAGCTGCCAATATTGCTTTCCATATTATTAATGCACAATCGGCGGACAACAAAAACTACGATGCAGGAGCCGCAGCCAAGATTGAAAAGCAGGTTTTACAGATTGTCCTGCTCAATCTGCCTGGCCCAGTGGATAAAGATTCGATTCATTATTCGCGTTTCATGACTCATCTGCAGTTTTTCGTTCAGCGTCTTGTCAGTAAGTCCTTGCTTACAGATACCGATCCGGATTTGTATTCTGGACTTCGCCGGCGCTATCCACAGGCAATGACCATTGCTTCAAAGGTCAGAGGCTTTCTGGAATCCAATGCGCATTATCTGATTCCTGATGAAGAAGTCTGCTATCTTGGTATTCATATTCAGCGTCTGATGACTCTGAAGAACTAGAAAACAGAAAAATCGGAGACTGGACACAGAAGGTCCATCATTGGATCGATACAAATACAAATTCTTTTAAAGCTCTTTTTCTAAAGCCGTTTCTGCTAGAAAAAGAGCTTTTTTCGCTGGGCTTGAGAGGTTCAAAGGCAGGAAAAATGAGATGAACAAGACATGAAAAAACAGCCTGATCGAAGTTTGATGACTTGAACCAGACTGCTTTGAAAGGACTAAGAGCAGGGACAAAGAGTAAGAGCAAAGGTCAGGAAGAAAGACGAACGAATAGAGCCGAGCTTAAGTATCGCAACAACGGCTTATAACGTCTGTTCGGTGCGGCCGATGATATCATCCTGAGTCGCTTTGGAAAGCACATTGAAGAAGGCGCTGTAACCCGCGACGCGGACAATCAGATCCTGGTGATTTTCCGGATGAAGCTGGGCATCAATCAGAGTGGCACGATCAACAACGTTGTATTGAACATGGTAGCCATGCAGGCGATTGAAGAAGGTGCGCATTAACATTTCAATTTTCATGCGGTTTTCTTCGGTGGAAAGCAGGGCTGGCGTTACTTTCTGGTTGAGCAGAACACCGCCAGTAATTTTATCAGTTGGAAGTTTGGCTACAGACTTAAAGACAGCGGTTGGACCATTCTGGTCCATCGCATGGGCAGGAGAGCAGCCTTCAGCTAATGGTTCATGCGCTTTACGGCCATCTGGAGTCGCCATGGTGCCAAAGCCCTGGCCAACGTTAGCGGAAATTGAAGAGGTTCCGGCATAGCGAATACCGCCGATTGGGCCGCGGCCATAACGAGTATTTGGATGTTTGGCAATTTCATCGATATAGACATCATAAACATCGCAGACTAAGTGGTCTGGCAGATCGTTATCGTTGCCATATTTTGGGGCTTCGTGAATCAGCATCTGACGGATGTGTTCACCTTGTGGGCCTTCAAAATCGGAATGAAGAGCATTCATGAGTTCTTCTGGTGTGATCTTCTTTTCGTCGTAGACCAGCGTCTTGATGGCCGCTAAAGAGTCAGCCATGTTGGCAATGCCGACTTGCAGCCCAGAAATAAAGTCATAGATGGCGCCACCTTCTTTGATGGTTTTGCCCCGGCCCAGGCAATCCTGAGTCAATGTGGAGCAAAGAATATCAGGAACTTCTTTTTCGGAAACCAGATCAATGGCATTTTCGGTGATGACACTGGCTCGGGTCAGTTCGACCATTGCTTTATCGATGGCTGCTTTCAGTTCATCATAAGATTTCATGTCTTCGAAATGACCAGTTGGCGAAACAAACCGTTTGCCGGTGGTCTGGTCAATTCCATCGTTCATGACTGCCAATAACAATCTTGGAAAGTTCAGATAAGACATGCCTGTGCAGCGATAGCCCCATTTGCCTGGAACAGCGGTCTCTACACAGCCAATGGCGGAGTAGTTGTAGGCATCTTCCTTTTTCACGCCAAGGTTGATAAAAGAAGGGATGATGATTTCATCATTATTAAAAGCTGGCATTCCTGTTCCAAGCCGCATGACTTCGATCGCTTCTTTCATGAATTCATGAGACAGACCGGCATGATAACGAACGGTCAGGTTTGGCTGGGGCAGTCTTGTTCTGGCCACTGATTTTAAAACGAGGTAGCTGGTTGGATTGACGGCATCCTGGCCATCAGGTGTCTGGCCGCCAACGGTAACATTCTGGTACATTGGGCTTCCCGCTGAAGAGAAGGTATGAGACTGCGAGCGGACTTTATTGATGGTTAGGGTTTTAATCCAGAGGTTGGATAACAGTTCAAGAGCACCTTCTTCATCAATTCGTCCTTCTGCTAAATCTTTTTCATAGAACGGATTCATGTATTGATCAAAGCGGCCAAAGGACAGGGAGTGACCGTTGGACTCAATTTGTAATACTACCTGAATCAGCCAGACAGCCTGAATGGCTTCGTGGAAAGTCTGTGGAGCATTCCAGGGAACCCGACGGCAGATATCGGCCAGTTCCAGCAGTTCTTCTCGACGACTTCCGATTTCGTTTTCAGCCATTTCTTCGGCAAGCAGGGCATAGCGGTTTGAGAAGTGCTGGACGGCTTTTAAGGCGATCATGGATGCCTTGTAAAACTGGTATTTAGGCAGGGAAGCCGGATCGCAAAGGTCTAATTCACTTTTGAGCTTTTCAGCGCGCTTATAATATCCCTTCAGACCGGTCTGTAAAACGGTTGGCAGATCTACAGCCAGATGGGCATCGCCCGCATTCAATTTTCCTTCCATTCCAAATAAGCCGGTTTCCATATAGACCTGAACTTCTTCAGGCAGGGCAGCCATCCCTTTTTCGCGCAGTGTTTTTCCTTCCCAGAAGGGGGTGATGGAGCGGATTTCTTCTTTGGTCTTTTCTGAAATTCTGAATACATCCCCGTCACGTTTTTCGAAAAGGTCAAGTTCGTCGACAATGAAACCAAGTGTGTATTCAGGAAAAACAGGGGCATTTCGGTTTGCGGAGGCCTGGTTGCCAGCAATCAGGGATTCATCTTCGATATAGATTGTCATATTTTCAAGAATCTTTTCCAGCATTTTCGCCCGGCGGACGACAACGGGTTCATTGATATTTTCTCTGTAAGCCTCAGTGGCCAGTAAAGCGCGCTCGGCATCAATCCAGGGTTCTTTATCCAGAACTTTCTGGCGAAAAGATTCCATGCGTTCGGATAGTTCTCCAAAATGTTCAACGTTTTTCATAGTGTACCTGAAGTTTCAAATGAAACTTATTACCTTTCGTTTGCAAATCCATTATAACAACTTGGCTTGAATTGTAAATGTAAAATTCCATATAAAATATTTTATTCTTTCAAACGAAAGTATAAGAGGAAGGCATAGAACGAAAGCATATAGAAAGTGTCCTCTCTAAAAAACAGGAAGCGATGAAAATGGATATTCGCTTTCTTTGACTTCGAAAAATTTCAAATGAAATAAATATTTATTGTTATTGAAAATTTTGATTGTATAATCGAAACCGTACAGAGAAACGGAGAAATTGATATGAGCAAGGGAGTTGTTTTCAATATTCAGAAATTTTCTATCCATGATGGACCAGGAATCCGCACGACCGTATTTTTAAAAGGATGTCCGCTGCGTTGTAAATGGTGTGCCAATCCCGAATCGCAGCGAATGGAGACGGAATACCTCTATGATGTAAAAAAATGTGTAGGATGCGGCTATTGCGTAGCGGTCTGCCCTCAGAAGGCTTTATCCTTTGATGCTCATGCTGGACGTATCCGTAAGGATCATGACAGATGCATCCATTGTGGCAAATGCACAAAAGCCTGCTTATATGGAGCCTGGAAAGCAGAAGGCAGGGAGTCTGCTGTCGATGAAATTGTAAAAGCCTGTCTGGAAGACCAGCCTTTTTATGAAGAATCTGGTGGCGGGGTGACGATTTCAGGCGGTGAAGGGATGATGCAGCCAGAATTCCTTGGCGAACTACTCGATGCCTTAAAAGAAAAAGGGATTCATACAGCCATTGAAACCACGGGTGTGGTCAGCCCGGAAATCTTCCAGAGCCTGGCTGCCAAACTGGATTTGCTGTTATTCGATCTGAAACATCCCGATGATTCCATGCACCGTAAAGGAACGGGCGTTTCGAATAGCCAGATTTTTGAAAATCTATGCTGGGCCTGCCAGAACAATCATGAGATTCTCTGTCGGATTCCAGTGATCCCTGGCTTTAATGATTCCAGGGAAGATGCACTTGGATTTGCGAAAATTCTGAAAGAAAACGGTCTGGATCGGGTTCAGCTTCTTTGCTTCCACCAGATGGGCGCGCGAAAATACGAAATGCTTGAACGTGATTATGCCTACAAAGGCACCCAGGCTCTTCGAAAGGAGGATCTGTCGGATTACATCCAGGTGTTTAAAGAGGAAGGGATCGATGCGTTTGTCTGATGAGATGGTCTGTTGAAGGACAGATGGTATTGGATTGGAATTTTTCACTTTATTTTTGGCACAACAATCCGGATTGGCTGTTTGGAGTCCTCCGTATTTTTTTGAGAACGAAGGAAACAAAACGAAGGAAACAAAAGGAAGGAAACAAAAGGAAGGAAACAAAAGGAAGGAAACAAAAGGAAGGAAGAAAGAAGCAGGAAGAGTTTCACAAATAGCGGTCCGGCTAGTCAATCCATGGAGAAGTGGAAAAAGAGGACAGTCAGATAAAGAACTAAAAAGGCCAGCGTTTCGCAATCTACGAAACACTGGCCTTGATTTTTACGCCGGTTTGGCTTGAAGGATTTAGGATCGGTTTCAGGCAATTTCAACCTGGCAGCCATTGCGAACAAGAATATCGCGAGTTGAATCGGGAAGATTGGAATCGGTAATCACCAGCTTTGGCTGATCTTTGATATTGATGGGAATGGATCCGTGCTGACTGAACTTCTCGCTTTCGGTCAGAATGACAAGCTTGTCGCATTGTCTGGCCATATCCCGGACTGCCTGCGTTCGCATCTGGTCACTGTTGGTAAAGCCAGTACGTTCGCTGAAGCCGTCGGTACCGATAAAGAAATATTTGACAAAATAGTTTTCGGCCCCCTGCGCAACCAGCGGACCAGTCATCACCTGGGAGTCTTTCTGGTAAATACCGCCAAGCAAAATCACCTGGGCACCATCAGAATGCCGGATATAATCCGCAATGAAGGCGCTGTTGGTAATGATTGTCAGATCCTTTTTTGTTTCGGCAAGTTCCTGGGCAAGCAGGGCACAGCAGGATCCCGATTCGATCATCAATGTATCGCCGTCCTGAATCAGCTCAGCGGCTTTTTTGGCGATCTGCTTTTTCGCTTCAAAATGATAGGCAATCCGTCCAGCAATATCGTCTCGGCTGCGCAGTCTGGCAAAGCCATGTTCACGATGAATCAAGCCTTTTTCTTCCAGTTCATTGAGGTCTTTGCGGATAGTGACCTGGGAGACTTCAAGTGCTTTGGAAAGATCGGTGACATCCATGCTTTCCTGACTGGTTAAATATTCAAGAATCAGATTCTGACGATTGTTTTTCATAAGGTCTGGCACTCCTTTTTCCTGTAGATTTTCTGCGCTCTTTTCGATATTCAGGTTTCGATGAATGCAGTATCGAAACTTTATCCTCTATAAAATAAACCAGATTGCCTTTAAATTCAAAGAGAAAAGTTTCAAATGAAATTTAATGGATGTTCGATTGACATTTTTAAGGGTGCGGTCTATCATGAACTTGCGAACGAAAGATAAGAAATCTTCATTCGAAAATTTAATAAAAATGATCTGTTCGATCTGGAGGATAAGATGAAACTGTTAATCGACGATGCAAACGTAGAAAAGATTCGCAAACTGGTGGCGGAATACCCGGTCGATGGCGTAACGACCAATCCATCCATTCTGGCCAAAGCCAAACGAAACCCAATCGAAACTTTGCATGAAATCCGTGAAATCATTGGTCAGGATGCTCTGCTGTTTGTTCAGGCAGTTCCAACGGATACCGAAGGTATGATCAAAGATGCCAAAGCGATCACCAAAGAATTTGGCCAGAATACAATCGTCAAAATTCCGTCCATCCCAGCTGGTTTTGCGGCCATCCGTGAACTCAAGAAAATGGGTATTCATACTTGTGGGACTGTTGTTTATACGCCAATGCAGGCTTACCTTGTTGCCAAAGCTGGAGCAGATTATGTGGCTCCCTATGTAAATCGCATTGATAACATGGGATATGATGGCGTCGGTGTCGTTAAAGAAATTCAGAATATCCTGACGAACAACCATATGGATACGGAAGTCCTGGCTGCCTCGTTCAAAAACAGCATGCAGGTTCTTTCTCTTTGTGAATATGGAGTCGGGGCTGCAACCGCTGCTCCAGATGTGATTGAAGCGCTCGTGAAAAATGCAGCCATTGATCAGGCTGTTGATACATTCGTTGATGACTTTAAAAAACTTGGCTATGGCGACAGTATGGCTGAAATTCTTGATAAATAATGAAGGGTATCCAATGTCAAGTACAAAGTTTTTACTTTGAAAACAGCGCCTATCCATTCACTGTTTTCATTCCGGCATGTGGCTGCCAAGTCATGAAGTTTGGATAGGACACTTTTTTCGTATAAGTGAATAAGCCTATCTAAATTTGTTGTGCTGTTCATGGGATATGAACATATTGATACTTAGATTTTCACTCCCTTACAGACTGGTTGGGTTTTCTTCCATCGGTCGCTCGCAAAGGACAAGGCGCATCGGCTGACAGCTGACGCTGTTTTCCCAGCTTCTCACCGACGGAAGCCAGGACTTTTTGAATACTTTCAATGTTGAACTTCATATCTGTTTCCTCCTGTTTGATTACACTCATAGATTACCTGACCGAACAGCTCTGAAAAATTCAGGATTCTGCAACATAAATGGAAAAAATATGAATGATAAGAAACAGTTTCGAAGTCTATGCGTCCAGCAGGAATCAGGATTGTGGAAAAATGAAATTCAGAGCCTGGAAGAACAGCCAGCCGGCAAAGAAATGAGGAAAAACTATGCTTGAGTCGCCGACACCATCACTGCAAGAGCAATGGGAAGTCTATGCCTATGTAATGGAGCGCAAACTCCCCCGCCCAATGATCGACTGGAAACAGGACCTTGGCCGAGTCGCTTTCTGGATTACCGCGTCAATGATCGCCGCGAGCCTGACAGTCCAGGGCCTTTTGACGCTTTCTTATCGGATTGGACTTCTGGGGTGGGTTGAGTTTCATCCTGTTTTTCTGGGAATCTGCATAACATTTGGGATTCTGGCCGCAGTTGTTCTGGTTTATCTGCGTGCGATTCTGATTGAAATGGTCCGGATTTATCAGCGGCTGGCGCCTGAGCGGATTCGAAGGCGCTGCCTTTGTATGCCGACCTGCTCGGAGTATGCCTTGCTTGTTCTTGAAACAGAAAAACTGCCGCAGGCACTCAGGAAAATTACCATCCGTCTTCATCGAACTTGTAAAGGCAGCATTTACAAGATTGATCGGCCGTAAAGCAGATCGATCGGGAAACAGGAAAGATCATGGTGGAAAAAGAGAAATAGAACAGGAGATTTTTAATCTTCAGGCTGTTTTTTGCTGATGGATTGCTTTGTGGAATGAAATAGCAGACAATACAGCGCAATTCAAAACGAGGCTGTTTAACTGCCTGATTTCTGGTGGTTAAACAGTCTCGTTTTGGTATTGAAGCATTGAAAGAAAAGCGGGAATCTGATCTGCCAGCTTAAGACCATGAAATTGGCCGCATGATCTGTCAGAGCTGAATATCCTGGTCTCTGTAAGGCGTATCCAGATAGCCCTGCTCTTTTAAATGGGAAACCATCCGGTCCAGAATCGGCCGGAAAGTTTTCTGGAAAATTTTGGTGTGTCCAAATAAGCGGACTGCGGTTGGAGAAACCCGGTAATAAAACCGGATAAAAGCACGGCCGGGTGCGCTTCTGGCCAGCTTGTTATCTCGAAATCGCCGCAAAACCCAGACTTCAGGGCAGTCATAGGATTCATAGACACAGGTTGCGACATAACATCCAGGGCCCAGACAGCCGCAGCCGCCTGGCCGAGAGGGCGGAGGTCCAAAAGGTCCTCCAGGGCCGGGACCAAATCCACCAGGCCCACCAGGTCCTGGTCCAAACCCGGGTCTTCTTGGTCCTGGGCCAAACAGGCCGCCGCCCAATAGGCCTCTTCTCGGTCTTGGACTAAAAGGGCCGCCTGGTCCTGGACCGAATCCACCAGGCCCCGGACCAAATCCACCTGGTCTTCCAGGTCCCGGTCCGAATCCACCAGGCCCGCGCCGTGGACCGAAGTTTGATGTTTTTAAGCAGTCGGGTTGTTTCGATGTGGAAAATCCTTGGTTGTATCGATTATCCATAGGAATACCTCACTGGAATACTTCTTTAATTGGCTTTATCCTACCAAGCGGATAAGGCACATTACTTTTTCGTGACTGCTTTTGTTCTTGTCGGTTCGCTGGGGCCTGAAAAGACATGTTTCTGGCTGCCAGAAAGCAGAGTCGATAGAATCGATGTCCAGACAGGAAAGTGGAGCTGATCTTTTGGGGGATTGAGATCAGGAAGGATTGGAGAGCTTCTTCAATTCATGCGGCTTTTTAGGATAGACAGGACAAATATTGTTTGGTCATTCCTTTTTGGAGCCACGGAAAAGGAGCCTGGATGTGTTTCGGACAGGGATTTCGTAATTGAAAGCTCTGTCATTTTTTTATGTTCTTCACAGTATAGAATGTATTTTTTGATGCGGAGGAGACCGAAAAAGGAAGGGAAATGCAATTTTAGTTATGGGTTTAAGCCATTCATAGAATGGTTTACAGAAAAACAAGATAATGTTTTGTCATTGCCGGACAATCGATCTCATCTAGGCCATTTTTTAGGAATTTTCGCTTTCATAGTCAAATTTTTGTTTTAACCTTTTCTTGTGACCTTGCAAGTGAATTGATAAAATTGTGCTAATTGCGAATTTCAGAATCGAAAGACTGAAAAGAAAGGTGGGAGCGTTTTGGTTTTTTCATCCATGGTATTTCTGTGCGTGTTCTTGCCGGCGGTATTCTTGTTGATACGCCTGACAAGATCCATCAAGATTCAGAATGCCATTTTAATTGTCATGTCGCTGCTTTTCTATGCCTATGGGGAGCCCAGATACGTATTGCTGATGCTTGTCAGCGTGTTTTGCAACTGGGGCTTTGGCCTGCTGATGAAAAACGAGCCGAAAAAGTGGGTCATGGTTCTGGCCGTGCTGCTCAACATCGGCTTGCTTTTTGTCTTCAAGTATCTTGATCTGGCCATAGCTGGATTGAATGCTACAGGACTGGTCGCTTTGAAGCAGCCTCATATTCCTTTACCAGTTGGGATTTCGTTTTTTACCTTCCAGGCTCTCAGCTATGTGATTGATGTCTATCGCCACCAGGTCCCCTCTCAGACCAGCTTCTGGCGGGTTCTGCTGTATATTTCACTGTTTCCGCAGCTGATTGCCGGCCCGATCGTGAAATATCACGATGTGAAAAGAGAAATTGAGCAGCGGACCATCAATTCAAGAATAACGGCTTTAGGCTTTCGCCGGTTCAGTGTTGGGCTGGCCAAAAAAGTCTTGATTTCCAATACGATGGCCTCCACCGTCGATGTACTCTTTGCGGCCGACCCGGGCCTGATCAATATGGGTTCAGCCTGGCTTGCGGCGATCTGTTATCTGTTCCAGATCTATTTTGATTTTTCCGGCTACTCGGATATGGCCATTGGGTTAGGAGAGATTTTTGGATTCCATTTCCACGAAAACTTCAATTACCCCTATATCTCCACGTCGATTCAGGATTTCTGGAGACGCTGGCATATTTCGCTGTCGACCTGGTTTCGGGAATACCTTTACATTCCTCTTGGCGGAAACCACAAAGGCAAAGCCAGAACCTATCTGAACAAGATGATTGTCTTTCTGGCTACGGGTTTATGGCATGGTGCCAATCTGACCTTTGTCTTGTGGGGACTCTGGCATGGCTTTTTCATTCTGGCCGAAGACTGGCTTCATCTCAAAAAACTACCCAGATGGGCAGGCTGGATTTTGACGATGCTCATTGTCACGGTTGGCTTTGTGATGTTCCGGGCCGATACCCTCGAACAGGGTCTGTTGATGATTTCGTGCATGTTTACGGGCTTGAACTTTACCAGGCCGGCTTTGGCTCTGTTGTATTCATTGCTTTCGCCCATCCTGCTGACCGCTCTAGCAGCGGCTGCCATTGGCAGTACCCCGATTTTTAAACAGGTCAACTGGAACAGAAGACTGCTGGGCCTTTCGCTGGCCGGCAGTTATGGATTGGTTCTGGTCTGTGGACTGGCATTGAGTGCGGGAACGTATAATCCGTTTATCTATTTCCGCTTTTAGAAAGGAGGAATCGTATGAAAAAAGTCTCTGACATCAAGACAAAGCGAAAGAAAAGAAGAAAGATTGTTTACCGACTTTTTAACGGTCTGATCATTGCTACGCTGCTGGTTCCGACTTTAGGCCTAGCCATTCACTCGGAAACCTCTTCAAGTGAAAAACGGGATCTGGCTAGTTTTCCCTCCTTATTTATTGACGGCAGACTCAATGCGGATCTGTTCAGTGAAATGGGGGCCTGGTATGACGACCACTTTGCATTTCGTTCCTGGCTGATTTCTGCCTATGCGAGTCTGGAGCAGTCGATTTTTAAGGAATCGAGTATCCGTAATGTGATCACCGGCAACGATGGCTGGCTTTTTTATCGTGAAACGCTCGACCAGTATCTGGGCGAGAATGCCCTGAGTGATCGCCAGATCCAGAATATTGTCCACAATCTGGGACTCTATCAGTACGCCCTGAATTCCAAGGGGATTGCCATGCGGGTAACGATCGTGCCAAACAAAAACACCATCTACCCTGAACAGATGAAATCCCGTTACTTACAAACAGAAACCAAGGATCTGGACCGTCTGGCCGGAGCGCTGGTGCAGGCTGGTATTCCGTATGCCGATTTGAAAACGCCGCTGATCCAGGATGAGCGGACGCTTTATTACCAGCGTGACTCGCATTGGACTAATGAGGGAGCTTTGTTGGCTTACAACGTGCTCATGGATCAGATGGGCATTGCGCATAACATGTATGATCAGGCGCCAGCGCAGGTCATTGAGCATATTTCCGACCTGGATGAAATGCTCAATCCCGAAAACTTAACCCCCGAGACCGATCAGGATTACAGCGCCAGTTTCACGTACACTGTTCAGAATGAAATTCAGGACTATATGGACAGCTGGATTGAAACTCACAATGAAAGCAGACAGGGAACCTTGTTCATGTTCCGGGATTCCTTTGGCGAAGCGCTCGCTCCCTTTTTAGCCGACAACTTTGGTCAGGCCTATTTTTCCAGGCTTGAACCGTATAATCTCATCCAGATGGAACCCCTCCATCCGGACGTAGTGATATTTGAACGGGCCGAAAGACGCATGAGCGGTTTTCAGGAACAGGCGGCGATCATGAATATGCCAGTTGTGGCTAATTTTGAAGCCCCAGTCGATCTGCAAAAAGACTCATCTTTAAAAGTTGAAGCCCAGAATGACTGGAATCTCATTTCAGGCCAGGTGGAAGATCTTCATACCGATGACCAGATTTATCTGCAGGTGGATCTGCCCGACCAGAGTCGCTTCACCTATCCGGTCTTTTATGTCAATGATGGCTATCAGGTCTACCTGCCTCACCACCGGCTTCCCGAGGCATCAACGCTGTCTGTGATCCGTGTGCAGGATGGATCTGTGGCGATTGTCGATCAGCTGGCCCTGGATGAATCTTCCATTGAGAATGTATCTTCGCGGAAATAGACCAGGAAAAGAACAAAAATAATAAGCCAAAGAAAAACGAATCCAATGTTCGAAGCTGTTCATTGGAAGACGTCAGAAATGAAATATTGCAGGCATATCACTTGTGAAATTAAAAAATGTGAAGTGAACATCCTTCAGGGAATTGAAACTGTCGTTTTTGTTTGAGAAAATAACAAAGTCCGCTTTTCCGGCTGCCTTGAAACAGGTTTAGCCAGCCTGACTCAATTCAAAATCAGTCAGGCCTTTCGAAAAGCGAAAGTCAGAAAGGACTTATGAATATGAAAAAAACACTGTCTTTATTACTGAGCGGTTTAATGGTGTTTGGAACTCTTGTCGGATGCTCCAGCTCCAGTGACAGGAAGGATTCTTCGACAAGCAGCGAAAGCAAGCAGAGTGAAACGTCTTCCAAAGCATCAAAAGAATCCACTGCTTCTTCCAGACGGTCTGAAGAACACGCTGTCGCTCCGGCTGAACAGACTCCCGAAGTTGTCGACCAGCCAACTGTCATTGAACAGCCTGTTGAAGAACCCGCTTATCAGGAACCTGTCTATACCGAGCCTGTTTACCAGGAGCCGGTTTATGAAGAACCTGTCTATGAGGAACCTGTAACTCCAGTTGTGCCGGATCAGTCCAGCGATAACTGCGTGGATCCAGATCAGATTGTCATCAATCCGGATTTTGTTGAATAGGAGCTGCAGGCCGTTAAGTATTTAAACAGCATGATTACCCGAGAAGCATTCGACAGTCAATAGAGGACGCGAATGCTTTTTCTTGAAACAAAGATCGCAGCAGAAGTGAACGCTAAAAAATTACACCTGTTCCTTTTGAAAAAAACGAATTTTTCCACCAGAAAAAAGAGTGAAGAACAAACAATAAATAAGGTTTTTCCAGAAGAATTAGGATTTGCGTCCATATCTTTCTATGGATACCTATGCAGGAAGAAAGGAATATTGAGCATGAATAATAAATGGAAGCGCCCGGTTTTCACTCTGCCTTTGACCAGTGCCATTGCCTTAAGCCCGACCACTTCCATTTTTGCGGAAGAACTTGAGCTTGAAAAACAAGATCAGGCGTGGACTGAGGACAAAACAACACAAGTCGAGCCAACAACGACAACAGAAACTGACTTTGAAGCCGAAGACAGCGCTGAACCAAAAACAGAAGCCGAAGTCAAAGACGACATCCAGAATGAAACTTTTGATCTGGATGCCATCGGCTCTCTTTACGAATTGCAGCTGGTCAAAAAAGCCATTGAAAACGAAATCACCCTTCAGGGATCTTCGCCGGAATTAGAAACCCAGCTTGCCCAAATCAACGCCCAGATCGCAAACTATGCCACGCAGGCCATGTATCGGCTCTACAACCCAAACAGCGGCGAACATTTCTACACGGCCAACACGAATGAGCGCGACGTGCTTATCAAAGCTGGCTGGAAAGGTGAGGGGATTGGCTGGTATGCCCCGATCAGTCAGGGAGTCCCGGTTTATCGCCTGTATAACCCAAATGGCGAACATCACTATACGACCAGCGCCGGCGAACGCGACAATCTGGTCAATGTCGGCTGGAAATACGAAGGCGAAGGCTGGAAGTCCTTATGTGCAGAAGAAGTCTTCGGTCAGCCGCTCTATCGTCAGTACAACCCGAACCAGAAACTGTGCAACCACAACTACACCACAAGTCTTGGCGAACATGAAGCATTGATTGGCCTGGGCTGGAAAGATGAAGGTATTGGCTGGACGGGTGTCGATGTCATCTACCAGGAAAATCAAGATGGCAATCTGCGGATTTATAAGACCGATGCGATGGAGCAGATATTTGGTCTTTACATCTATGGCGGCCAGAGTTTTTATCTGGATCCGACCAATGACGGCATTGCCGTAACGAATGCCAAACGTCAGATCAATGGCAAGTATTATCTCTTCAATGAACAGGGCCAGATGATCCGCTCGACAGGCTGGGTGGATTTTGGCGGCCAGCGTTACTGGATCAATGATGATGGTTCTCTGGCAACCGGACTGGTTTTTGTTTCCAAAGAACAGACGGGCGAAGCTTCCCATTACCTGGTTTTTGATGAGCAGGGAAACCTGGTCCGAAATGGTCAGAGCGGCAGTTATCAGGCAGACGCCAACGGCTGGCTGACCAACCCCAATGGCGACCAGATGATCAAGCAGTTCTGCCACGATACCTATGCGAAAACTGGCCGAGATCTGGAGCAGATCTTTCGGTATGTCGGTACCGAAATCAGCTATCAGGCCAAAGACCCGCAATGGTACGAACCAGCGCCTGGCCTGACGCATACCCAATACTTTGCCTATGTCGGCTTTACCAGCAGTAAAGGAAACTGCTATACCTATGCATCCATGATCTACCATCTGGCAAAAGAGGCCGGGTATGAGGCCAGGTTTGTCAAAGGTGCTGTAGCCACCGCAAGCGGCAATGCGGAACATGGCTGGGTGGAAATCAGCCAGAATGGTCAGTGGTATATATGCGATGGCAGCATGTATAGACATTATCCAATCAGCTATACATTTATGAGACCAATCGATCGCGCACCCTTTGTTTACGTACGCCCGGTGGATGCTTACAACTTCCAGTAACCCCCCCAAAAAAAATGCATATCTACAGACTGAATGGCGGTCATCATCCACATCAAAAGGACGGAGCAACTTTCAGACTGCTTTAGATTGAGCGAAAATCAAACGAGAAAAGAAGAAGGAAATCACGATGAAAAATAAATGGATCCGTTCTGCTCTGGTTCTTCCTTTAACTACAGGGATGATCTTTACGCAGCTGACGCCTCTTCTGGCCAATGAAGTCGATTTTGAAGAAACAAATCAGTCTTCTTCAGCAGATGACTTCACGAAAGAAGCAGAAGTCACTGCCAAAACTGAAAGAAAAGAAGAAATCCAGGATGGAACTTTAGAAACCGGCAATGCCGGCTCGCTTTACGAATTGCAGCACGCGAAAAAAGCCATTGAAAATGAAATGGCTACTCAGGGATCTTCGGCCGAATTAGAAGCCCAGCTGAGTCTGATCAAGGAGCGTATCGCCAGCTATGCAACCCAGGAAATGTATCGTCTGTACAATCCAAACAGTGGGGAACATTTCTACACCGCCAATAAAAATGAGCAGGAAACGCTTGTGAAAGTCGGCTGGCAGGATGAAGGCATCGGCTGGTATGCACCCACTTTGCAGGGCATCCCGGTGTATCGTCTTTATAACCCCAATGGCGAACATCACTACACAACCAGTGCGGCGGAACGTGACAATCTGGTCAGTGTTGGCTGGAAAGATGAAGGGGAAGGCTGGAAATCTTTAACCAATGAAGATGCTTTCGGCCAGCCGCTGTATCGTCAGTACAATCCAAACCAGAAACTGTGCAACCACAACTACACCACCAGCCAGAGTGAGCATGAAGCCCTGATTGGTCTTGGCTGGAAAGATGAAGGCATTGGCTGGAACGGTGTGGATGTCATCTACCAGGAAAATAAAGACGGCAATCTGCGGATTTATAAAACCGATACGATGGAACAGATTTTTGGCCTGTATACCTATGGCGGCCAGAGTTTCTATCTTGACCCGGCCAATGATGGCGTTGCCGTTAAGGATGGCAAATGCCAGATCAATGGCAAGAATTATCTCTTTAACGAGCAGGGCCAGATGATCCGTTCCAAAGGCTGGGTGGATTTTGGCGGCCAGCGTTATTGGATCAATGACGATGGCTCTCTGGCAACCGGACTAGTGTTTGTTTCCAAAGAACAGACGGGCGAAGCTTCTCACTACCTGGTTTTTGATGAGCAGGGAAGCCTGGTTCATAATGGCCAGAGCGGCAGCTATCAGGCCGATGCCAATGGCTGGCTGACCAACCCCAATGGCGATCAGATGATGAAACAGTTCTGCCATGATACCTATGCGAAAACGGGCCGGGATCTGGAAGCGATGTTCCGCTATGTGGGGGATACCCTGACATATGTGAAGAAAGATCCGGCCTGGTTTGAACCAGCGCCAGGCCTGAGCCATGTCCAGAACTATGCTTACCTTGGATTTACAACCAGCCAGGGCAACTGTTTCTCTTATGCGGCCATGTTTGTCCATTTAGCAAGAGAAGCCGGCTATGAAATCCGCTTTGTGAAAGGCCAGGTAGCCACCATTTATGGCAACAATGTGGATCATGGCTGGACTGAAATCAAGCTCAATGGCCAGTGGTATATCTGTGATCCAAACTTCTATGAGGATTATCCATTCGGATACACTTACATGAGACCAATCGACCGCACTCCATTTACGTATATCCGCCCGGCTGACGCTTACAACTTTCAGTAAGCCAGTTTTGATCCGAACGATCAGAAGATTGGAAGCCAGAAAGGGACGGCGCTGTTTTCTCTCGTTTTACGAGGATCCGGCGGTCCCTTTCTCTTTCGGCTGTTTTTTGACATTGGGTCCACCAGAAACGACCAGAGAACGCTCAGCGAGAACAGACCGGAAGGTAAAGAGAAAATGAGCAGAAATTGAAAGAATGATGTACAGGTTTAAAAAGTGATGAATTCAGCATAAATTTACTTCTACTGTGTACACTTACCGGCTAATCGCAACAATAGCTGAGGCGATCATGGGACGCAGGCAGCTTTTATTTCTTGTTCCTGTTTCGATTGACTCAGAATATGAAGAATTGAAGGATGAAGAAAGGAATTATGATGAAAAGATTACTCCCGCAGGTTCTGGGAGTGCTGTTTGCAGGACAGTCGGTTTTGCTTCCTGTTCTGGCAGATGGATTTGATGAGTCTGAAGATCAGACTTCCATGATCCAGACTGCCGATTCTTCCGGCGAAAACGACCAGAACCAACAAAAACAACTGACTTCAAATCAGCCCATTTCCTTTTCAGAATCTTCCGAAAGGGAAGAGGCCGAAATCAAAGAAACGGGCAAAGAAGCATCTCAAACAGAAAGCAGGCCCCCAAAAGACGAGCGGAAGGAAACGGAAATATCCCAATTGGATGGGCAGGAAGCTTCAAAGTCCGATCAGCAGGGACCTTCAAAATTTTCCCCTGTTTATCGAATGTATAACCCAAACAGTGGCGAACATTTTTATACGCTGTCGATCGTTGAGCGCGATTCCTTAATTGCGGCAACCTGGGATTATGAAGGCATCAGCTGGTTTATCGATGAAACCCAGAACGGCGATCCGCTTTTCAGACTGTACAACCCCAATACCGGTGACCATCACTACACCACAGATGCCGACGAACGCGATGCGTTAGTCGGTTTTGGATGGAAAGACGAAGGGATTTCCTGGCATACCGACTTAAAAGAACGCACGCCGGTGTATCGACTTTACAACCCCAATGAAAAAGGAGCGGGCAGCCATCACTATACGACCAGCTTGGGCGAATATCAGGCGTTGGATGAAATTGGCTGGGTAGCAGAAGGAGAACGCTTCTTTGCGGTTCCTCCTCAGGAATTTAAAGAAGTCATGGTCAATGGCCAGATGGGAACGGTCTATGAAGGACAGGATGGATCAAGAGCCAGCGGCCTGCAGACTATCAGCGGCAAGGTCTATTACTTTGATCCAGCCACCAATTTCATGGTGAAAGATACCCTGTTTACCGATCCGGCTACGCAAGCACGCTACTATTTTGGTGAAAACGGCCAGGCGAAGACTGGACCAGTTACGGTCAATGGCCAGCTGTTGACGTTTGCCAAGAATGGCCAGCAGCTGTTTTCAAGATTGTGTGCGATGGGTGCAAAAGGAATTACTTACAACCTGAATGCCACTGGAACGCCAGATAACAATTCATTCCAGGCGGGCCGTGTTTCATATGTTCCCGAAGCCAATGGCATGATTGAAAAGACAACCTTTAATTCCATTCCTCTGTATATGCAGACAGACTGCCGCTGGGGCAATGTCTGGTTTGACAATGTTAACTTTGCCAATCTTGGCTGCGTGCCAACCGTCATGGCTTCCGTTATTAATACCTTTACTTCAGCCACGGTCACACCGATTTCCCTGGGCTATCTGCTTGAGAAAGAAGGCTATATGAATGGTTCCTATTCTTCAGACAAACCGTTAGGAACATTGACCAGTGCCAATCTTTATATGGCAGATCTGTATGGATTGAAGTGCCATGACTGGCTGTCGCTGGAAGAAACCCGAGCCCTGCTCAAAGCCGGCGGACTGGTTTCCTTGACAGCGGGACCAGGGCGCTGGGCCGATGAATATATTGATCATCAGATTCTGATTTACGGCTATGACCATGGAAATGTCTGGGTGCACGATCCTTATGATGCTTCTCGCTCCGGTATCTATACTCTGGAGTACGTCTATAACCAAAAGAGTGTGTCCACACCAGAAGAAGGAAGCACAGTATTCGGCTTTGAAAACCCAGCCGCCAATGCGTACTTTGATTTCTGATCTCAGCCTTTAAAGGCCGGAATAATGCTAAAAGGATTGGAATTCAACTCTAAAGCAGACCCCGCGGTCTGCTTTTTAAGTGGAGAAAAGGAAATGGCTTCAGCAGGCGACCACCATCTGTTCAACCGGCCGTCCCTGATGGAAAAGGCGGGTGTAGATGGTGGTACAGCGCTTACAGTAATTGAAAAAATTCTCTTTTTCTTCTTTATTGCAATAGGCGCACCAAAGCCCCATGCAGCAGCCGCTTCGATCTTTGTTTTCCACAAACGGCACCACATCCTCCAAGGGATAGCCGATAAAAATACCGATCTCATGCGGAAATTTGCTGCCTTCTGACAGGTGCTCGCGCAAAATCTCCAGGCATTCTTCCAAAGAAAGATCCGAACTGTAGCCATAGCGGCCTAAAAATTCACGGACTCCGGCTTTGTCCAGATCCGCCTGCACCCGATGCGGACGATACACATAAATGATGGTGGGACGTGGAGCATTTCCTTCTTTGAGAATGGCTACTCGGACACCAAATTTTGAAAGTTTATGATCCCAGTATTCCACTTTAAAGCGAATGTACTCGGGATCGGTTGGGCGGACAGAGAAAATACTGGCGGATTTAAGTCCCGCAAGCGTTGGGGCACAAATCGGAACCAGCGCAGCTTCAAAGCTGGCATACCATTCCGGAACATCACTTGTCTTTCCAGGGTTAATCTTCATTGTAGCTGTATTCATCTTCGTCCTCCTTGGATTGCCCTCTTGATGATAGCAATCGCGCTTCTTCTTTTAGATTAGCTTAAGCTAACTTACGGAAGAAATGATATTAGCTTAGGCTAACTTTGTCAAATGAATCTGAGAGAAAAAGACAAAACGACTGCTGAGTGACCAGCAGTCGTAAGTGGAAAAGAAGAATCTTGGAAAGGAAGAAAAATCGCTTAAAGCAGGTCAGCCGTATAGGTTTCAGGCAGGTGTTCTTCAGCCTGATTTAAGGCTTCCTGGCCATCGCTGGAATGATGAGCCTGATGACGGATCAGGCAGTCCCGCCAGCCGCGGGAAATGTTCTGACGTTCGGTCACATTGAAATCATTCGTTTCAAATAATGGGCGTAAAATAGCCAGACTGAAATGATATTGGCAAGCTTTTTCCAGAATGGTATCGAAAGTCACTTCTGGACGATCCTGACTTAAGGTCAGGTAAGCAGGCAGAATGTTCAGCCAGATGGTTTCGAGCTTTTCATCAACCAGACCATGGCGTTCAAGCAGAGCCAGTGGTTTTTCGGATGGAATCTCATAGTCCATGAAGGTCAGGGTAAAAGATGGGTTAGAAAGCAGATCCATCAGCTTAAAGGCAGTCGTAAAATCACGGGCTGTGGCAGCCTGATGAATCAGGGCTTCGCTTTCCTGAATTAACGAGCGGACATTCTTTTCATCGGTTAAAACAAAATGTTCAGGTGCGTCGACCAGCAAATCTTCACCATATACGGGTTCAGCTTCCAGCTTTAACTGAGCTCCGGCAGCCTCGTTCCATCTCTGTTCGAGATCTTTAGCCTGTTCGCGGATGGAATTTATCGATGGCCCGCCAGAAGTTCTGGCCGCTTTCAAAGCTTCGATCAGTGCAAACTGGCTGGCTGGATCCTGCGCCAGCTCACGCAAGACAGTGATCAGTTCTTTTTTGGTGGCCAGATCCAGCAGTTCATTGAGTTCGTCAAGATAATTCAAAGTCTTCATAATCGTTCTCCTCAAAGGGGTATGCATCGCTGCCCATCCAATGCTTTCCTTATATTTATTCAGATGTTTATCCAGATAGTGCATCTATTCAGATAATCAGAGACTGTGGATGTCGATCCTGATCCAGGCATCTGTTTTGAAAGGGACGGCAGGGTGCATAAAAAATCAAAGATAGTAACAGGATATCACCTGAGACGGTTTTACAGGTTCGATTCTCGCAATTTCAAAAGGAAGCCATCGAGATTGCATGAGGAATTGAAAAAACAGGACGAAGATGGGAGAATTGTCTTTTCTTTTTGCGGACATCCTGTAAGAAAGAATGGCCAGAATTCGAAGATTCATCTTGCGATCTCGTAAGAAATCTGGCTAGATAAAGAAGAATAACCATTTTCAGGCCGTTTGAAGACGGCATAATCAATTTGAACAGTAGAGGGGAGTGGACAGCAGCTAAAGCTGACTGTTGAGCATAGATATGGCAGATAAAAAACAATCACCGTTTTCCGGGGCGATGAAGTCTTTTTTTCAGTCGCTGCCCGGGCAGATGCTGATCCACTATTTTACCGATGATCTCGGAACCCGTGCGGCAGCAACCACTTACTACCTTATTTTTTCAATCTTTCCGTTGTTGATTCTGCTGTCCTTTCTGGTTGGACGACTGGATATCGATGTGCTGCAGGCTTTAAATGGACTTCGCAATGTGTTGCCGCAAAGTATCATTTCCATCATCGAAAGCTATCTCAACTATGTCCAGGAAGCTCCATCCAAAACAATGCTGACATTTACCCTGGTTTTTTCCATCTATTTTCCCTGGCGGGTTGTCAGTTCTTTGATGAAAACGATCCGGATGTCCTATGGCCAGCCGCCTGCACCCCGGCTTCAATTCATTCTGAAATCCATTGTCGGCGCGATTATCATGCCGCTGACATTGGTGCTGACGCTGGTGATGTTTGTTTTTGGCCGCAATGTCATTCTGTATATTATCCATCTCTTCAGCCAGAATGCCGCCGAACAGTTTGCGGGCGAGATGATTTTGAGAATCTGGGACTATGGGCGATTTCTGGGAGCAGGTGTGCTGATGTTTTTTGCGCTGGGCATTGTCTATAATCTTTCCCTTGATGGCCATCAGAAGTTTAAATACCTGGCTCCGGGCAATATCTTTGCGATCGTGCTCTGGATTCTGGCCAGTGTGGTCTTCTCTTTCTATGTCGAAAATTTTGCCAAGTATTCGGTCATTTACGGTACCCTTGGTGGATTTATCGTTTTGCTTTTGTGGTTGTATCTGACCAGCCTGACTTTCATTCTGGGTGGAGAACTCAATGGTCTGCTTGCCCAGCGCCGCCGGGATATCCGAAAGGAGATGGATCGACGCCAGGAAGAAAAGAAAAAGCAGCGTGAAGAAAAGGCTGTAAAAGAAGTCCAGGAAATCACTGAAAATATGAAAAAGCGTCTGGCTGACATGAGCATCGAACAATATGAAATCATGCAGCGCGATCTTCGCAAATATGTCGAAGCCAATCGGGCAAAAGAAGCCCAGAAGAAACAGAAAGCTGATCAGTCGGCACAGGAAGTCGATCTGCAGGTGGAAGAAATGACACTGACTGGTTTCCAGGAATAAACAGGAGCAGTTTGCAGACCGCTCTGGACCAGCAGAAGATTCAATCCGCCTGATTTGCCTGTCCATTCGCCAAAAGGGATCAGAAAAAAGAAACCAGGAAATAAAAACCAATTTATCGATCAAAAAACTGAGCAGGCAGCGTATACCTGCTCAGTTTTTTTGATGACTGGCTGTTCGATTGATTGCGATGGAGAAGAGAAGCTATGGGAGAGAAGCTATGGGAGAGAAGCTATGGGAGAGAAGATGCACAAGAGAAGACAGGCAAGAGAAGACAGGCAAGAGAAATACAGAGGACAGAAAGCGGCGTTGGTCAAAAGAGAATTTAGATTAAAAAGATGAAATAACAATGTTTATATTCGTAGACTGAATATAAATAAATCTTTGTAGCACGGAAATTTCATTATGGAAGTGTTTTGCAAAGAAATAAATTTCAGTTTATTTGCAACTTAAGACGTAGTTATAAATCAATTAGGCTCCTATAAAAGTTTTTGTGAAAGTAATTTCTAAATTAGATTATGAAATTGAAATAAATTTCAGATTGGGTATACTCATATCTGTCAAACGAAGGGAGCAGACATGAAAGATAAGACAGCCCAGGCTATTGAGCACAAACTGATCGTTTCCTGTCAGGCACTGCCAGAAGAGCCGCTTCATTCCTCCTTCATCATGGGACGAATGGCGCTGGCGGCCAAAGAAGGCGGAGCTGCAGGGATTCGGGCCAATTCCGTAGAAGATATTGCTGAAATCAAGCGTCAGGTGGATCTTCCGGTAATCGGCATTATCAAACGAGATTATCCAGAAAATGGTGTGCGCATCACGCCTACAATCAAAGAAGTCGATGAACTGATGGAAGTCAGACCGGAAATCATCGCTTTAGATGCAACGGATCGTCTGCGGCCGGATGGGAAAACTCTGGATGAGCTTTTCGCCCAGATTAAGGCCAAATATCCAGAACAGAAATGGATGGCAGACTGTTCAACGATTGAAGAAGCCCTCCATGCCGATCAGCTTGGTTTTGATTACATCGGCACAACACTGGTGGGATATACACCGCAATCCCAAAACGATCGGATTGAAGAAAACGATTTTGAAATTATTCGCACGATTTTAAAGAACGTTACCCATCCGGTCATTGCAGAAGGCAATATTGATACCCCCTCTAAACTGCGCCGCGTAATGGAACTGGGATGCTTTTCCAGTGTTGTGGGCAGCGCAATTACCCGTCCTCAGTTGATCACAAAGCGTTTTACAGATGCCCTTGAAGACTGAAGCCGGAAAACGTGAAAAACAAAGGAAACAGAAACCCCAAACGGATTGAAATCCAAAACTATGTTTGAAGAAAGATCTGCCACTGGCAGCAAGAAGGAGAACAAAATGAGAGACTTAACGAAATACGAAGGTGTGATTCCAGCATTCTATGCCTGCTTCGATGAAAACGGCGAAATCAGCCCCGAAGCTGTCCAGGACTTAACACGCTACTTCATTAAAAAGGGTGTCAAAGGTGTTTATGTCAATGGAAGCAGCGGCGAATGCATCTACCTCACACCTGAACAGCGCAAAACCGTTCTGGAAAATGTCATGGCAGCTAACGATGGTTCTTTAACTGTCATCGCTCACGTTGCCTGCAACTCGACCAAGGAAAGTCAGGAACTGGCCCGCCATGCAGAATCTCTGGGTGTCGATGCAATTGCTTCCATTCCACCAATCTACTTCAAGCTTCCAGAACATGCCATCGCCAAATACTGGAATGACATCTCCGCAGCAGCTCCAAATACGGACTTTGTGATCTACAACATTCCACAGCTGGCTGGCGTTGCCTTAACTCCGGCTCTGTATGCCGAAATGCGCAAAAACCCGAACGTAATCGGCGTTAAGAACTCCTCGATGCCTGTGCAGGACATTCAGATGTTCGTTGCCGATGGCGGCGATGACTACATTGTCTTCAACGGACCAGATGAACAGTTCATTTCCGGAAGACTGATGGGCGCTAAAGGCGGCATCGGCGGTACCTATGGTGTGATGCCAGATCTGTTCTTAAAAATGAATGAAGCGCTTGAAAACAAGGAATGGGAACTGGCAAAAGCCATGCAGTACGACATCAACAATATCATCTACAAGATGTGCTCCGCGCATGGAAATATGTATGCAGTCATTAAAGCCATCCTGAAAGAAAACGAAGGCCTGGAACTTGGAAGTGTTGCTGCCCCGCTTGCTCCACTTGCCACCGAAGATGAAGCCATCGTTAAAGAAGCAGCTAAAATGATCCGCGACGCCCGCGCTAAATACCTCTAAACAAAAAACAGAAACCAGAAACAACCAGAAATAAATCAAATTCAGACAGGTTTGAAGCCGTAACTTCGATTCCGTCTGGTCCTATTGCCCACTACCCTGCAAAGCGACCGCAAAACGCCGTCGCTTTGGGCCGGGCACTGGTCGGACCAAAAAACTGACGGTCAGATCGTCCAACCAGACACGAAGAGTCAGTTCAAGCCATCCGAGATCAATGATCAGCAATTCATGAATGAGTAACTCATGATCAACAATTCATGATCAACGACCAATTCTCGAAATCAGACGAAATACGAATCGTCCAATCAAGACGCACAAACAATACACAAATAAATAAAGGAGACAAATTATGCAAGGATTTACGATCTATGACTTTATCATCCTCGTTGTCTACCTTGGAGCCGTCCTTGTAGCTGGTCTGTTTTTCGCCAAGAAAGACATGAAAGGCAAGGAGTACTTCAAAGGTGACGGAACCATCCCCTGGTGGGTAACTTCTGTATCAATTTTTGCCACCCTGCTTTCCCCAATTTCCTTCCTCTCGCTGGCCGGAAACTCCTACGCCGGCACCTGGATTATGTGGTTTGCCCAGCTCGGTATGCTCATTGCCATTCCGTTGGCTATTCGCTACTTCCTGCCCGTTTATGCAAAACTGGATATCGACACAGCTTACCATTATCTTGAGCTGCGTTTTGGATCCAAAGCCCTTCGCGTTCTGGGTGCGGTGATGTTCATCGTCTACCAGATCGGAAGAATGTCCATCATCATGTATCTGCCCTGCATGGTCCTTGCATCCTTAACCGGGATTAACGTCAACATCCTGATTCTGATCATGGGAATCATTGCGATTATCTACTCCTATACAGGTGGCCTGAAATCCGTATTATGGACTGACTTCATTCAGGGATCTGTACTGATTGTCGGCATTATCTTTGCGCTGGTTTACCTGATGAGCAACATTGACGGTGGTGTAGGTGCTGTCTTCTCTTCCTTCTGGACAGAACACAAATTCCTGGCTCCAGATCAGCCGATCTTTGATGCCAACCTGCTTCGTGATTCCGTGTTCCTGATGGTTTTTGGTGCCGGACTCAACACGCTTGGTTCTTACGTATCCAGCCAGGATATCGTTCAGCGTTTCGTTACCACAACCGATACAAAGAAACTGAACAAAATGATGCGTACCAATGGAATCCTCTCCATCGGTCTTGCTACTGCATTCTACCTGATTGGCACAGGTCTGTATGTCTTCTATCAGCAGCATCCGCTTCCACCAGCAGCTGCGCAGGACCAGATCTTTGCTTCCTATATTGCTTTTGAACTTCCAGTTGGAATTACCGGTCTGCTGCTTGCTGCCATCTACGCGGCCGCACAGTCCACACTCTCTACAGGTCTGAACTCCATTGCTTCCTCCTGGACACTGGATATTCAGTCCCGCCTGACCAAAAAAGAAATGAGCTTTGAAAAACAGACCAAAATTGGTCAGTATGTTTCTCTTGCTGTTGGAATTTTCTCTATCGTGGTCGCAATGCTGCTGGCTTCTGGCGGAATTACTTCGGCTTACGAATGGTTCAACGGGTTCATGGGTCTTGTTCTTGGAATTCTCGTTGGTATCTTTATTCTGGGTGTTTTCTTCCGCAGAGCCAATGCATGTGGTGCTTTCGCAGGATTTGCCGCTTCAACGATCGTCATGATCATCGTCAAATACTATGCAACCAACGTATCGATCTGGTCTTATTCTCTGATCTCGATTTCTGTCTGCCTGGCTGTTGGCCTGCCGGCAAGCTGGCTGTATAACAAAGCGACTGGCAAGAAAACAGATGCACCAAAGTTTACCGTGTACGCTGATTTCAGAAAAGGTCTCAAAACCGAAGAAAGACTTGCTGAAGTCCGCGATGCTTCGGCAGGAGGTATGGCATGATTTTTGCAAGATTAGCTGACCCGGCCAGCCAGGGAAAACTGGAGGCCGGAGTTCAAGAAGCTGTTGACTTTGCCTTAAGCCATGACCTGGCTTCATTTGAAAATGGATCTCATCCGATTGATGGTGACCGCTTGTTTGTCAACATCGTCAGCTATGAGACGAAAACGCCGGAAGAACGGTTCTGGGAGGCTCATAAAGACTATCTGGATGTCCATGTTCCCATTTCTGGGGCTGAACAGATTGATCTGAACTTCCTCGAAAATTTAGAGAAAGGCGAATATGAAAAGGCTGGGGATTTCCAGCCAGCCTTTGGAGACAAGATGGCCAGTGTCATCATGAATCCAGGTGACTTTCTGGTCTGCTATCCCAATGATGCTCATCGCACCGCAGTTAAAGCCGGTGATCAGCCAGAAATGATCAAAAAAGCGACTTTCAAAGTCAAAATCGACTGATTCTATTGATTGACCAAGCCCTTTGAATCATCAAACCGTCTTTCAAAAACCGGAAGACGGTTTTTTACTGCCAGATTCCAATCATGGACTGTGCTGGCTAAAATAATAGTAATTGGAAGCTTTTTCAAAGCGGAGAGAAACCGGCGTGTTGGCAGGAATGGCGTGCTATCGTAACGATTCTTTGAAAAGCTTCGCAGATGAAGGTTTAAAGACATGAGAAGGTCTATGAAAAGGAGAGAGAAAAATGAATAAGTTTATCTGCATTGATATTGGCGGAACAGCCATTAAATATGGAGTCGTTCAAAGCGATGGAATGATCGTAAAAGCCCAGGAAACCCCGACCCACGCCAATAAGGGCGGCAAAGCTCTGGCACAGAAAGTGCGTGGACTGGCCGCTGAGTGCAGGGAAGAATATCCAGAGGTAAAAGGAGTCGCCATTTCAAGTGCAGGAATGGTGGATACAGACAACGCGTCAATTTTATATGCATCCGATGCGATCCCAGGGTATGCGGGAATCTGCTTCAGGGATGAACTGGCCAGTCTGAATCTGCCCGTTGAAGTTGAAAATGATGTCAATTGTGCCGGCCTTTCTGAATATGCAAGCGGCAGTGCCAAAGGGGCCGGATCTGCTCTGGTTTTAACAATTGGAACAGGAATTGGTGGCTGCTTTATTGATCATGGACGGCTTCTTCATGGCAATACGTATTCAGCTTGTGAAGTGGGTTATATGCCATTATATGGAGAACATTTCCAGAAACTGGCTGCCACTTCGGCGATGACGGCCAATGTTGCCAAACGCAAAGAAGAACCGATTGAAGAGTGGAATGGCCGGAAAATTTTTGAACTGGCGGCTGCTGGCGACAAAATCTGTCAGGAAGAAATTGAGCGGATGTGTACCTACCTTGGACAGGGGATTGCAGCCATCTGTTATATCCTTAACCCGGAAGTTGTGGTACTTGGCGGCGGAATTATGGCTCAGGACAAAATTTTGCGCCCAATGATCGAAAAAAGCTTTATCCAGGCATCGATTCCCCTGATTTCTGAGTCCACCCGGATTGAATTTGCCAGCCACCAGAATGCAGCAGGCATGCAAGGGGCCCTGGTTCATTTCCTGAATTCTCATCCCGATCTTGCCTGATGAGTTTTTGCATTCAAGAGGATGATCCATCGTTAATGTCTGATATATCGAGCAAATGTCGATATAGATATAAAAGGTTGATAGAACTGAAGTAGATCTATAGGAAAGTACACGCCTATAGATTTGGACAAAGCGGTAAAGAAAGGAGTGGTATTCATGCAGTATACAGAAAAATCGGCTCTGCCTCTAATTGAGGCCGCCTATTCCAATATGACCCAGACCGAAAAAGGAATTGCTCACTATTTCCTTGAAGAAAATGAACCAAATGATCTCTCATTAAAAGAAATGGCTCATCTGCTTGCGGTTTCGGAAGCCACTCTGGTCCGCTTTGCCAAAAAATGTGGGTTTAAAGGCTATCGAGAATTTATCTTTCAGTACAGCAATAGTCTGGAAATGAAGAAAACCGGCGAAAACATTGCCCAGTCTTCCTTACAGGTACTCAATGCCTATCAGGATCTGCTGACGAAAAGCTACAGCCTGATCCGGGAAGAACAGATCTGCAAAGTGGCGCAGATGATTTCGGAGGCCAGACGGGTATATGTAGGTGGAATTGGGTCATCGGGATATGCCGCCAGAGAAATGGCCTATCGATTTATGCGGGTTGGTGTCGGCATCGAGGCCTTTGATGATGTCGATATGATGCGGATGATTTCGGTTTTCCGTGACGACCAGGATTTGGTTTTTGGTCTTTCTTTATCAGGAACGCGGCAAGAATTTCTCGAATATCTCCATGTTGCCCACCAGCGCAAAGCGAAAACAGTTCTGATCACCTCCAGCCCCCGTGAGTGTTTCAAGGAGTTTGTGGATGAAGTGATCATTGTTCCTTCGCTTTTGCATCTGAATCACGGCAATCTGATCTCTCCGCAGTTTCCGCTGCTGGTGATGATTGATATTTTATATGCGGCCTATATGCGCCAGAACAGAAGTGAAAAAGAAAACCTGCACGGCCAGACTGTCCAGATGGTTGAACGTGATCGAGTCCTAAGCGATGCCCAGCAAAATAGCAGTCAAAAGTGAGTCAGGGCAGGCAGCAGTAAACAGCCAGAAAAGCAGAGCGGCTGAATGGAAAGCCGAGTAAATTGAATAAGAGTGCAGTCGAATGCGAAGCACAAGCGAACAGACTGAAGAAGAATAGTCAATAGTCGAACAAAAGGAGTAATCAGAATGACAAAACGAATTTTATGCTTTGGAGATTCAAATACCTGGGGATATTGCCCCTATGAATATCGCCGGATGGATGAAAGATGGACCCGCCATCTGGATGGCGGCCTGGATGAGCTGGAAGTTATTGAAGAAGGTCTGTCCGGACGCAATGCGGTGTGCATCGATACCTTCCAGCCCGAAAAATCCGGCTTTAAGGATTTTAAAACCGCGATTCTGACGCATCATCCCCTTGATCTGATTGTTCTTATGCTTGGAACAAATGATTTAAAGTCGTCTTATCATTCTTCAGCCCGGTTTATTGCCAATGGGATCCGCCAGTATGTACGCGAATATATGAATCCGACCCTTTTCGAGGGAATGCCCACGCCAGCTTTGCTGGTGGTGGCTCCAATCCTGCTCGCTGATCATCTGCCAGAACTTCAGGGTCCTGGCGGTACCTTCGACGCCTATTCGGTCGAGCAGTCTAAACTGTTAGCGGATGAGATTCAAAACGCGATTGCTCCTTATCCAGTCTATTTTCTGGATGCTTCAAAATATGCCCAGGCCAGTGACTTTGATGGAATTCATATGGATGAAGCAAACCATCAAATGCTGGCCCAGGCACTCAGTCATAAAATCCAGGAGATTTTCAGTCAGACTGTCCAATAAGAAGAGTTGTTTTTCTTTGATGGATTTGAGTCTCTTGAATAAGAAGACGAGAAGTACGGGATGAAAAGATGAATTCCTTTTCCATTCGATCAGTAACCGATCCAGTCCCCCTTTAAAAATCAGGAGGGATCAAAATCGAAAAAGGAAAGTCTGCCACTCGACCTTCATCCTTTCTGTCGAAATTTCATGATTGGCGAAAAGAAAGCAGAGAGCCGAAAGAGGTTCTCTGCTTTTATGTACGCAAGTAATTTGTGCAGGATCGTGACTGATGCAGCGAAACAGTCAATGATCCCCATAGTGGGGCTGCTAGAGCTGCAATTCGACGATGCGGGTCTTGTTTTGCGTGTTGTCATTCCTTTCAATATCAGCTAACAACAGGATAACTCAAAAATGAAACAGTCCGAATAGCTGCGCAGCTATCCGGACTGTTTAGTTGCTTGCAAAAAGTGGTATATGTATACATGGGATTAATTTGCACCACAAGAATGTGAGGCGGAAATTCAGGTTAAGTGTTTCGCTTATCTTCTTTAACTGGAAGAGCGGCTACTAAAATCCAGCCAGCGAGGGGAACAACCATGCAAATCCAAAAATACAACAAACTATTATAACCTTTCATTTTACAAACAGATTGAAATGCTTTAGCAATCCAGTATGTAACTAATATATATAATATTAAGAAGAAAATAATGGTTCCAGGATCTAAATAATTTGATGTCATCTAATGCGGCAAGGAAACCCCATAGCTTGTTGTGGGGAGGAATTGCCGCCTACACCTCCTATTCAATGTTTACAATATTGTTTTGTCGCTTATCAATAAGCCATCCATTCGATGACTCAAGTCTTTTTAATTTCTTCCAGGATACAGAAGCAGATACCGTATTTCCGTCAAGCATCCTGATATCGCATCTTCCTGGTGTTCGTTTTTCCAAAGGCTCTTACGCAAACAGTGTATTTAGCTATCATCACTATTATCGATGACAGTAATTCCTGCTCATGATAATAATCCAAAATGCGATAGATAAACTCATCTCAAATTAGGTAATGTCACTTAATCAACAACAAGAATGATTCGAGCTTATTTATTCACCAGAATCATTAGTGTTAAAAACTACATTTGCGTAAGATCCAATTCTTCTAGCAGAGATGGATTGCATTTTTACTATAACATGGTGCTTTTGAATTGTGTATTATTTTTTTGATTTTGTTGTCTATAGATCAATGTGGTGCTATTTACAACATTACTGTTTACACCTTATAGATAATCAAAGCACGACAAAGAGGCGAGTCTCTGGATCTTTTTCAGAATACTCGTCAGTTGTCGTGCTTCTTAATGCTTTTTCGATTTTCTCGCTTCCATTGCCTGTCGGATTCAGGGGTCGATCTAAAAACGTTGTACGAATTCATGGGTACACAACTGTTACCTTATCTTGGCGAATCAAGATATCAATATTCTTATATAACTATTTTATAATTCAACGAATTGTGGATTTTTTATGGTATCATTCAAACAGGAGATGACGTTATGATCGGTCCTGAAGACTTAAGAAGAGAACGCTATACCACTGGACAAATTGGAAAACTTGTAGGGAAAAACTACCATACAATTGCCCTTCATAAAAACAAGGGAATGATTAATATGGTGCAGGATCCAGTTTCCGGGTTCTGGTATGCCGATAAAAAAGACCTGATTGATTATCTGAAAAAACTCGGGTTATGGAACAATTCCGAGAAAAAGAATGCTATCTATGCCAGGGTTTCTTCCCATGATCAAAAGAAACATGGTGATCTGGACAGACAGATCGGCAGACTCTGCCAGAAAGCTTCTGGCGCAATGATCTTTTCTGATGTTGGCAGCGGCCTGAATACAGAACGCAAAGGACTAAA
>CAJTVE010000011.1 GCA_910579655.1 uncultured Allobaculum sp. | reverse complement strand
CGATAACGGAATTTCAATCATTTAGCCCTTATTATTTTAAAATTGCCTTATTTATCCAACTGTTAAATCCCGTTTTTCTCAATGCCTTTTTTCTTTGTTTTGCAAAGTCCAAGAAAAAACTGCATCCTTAGGGATACAGTTTTAAGTCATGTAAGTCGGTAAAGTCGATTAAAACGAAAAGTTTGGGGGAAGAGTCTGGAATACGGGAATTCAGTTCTGTACGTTAACCTGCAGATCACGGATAACAGGAATCATCTTGCACTGATCCGCTTCGAGGTCTTCCTTCATCAGATCAACCGCATTTAATGACTGGTTGTTATACGTGGTGTAATAGAAACGTAAAGTCTTGGTGTTGCATCCACAGCTATACTGTGTGATTTCATATTCACCAGGTTTGTTGTTATCGCCGCCATCAGGCTGAGCAACACTTTGCAGAATATGGAAGAACTGGGAAACATTCGCCTGTTCAGTATCTGCACAACGGCTGTTCAGTGTATAGAAAGCAACACGGACGAAACGGGATACTGGATCAAGACCACCAGGCAGGTTTGCAGTGCCGGTACCAGCACCAAAGTTGCGGAAGTCAGGCATATTTGGAGCAAAACGGCTTTCTTTGAAGTCTTTGATATGGTTGCAGACGTTGCAGTAGTAGTTCAGGTTCTCTTTATGGAACGGGAAGGTTGGTTCGTTGGTCAGGACATCGTATGGGTCATCATAAACTTTCAGACCATCAATCGTCTGTTCAACAACGATAGTTTCCTTATCATCGCCAATGATCCAATGTAATGGTGAAGGTGGCATATGAACGGAGAACCCTTCATTTGTAATATTCAGATTTTCGAATTTTTTGCGGGCATCTTCAACAGTAGCGCAGTCAGCCATGATATAAGGGATCAGTTCGAAGGAAGCTACATTTGTTTTTCCTTCTGCTGGTTCGAAGTAATGGCAGCTGTTCCAGAAAGCCAGACCGGCGATACCAAGACCTTTTTCATTGATGGCTTCAAACATCAGTGGGAAGCCGTCAACAACCATTCCCATACCGATCATTGCGTAATGGTTTTTGTAGGTAGTGTCAAGATGACGAAACTTATACTCGTAGTTTCGTGGAGTGATGGTTACAGTAATCGGATAATCAATTTCAAGGTCAAGGTTACGACCGAAATAGTGGCTATTTCCGTTTCTGAACGAAAGACCAGTGCACATTTTAAAACATCCTTTCCTCGTACCAGATCAAAGATCTGCCCACAGATCTCACAAACACATCAGACAGGCTGATTCACTTTTGAGATCAGGCAAGTAGACCATATGAATGGTACTGCTTTGTAATTCTGTTCTTATTATAGGAGAACATGAATAAGACCGTTTTCGAAATGACCATTCTTATTTTTGCATCTGGCGTTTCGAAAAAAAAGACTTCCCGTCATCAAAAACAGGAAGTCAACAAGGGGCGTCTGAATTGAGATCAAAATATTTTGTGATACACAATTACGGGATCTGTTTCACAATCCCTGATGAAAAAAGCAGATTCAGATCAGTTCAGGGATTGGGAGGGGCTGGATACTCTGTGCTGGATCTTTAAAGATCGAAACAGGCAGCCTTCTTTTTCTTGCAGGTCTATCTCCTGTAAAGAAACAGACCTGACGATGTCAGTTTAGGTTTAGCCAATTAACCGAGCTTTGTTCCGCATTCCGGGCAGAATTTTGCGCCTGCTTCCACCTGGTGGCCGCATTCTGGACAGAATTTTGGACCGGCAGGTTTTGGCGTTCCATCATTGGGACAGAACTTTCCGGTGTTCACCGCCCCACAGACCGGGCAGGTCCAGCTTCCGGATGCATGGGAAGAGGAGACAGGAGCGGCCTGGGATGGAGCAGGCTGCGAAGCCATTTTGGCTTTAAGCAGATCACTGGCATTCATTCCCCCACCAGCCATATTCATGCCCATAAAGCCGTTCACTGCGCCATGCGCGTTGCCGGCTGCATTTTGCATGGCCTGGTTCTGGGCGTTGACCATGGAACCAATCGCCATATCAGTATTGGAAAGGGTCTTTGCATTTTCCAGTTCCATCACGCGCTTGGAATCAGCTGGTGAAAGTTCAGGATTTAAAGCCACCTTCACGAGTTCAATTCCGCGGGAATCGAGCCATTCTTTTCCAAGAGATTCGTTGAGCGCTTTCGCCAGGTCTTCATCATGAGCATAGATGTCCTGGTAGCCATTGACGCAGAATGGAGCAATTTTGGCCAGGGCTGCCGAGATCTTTGGCATCATCTCTACGCGCAGCTGTTCGGTAATTTCGTCTTTGCGATATTTGCGAGTTGGATCCATCAGCAGATTTTCATAGAAAACCGCGGGATTGGAGATTCGGAAAGTGTAATAGCCATGCAGCCCAAGCAGCAGGCGTGTATTGAGATAGTTGTCGACAAATGGAATCTTGCCAACACCAACAGGGTTGCCAGTGATTTCTTTGAGGTTTAAGTAAACCAGATTCATCGTGTTGGGACTCTGGCCGCCAAAGCTGAAACGGTCTTTCACCGTCTTCCATACATTATCCCAGTTGCGAAGGCCTCCAGTTAATAAGGAAGGTTCCGCATTTGTATCGTAAATATACTGGCCAGTATTTTTTTCACTGTCCGCAATGACAAAGTCATGAACTTTACCATTTTCAATGAGCAGGGCTGCCTGATTGATTCCGACATTAAATACAGAACCATCACTCAGGACAGGATTTGCCCGGCCGTTTTTTCCTTTTTGGGTGGCAGGAACCGCCAGAACATCATTGCTTAACCCTTCACAGGTCAGAATTTCCTTTGGCTGATCCGCATATGTCGAACGAGCCGCATCGAGTGACCATTTAATAATTCCCATGTAGTTTACCTCCAGAGAGTCTGCGATCCCCTGACAGGATCGGATTATTTAGAATATACCATACTGTTCAGACAAATTATGAGAATCCTCAGAATGTATTCCTTATCCTTTTGTAAACAGATTCCTATTTTCTTCAAAACTGCCAGGACAGGTACTTTTCAGAGCGCTTATTTATCTAACATAAAGGGAAATCAATGAACAGATCTGTAAACCCAACAGATACCACAAAAAGAACAAATTTACGAAAACAGTTATTTAAAAGAGTCATTTAAGGCATCTCTATTCTAGTTTTATAAATTAAAACACTTTTGTGAATTCAGCATCCGTATCATCGAGAAGTAAAATATGTCTGGAACAGCCAGGATTGATTCATGGTGAGATATCGTCTTTAACAGTATATATTTTAACAACTATAATATTGACTGGATATCGTGCTCTGTGTTGTGTGTGATCGGTTCTTTTAACATCTTACGTTATATTTCCATGACTTGATTCAGACTGTATTGGTCACTAGACTTCTCCATGTGCTTTCGTTCGTTTTTCACTCGTACTCATACAAAAAAGGAACTTCACTTTTCCTGATCGACGATTTTGACTTGGATAACGATGATGAATGACCGTTCAGATCGAACAGATAAAATCATACCGGTTTTTCTATCCGATCTGCCATGCATAAGGACGCCCGTTTGGAAAAGACAAAAAATGGTTTCTTTGATTTTTCAGTGACCTACAAATTCATGGAGTCTTAAAACTGGCGTCAGTCAAAGTCGGACAGAGATTTTTGATCCAGATCTGATCTGTTTCTTATCGGCATGGGATCTTTTCCATGGAATCCTGTTTGCAGGATTTCAGATCCATATTCTTCTTTGGAGCCTCTTATCCAAACAGCCTGCAGCATTTCTCAGACCAGACAACCGATCGACTTTGAAATCTCATTGCCCCATATAGAACAGGAGAAAGAAATTATGAGCAGCAATTCCAATCACAACCCTTTTGAAGACACTTCAAATGAGATGGCCCGCAAGGTCAGATACTATCGCCGACAACTGGCTATCGCCAAAACCGAGGTTGAAAAACAGATGTTTGCCCGAAACCAGGATATGTTTTTACTTCCGGATGAACAAAAAACCATACAAGATCTCGAACACACCCTCCAGCAGACTTTGCAGACAATTATCAATAGCGGCCAGCCAATGCCCGAGAGTGTCTATGAAAAACGAAAAGCGGACTTTACAAAAAGAATGCAGAGCATGATCACCTTTTCCTTCGAAATCGGAAACCAGGATGGCGATGCTCAGGTCTTTGATTATCTTTTTATCAATGACCAGATTGTCAAAACGACCTACATGCGCCAGTCTCCAGTGAATTCAAAAACCATTGTTGTCCAGTCCATGAACAAAAGCGACTTTGTCAAAGTTCTGGGTCAGATTGATCTGGTCGACTGGTTTCGCCGCTACAAACCCAAAGGATTTGACCGCCAAAGCAGCAAAAAAGTCTACTGGTCTGTCAGACTGCGCTGGAAAGCCAGAGGCTATAAAGTCTTTCTGATCGAAGGCTTTAATGATTTCCCCTATAATTTCGAAAAGCTGCTGACCTTGATTGACCAGATCTGATACCGGCTGATGATAGAGGACATAGATGGCGGATAGAGATCAGAAGAATATTAGCGGCTGACAACGATAGCCGACGACAAGGATAGAGGATAGAGGAGGACTGGCACATAACAGAGGAAAGCGAGCATAAGAAAACAGCTGGAAGTTCTTTCCACGACGAAAACAGGATGAAGAAAACCCCACCCTGTTTATACAAGTGTCCTGAATCAGTTGTCCTGACTTAAGCCAGTCCAATGGCATCAGATGGTTCCTGAGCTGGTTTAGGCTGGGCAGCTTTTTTTGGTTTCCGTTTCCGGGATGAAGAAAGATATCGCTCCATCGCATTTTCAACTTTCTCACTGATTAACCGGATCATTTTTGATGCGTCGTGGGAATTAAAGAACTCCCGCATGGCCTTTTTATAGGCATCCTGATCAGAGGTAGTGAAAAGAATTGGGGGATAGCTGTTCTGCATCAGTTCCAGATTCAGCAGGACCCTGGCAGTCCGTCCGTTTCCATCTTCAAAGGGGTGAATGGACTGAAACTCAAGATAGAACCTGGTGATTCGCTCAATTGGGTGCATCACTTTTTTTCGCTGCGTATTGATGTTCAACAAATCGTTGACCCGCGGCTCAATCAGATCAATCTGGACAGGGCTTGAATCTGCCCCTTTCAATCTGACCTTGACCCGCCGGTATTTTCCTTTAGTCAAAGGCTGGTCCATCAGTACTAGAGAATGAATGTTCCGGATAACATTCTGAGACAATGGTTTACGCTCTCGGGCACAGGCCATGGCATAGCTCATCGCATCTTTGTTGCCGACAACACTCATATGCTCAGTCAAAGAATGTCCGGCGACCACGCGTCCGTTTAAAACTTCATCTACCTCCTGCTGATTCAGCGTGTTGCCCTCCATCGCTGAACTGCTGCAGGTAAATTCCTTTAAAAACTGCTGGTCACTTTCTTTTCGATACTGAACACCTGGAGAGGGAGTATCGCCCATCATTGCTTTGAGAAAATCCAGTCTCGTAAAATCATTATACTTACGTGGATCAGAAACTTTTGTACGCCGGACACGTTCATCACGAGGCTTTTCCGTGGTATCCGGAATCAAATAACGCCGCCCTTGCTGAATGATGCCCCTGATTCTTCCCTGAGAACAGAGAAAACGGACACGACGATCAGAAATTCCCCACTTGCGGGAGGCTTCCAGCACCGTCATGTATTTCATCGGCATCAGACCTTCCTAATTGGCAACTCCATTATAAGTGGAAAAAAAGGGTTTATCGGAACTAATGACCGCAACACTTTCTTCTCACTTGTGATGAACAGCTTATATCATTCCGATAAAACTGTTTCCAACGAAGGATAACTTTTAAGCACTTCGGATTTTGAAGGCAGAACATGGCCGGCAAGCAGCCATTTGGGCAGATGACAATATCCGCCAGGATTTTTCTCCAGATATTTCTGGTGATACTCCTCTGCTGGACAATAGTTTTCCAGCTTCCTGACTTCAATCTGGACAGGTTTGTCGAAATGTTTCTGCAAATCGGTAAGCATCGCTTTGGCAATCTGGGCATCATGAGCACTGGTGACATAGATGCCTGTCCGGTAATTGATTCCAACATCATTTCCCTGCCGGTTCAAAGAAGTTGGATCAACTGCCGCAAAATAAGCCGCCAGAATCTGGTCCAGGTCAATTGAATCCGGATACTCAATCTTTACCGCTTCCGCATGCCCGCTTCCTGCGCACACTTGTTGATAATTGGCCTGGCTTGTCTGCCCGTTGACATACCCAGTTTCTGTTTTCAGTCCTTCAAATTGATCAAAAAATTTCTGAAGGCCCCAGAAACAGCCTCCGGCTAAGATAATGGATTTCATTGGAGTTCCTCCTGTCTTTCAATTTGCAGATCGTATTGCATGGCCCTGTAACCCCAACCGAAGGGATGAGTTTACAAGAGTACGAGTCTGCAGGATCTGCATTCTTACTCTTCATTGGAATAAAGCCCCGTAAATCATGAAAGTGATGACACTACTTTTGTAAGAGTTGTTTTCCAGTTCAGTTTTCTGCATCTGAACTTCTTCTATCCTCCACAAAAAGCCATAAACAGATTAAAAGTTCGCGAACATTTGTCACTTGCCATCTCTTATTAGATTTCTAGCGGCAGCTGGTGTCTGAGAACTTTATTGTTTTCTTCATAAGCCTCGACCAGTAATTCCAGATTGTTGACAGACTTATAGTAGTCAATCAGCAGCTGATAAAGAACCATAAGCATGCTCCAGTTTCGTTGCTTGCAGCAAATTCGTCGCATTTTCTGTTTGGCGGCTTCAATCTTGGCAGGATCTCCCTTCAAAATTGCTTTAAGCAATCCAAATAAGGCTTTATCATCGCTTTCAAGCAGGCCAGGATCAAATTGAGCCATTTGTTCCAGACACTGGTCATATTGTCCCAGACGATAATGACAATATGGAACTAATGGCAAGTTACGAATAAAGCCATTGTTACCATCAGTGGAGTGCTCAGCCGCAAACTCGATAGCTTCTTGAAAACTCCCTTCCAAAGTCAAAGTGATCAACATAGTTGCGACTGCAGCTTCATAAACCGGAACGTTTTGTATCGATGGTGAAAGCAAGATTTTTCGAAGATACTCCTTGGCGCCTTCGAATGCCTGAAGGCAGAGCAGATAGTTTGCGATATTGTTGTAGCACATCAAAGCCCTGGTATAATTTCCATGCTTGACAAAAATATCATGGGCTTCCAGACCGACACAGTATCCTTCATAATATGATTTTCCAAACATAATGGTATACGCATAATTCAGCTTAATGATTCCCTCAAGCTGTGGCCAGATTCTTCCATCAAACGCCGCCAGAGCCTTGGCATAATAATCCAGCGCCTGATCAAAAATCATTCTTCTTCCCGCCTGAAAAGCCTTTAAATAGCAGATAAGTGCTATTTCATCATTGTCGAAAGCCGCCAGATATTCATCGATTTCCTTGAATGCATGCCGTTCTAAATCTGACATGCCTGCTGGATCTTTTTTACGAGCTGCCATCATTCTGAACAACGGAATGTAAAGACAGGCAAGAGATTTTTCGTAAGAAGGTGTTTTGTTTTCAAAAAACGTCAGTATTTGTTCTTCTTTTGCCGCATTTTTGTAAATATAGGCTTCCATCAGATCATTCAGTAACCGCTGGACTTCCTCTGTCAAACTTGGATCGAAATCAAAATCGATTTCATAGAAATCAAGAAATTTTCGGAACGTTAATTCATTGAGCTTCCTTTTTCCATTTTCAACTTCGCTTAAATAACCTTTAGAAATTTTCAGGTCGTTTGAAACGTTATCGATCGACAACTCTCTCTGGATTCGAAGCTGTTTTTCAATATAGCCATAGTGATCGTTAATTGTCATTTGTTTCCCCGAATATTTTCGCGAATTTATCGCGGTTTATTTATTTTTCTCGTATGGTAATATTTAATCATAAAAACGAAAGGAAAAAAGATTAATGAAGCATTTAGTGACAACGTCAATGATTCTTCTAACAATCTCATGGAGCAGACTCGCAATAGTTCCCAAGTTTTGTCAGGAACATGAAACAGAAGACTATTGTTGGGGGCTATTCAACAACAAAACCAAACAATCGGGGGACGTCCACAATTCATCTAATGATATTAAACAGTTAACATTGATGCAGTTCACTAAATGCTCCTGTTGCTAATAACGGATCGCAATGAGCTTCTTGATATGCAAGCTATAGTGGGGACATGATCAAAGTATATGGTACTTGTGTTGTCAGGGCCTTTCAAGAACAGAGCGTTGCAACGTTTAAGCCTTAATATTTAGAGAGGTACTTATGACATTTCGGAAATTTTGTTTAATTACTCTGAGCAGCTCTATGCTTTTTGTTTATGGTTGCTCTTCCTCAGACACAAATTCTAAAGAGGACCAGATGTTAAATTTAGATGAGTATAATTCCGTCTGGGAAAGTAAAGAAGAGTCAACATCTTCTGTGGAAAACTGATCTTTTAATGGCTTCAAAGCCATAACCGTACCAGACTACTCGCTCCATACGCAAAGTGTCTGATGTGACCTTATTTTGATTTATTGAAGATGTCGTTCTGGCATCTTCTTTCTTTTGCTGGAAAAACGCGTCTGTAAGCAGATGACAATCAACTGGAGAACTGTCGGATCCATCGTTTCCCATGTTCAGAAAGCCAAGGAGAAAGACCCCAAAGTGAAGGATGAAAATCTTGAAGCTATTGAGGTTGATGAAACAAGCCATAAAAAGGAACATACCTGCCTTACAACAATCGTGAACCACAAGACCGGAGAAATCATCTGGGTCCATGATGGCTTTAAAGGCCTCGTCCTTGAGATATTCTTTTCCTTAAGTGAATGGCATTAGATATTTTTGATAAAAATTGGATATACAGTTTAGTTTATACTTTAACGGTATCGATAAACACTTTATAATTTGTTTATAAAAACAGAGTGCAAGAAAAATCATTGAATGGATGATATCACGCATCATTATAAAAAGCATAATAAACCGGTTTATCCCTGTACGCTTCATCGATAACTGTATCGAATATCTTATCAATCCAGGACAAGATAGAACAGCTCCTACTGAATCATCCATTACGCAAAGCATTCTCAAGATCAAAAAAGAAAAGGAGAAGAATTTTTATGAAACTGTTTGCCAAAGTCGATCCAGGATTAGATGTAGGTGTAAAGCCAGTCATCAATAAGCATATCTATCTGACCATACAGCTTGCTGCGCTTATCCCTCTTGCCTGCGGACTGCTTGTGATTGATGGATCTCGTCTGTCAATGACTGGATATTGGATCTGGACTGTTTGTGCCGGAGTTCTAGCCTGGCTGCGTGATAAAACGGGAAAATTTTTCCCGTTAGCAGTGTCTGGTCAGTGTCTGCGCTACGTCCTCCTGTTTCTTGGTGAGATGGTTGCCTACAATGCGGTAGTCTTGATGTTTTCGAATCCGGTTTACTCGGTTTTACTGATGGCTAATGGTGTTGCAATTGGTCTGGTTCTGATCATGGTCGCTGTTTTACTGGTCATCAACCGATCAATCGATGAATAATTTCAACATAACCTTTTAACTTGAATTGAGCTGGAAATCGTTACCTGATAATACAAAGAATCCGTCCTGAAACTGCACTTTAAATCCATGCCAGCCACCTGGTGTCCGGCCTGTGTTTATAAACCTGAAAACAAAGGATCGAAAAAGCCCTCTGCAAATCCATGTTACGGATTTACAGAGGGCTTTTCAAATTGCGGAGAATTAGTTATTCCGGTTATTGCATCTGTTTTTCAGGGTCTGGCTTGGTTTGAATTTTGGAAGTTTGGTCGATGGGATTTCCATTTTTTCCTTGGTTACAGGGTTGATTCCCATGCGGCTTTTCCGGTCGAAAATGATGAATTTTCCAAATCCGGTAATTTCTACAGTTCCCTCGGAGACAAGGGCCTGGGACATTTCTTCGAATACAGTATTGATGATCTCAGCGGCATCCTTTTTCTTCAGATGGAACTGAGAATAAAGGGTATCTGTCAGAGAATCTTTGTTTACATACTTTGGCATACTAAAACTCCTTCTTTAAATCTCGTAACATTAAATCGTTAGCACAGTTTTTCGGTTCTTTTCCTTCATACAGAATCTGGTAGACTTCTTCGCAGATCGGCATATCAATCTGCTGGGCTTTGGCTAAATCGTGGACAACTTTTGCGGTCCGGATCCCTTCAGTGGTCTTGGTGTTGGTGGCCAGAAAGTGATTGACATCATTTTCCTGTCCGATCTGTTTTCCCGCCTGGAAGTTGCGGGAATTTTCAGAAGAGCAGGTTACAATCAAATCTCCGACACCTGTCAGACCGATAAAGGTTTCTGGCTTGCCGCCAAAGTGAGTGCCAAAGCGGATCATTTCCTGCAGACCGCGGGTAATCAGGGCAGCCCTGGTATTGTCCTTATAGCCTAATCCGTTAATAATACCGCTGGCAATCGCCATAACGTTTTTGACAGCGGCTCCCAGTTCACTGCCGATTTCGTCTGTTCCTGTGTAAATTCGTAAGTATGGATTGGAGAACAGTTCCTGAACGATCTGGGCGTCTTTTTCAGACTGGCTGACGGCATCAATCGAGGTCAGCTGGCGTTCAACAACTTCTTCGGCATGACTGGGGCCAATCAAAGAGACAACTGAGGAAAGTTTCTCTGCTGGAACAACCCGGCGGATGACTTCGCTCATGCGCTCATCAGTTTTGGGATTAAACCCTTTGGCAACGTTGACAAAAATAACCGGGCGAGTGGCATATTGTGCGGCTTTGGCAGCAACTGATTCAATGGCCTGTGTCGGGACTGCCAGCAAAATGACATCGGCATCTTTTAAGACATCCCAGTTGTCGGTTGCTTTTAAGTCTGGGTTTAAATCCGTATGGGGAAAATACTTCGAGTTTTTGTGGTTGAGATTAATGTCCTGAATTTCACTTTCATTGACACCAATCAGCTCAACCGGCTGATTGTTATCGGCAAGCACCTGAGCTAAGGCGGTGCCCCAGCTTCCGCTGCCAATGACTGCTGTTTTCATAACTATCGTTTCCTTGCATTGATTACAATTGGAGTGCCGATAAAGCCGAAAGCATCCCGCAGTTTATTCTCCAGATAACGCTTGTAGGAGAAATGGAACAATTCTGGCTCATTACAGAAAATCAGAATTGTCGGCGGTGCGACCGAAACCTGTGAAGCATAATAAATCCGCAGCTGTTTCCCGTTGTGTGGTTTTGGCGGGTTCATCATCTGCGCATCCATGATAACATCATTGAGCACATTTGTTGGCACCCGCATGGTGCATGCATCATGAACCTGGTCAATTAATGGAATTAAATTTCCTACTTTTGCACCCGTCAGGGCACTGACAAACGCAATCGGTGCGTAGCTTAAGAATTTAAACTCTTCCCGGATTTTCTTCGTGATTTCATTCATGGTCTTGTCGTCTTTTTCGACAGTATCCCATTTGTTATAGACGATGATGACACCTTTACCGGCATCATGAGCGATTCCGGCCACATGCTTATCCTGTTCCCGGACTCCTTTTTCACCGTCAATCAAGAAGAGTACAACATCCGCCCGGTTAATGGCGGATACAGCGCGCAAAACGGAATATTTTTCAATATTCTCGTAGATTTTACCGCGCTTTCGCATCCCTGCCGTATCGATAATGACATAATCGCGGCCTTCATAACGGAAAGGTGTATCGACAGCATCGCGGGTTGTTCCTTCCACATCAGAGACAATCGCCCGATCCTCACGCAGAATGGCGTTTGTTAGTGAGCTTTTGCCAACGTTAGGCCGGCCGATGACACAGAATGTGGTCATGCCATCATAGGATTTCAGTTTCTTGTCTGGCAGCAGACGGACGATTTCATCGAGCACTTCTGCAACGCCGGTTCCGTGTTCTGCCGACATCGGCAGCGGGTCACCAATTCCAAGCTGATAGAAATCATAGATTCCCATCCGCAGACTTTCATTATCGGCTTTATTTACCGCCAGGACAACTGGTTTTTTCGAACGGTTGAGTTTTCTTGCAATTGCGATATCATCACTGGTCACCCCTTCTGTAGCACTGACCAGAAATAGAATGACATCGGCTTCTTCAATGGCAATATCCACCTGCATATTGATTTCATCGCCAAAATCCTGATCCTGAATCTGAATACCGCCCGTATCAATCAGGTTGAATTCCTGGGTGAGCCATTCGGCCTTGCCATAAATTCTGTCCCTGGTGACGCCGGGCATATCATCGACGATACTTTTGCGTTCGCCGATAATTCGATTGAAAACGGTTGATTTTCCGACATTTGGGCGGCCGACAACCGCTACTGTTCCTTTAATCATAGTTATGCTTCCTTTAATAGGGTCTGATTGATGATCTTACAGACGGTTTCGACTGTCTGGTCGAAGCTGAGATGGCTGCTGTCCACGATCACCGCCGCATCGGAGATGCGAAGCGGGTCCGTTTTGCGGTTGCGGTCTGCCTCATCTCGCTCGAGGATCCCTTTAAGAACATCTTCGTAAGATATATCAATGCCTTTGGCCTGATCCTGAAGCAGACGTCTTTGGGCTCTGGCTTCAGGGGCTGCATCCAGGTACAGCTTCACTTCTGCATCTGGCAGCACGACATCACAGATATCCCGTCCATCAAGAATATACCCTTTATCTGCGGCAATGTGCTGCTGAAGGACCACCAGTTTGCGGCGGACGGATGGAAGAGCTGAATACTTCGAGGCAAGCGCAGAGACATAAGGCTGGCGGATCTGGTCAGAGACATCCTGGCCATTCACAATAACCAGGCCATCTTTGATTTGCAGATCTATGCCGGCTAAAGCCTGATCGAGCGTCTTCCCCGACTTTGCGGGTATATCCTGGTTATGCAAAGTCAGACCAATCGCCCGATACATCGCCCCGGTGTCGAGGTGAGTCAGGCCATAGCGGCTTGCAATGACATCAGCAATGCTGCTTTTTCCAGCACCGCTTGGTCCATCTAAGGCTACATTAAATGCTTTCATTTAGAAAATCCCCAATTTTGACATCCAGAAGATAGTCAGTACGATCAAAATGACAAGAATGACACAGCACACGATCATAAAGATCATTGCGCCCTTCCCTGCTGGTTTGTCCTCCTCATCCTCTTTATTGCGCTTTGAGCGCGAGCGATTGGTGGCAAAGTAGTCATCTTCAGCCTCCTGGCCAGCAGGCCGGGACGTATTTTTTGGGCGTGGGCGCGCATTGGGCTGCGCCTTTGGTGCAGCGGGTAAAGTGGTGCTTTCAAACAGGTCCTCAAACTCTTTGGAGCGGTTTGTAACCTGTCTGGGTGCGTTCGCCGTTTTCTTCTTTTCTTTTTTCCGGTTAGCCTTATTGCCAGAAAGTGAAGTTTCAAAGCTGTCGTCTTTGCGAATGGCCTGAACCACTTCCTGCTTGGCGTTTGGCGTAAACAGATCCAGGTAATCTTCTTCAACGATCTCGTCAGCCTGAATTGCCCGCGGATTTTCAGCGGTGTTGGCAATGGACGCGTTTTTATTCTGACTTGGAACCGGTCTGGATGAGACAGGTCTTGTCTGCGCCGAAATCACTGAAGAAAGGTCCGAACCATACAGGTTGCGGGTCGTACCGCCGGCATCTTCGTTTTGCTCCATGGCAACCAGATGCTCTTTGCGTCTGGCCTTGGCTGTTTTTTCGCTGTTGAGATTATGCAGGATCTGCATCTGCGTATCCTCCAGGTTGAGGTCGCCATTGTCTAGATTGTATTGCTTGACTTCTCCAAGCAGGTCTTCAAGCACGGGAATCTGATCCGTTCTGCTCTCTTTTCGCAAATCCGCGCGCAGATCCGGTGCGGCCAGGCGCACCGACCTCTCGGTCCGGCCTGTCTGACTGGCTTCGTGCTCGATAGACGTGCGCAGATCGCGATACTTATCTTTTCGAGACAGTTTTGTCATACTTCTCCTCCTTGAACACTGTTTCTATTATAGCAAAATCTCAGGAATAATATACTCCAGGACCCTTTAAATAAAGGGGTTTTCATAAAAAAAGCCGCTAAGCGGCTTTCAGGATCAGGATTTTGCACGGCCGGAATATTTTCCGTCAGCCGTAGAAACAACGATCATTTCACCATCATTAATGAATAATGGCACTTTCAGTTCAAGACCGGTTTCAAGTTTAGCGTTCTTCTGGGCAGAAGAAGTTGTATCCCCTTTTACAGCCGGTTCACATTCAACAACCTGCAGCACTGCTTTATCTGGAAGAGAAATACCAAGGATTTCATTTTCGTAGCTTGTGATGTTCACGTTGTCATTTGGTTTGATGAACTTGCGTTCCCATTCAAGACGGCTTGTTGGGATTTCAACCTGTTCGTAAGTTTCGTTATCCATGAAGACCATCGCGTCATCTGTATCATACAGATACTGCATTTCGCGCTTGTCGATCATCGCTGGTTCTACTTTTTCACCGCCGCCCCAGGAAAGCTCAACATTGCTTCCGGTTCTGAGGTTGCGCACTTTTGCTTTAACGACCATGGCAGATCTTGCAGTTTTGTTCTGGAGAGTATCCAGTACGACGTAGATTTCACCATCCACGTTGATGGTCTGTCCTGGTTTTAAATCATTGGAACTGATCATAGTTTATCGAACTCCTTATTTGATTTTGATATACAGTAACGTAAATATTTTAATGGTCTGACAAACGCTGTCAATCAACTTGTTCTTTAGGCATCGAAGATTTGACAATTATCCTCCATAGTGCCAGAAATTGACCGCTTTTAGTCCACCATGATAGACCTATTCAGCCTCTCGAAGCCGAGTAAATCTGTCTCCATTATATACGGATATTCGCCTGGACGCCCTGTACAATCCACAATATTCAATCCGTAACTCTATCCCCTAGCTCTCGAACAGAGAAAATGCCGGCCTGCCTGCAGGCAGATCCGGCATTTAAAATCACAGTTGAATTTAAGCGGTGCGCACTTTCTTCTGGATGTACTGATCCATCGCCGCAGCGGCTTTTTTACCAGCACCCATAGCAGAGATGACCGTAGCTGCACCAGTCACCGCATCGCCGCCCGCAAAAACACCATCACGGGTTGTCATTTCATTGTCATCGACAATCAGACAGCCTTTCCGGTTGGTTTCAAGACCTTCAGTCGTATGACGGATCAATGGGTTTGGAGAGGTACCGATCGCCATGATCATGCAGTCTGCATCCATCATGAAATTGGATCCTTCTTTGGCAATTGGACGACGGCGACCGCTGTCGTCTGGCTCACCAAGTTCCATCTGGATGCATTCAACCGCTTTGACACTTCCGTTTTCATCACTGTGGACGGCCACCGGATTGTTGAGCAGATCGAAAATGATTCCCTCTTCCATTGCGTGTTCCACTTCCTCTTTACGAGCTGGCAGCTCTTCCAGGGATCGGCGGTAGACAATATGGACTTCCGATCCTAAACGCTTTGCACAACGCGCCGCATCCATGGCCACGTTTCCGCCGCCAACAACAATCGTTTTCGTTGGATGCTGAATCGGGGTATCCGAATCTTCGCGATAGGCTTTCATCAGGTTGAAACGGGTTAAGAATTCATTCGCAGAGTATACACCTTTTAATTCTTCACCCGGCATATTCATAAAGTTAGGCAGACCAGCACCACTGCCAACAAAGATTGCTTCATAACCGTCATCGACTAACTCATCGATGGTTCCGGAACGACCGACAACATAGTCCGTCACGATTTCCACACCCAGATCGCGCAGTTTCTGGATTTCATGCTGCACGATACTTTTCGGCAGACGGAATTCCGGGATTCCATACATCAATACGCCGCCAGGCGTATGGAGCGCCTCAAAAACGGTAACCTGGTAACCGAGTTTTGCCAAGTCGCCGGCAGCCGTAAGACCAGCCGGACCCGCACCAACAATGGCCACTTTGTGTCCATTACGCTCGGGAGCAGCCAGTTTGGCTTCGCCTTTTTCACGCATGTAGTCAGCCACAAAACGTTCCAGACGACCGATCGCAACCGGTTCGCCTTTAATGCCGCGTACACACCGTTCTTCGCACTGGGTTTCCTGCGGGCAGACACGGCCGCAGATTGCAGGCAAAGAGCTTGTTAACGAGATGATTTCATAAGCGCCTTCAAAATCACCTTCGGCAACGCGGGCAACAAAATCCGGAATATGGATATTCACCGGGCAACCCTGCATGCAAGGTTTATGTTTGCATCCCAGGCAGCGCTTCGCTTCATCAATGGCCATTTCAGGGGTATAGCCAAGTGTTACTTCGTCAACATTTGTAATTCGGACTTCCGGAGCCTGAGAAGGCATCGGATTTTTGTCCATTCTCATATTTGGCATCCTTACTGTCCCTCCTTCATGTTAAGCAGATTGCATGTCTGTTCATAGTCATGGCGTTCTTTTTCAGAATACTGACGATTGCGGCTCATCGCGGCGTCAAAGTCGACTTTATGGCCATCAAAATCTGGACCATCTACGCAGGCAAACTGCATTTTGCCATCGACCATCAGACGGCATCCCCCGCACATCCCGGTTCCATCAATCATGATTGGGTTCATGGAGACAATTGTCGGGATGTCATACTGTTTAGTCAGGGCACAGACAAATTTCATCATGATCAGCGGTCCAATGGCGATTACTTTGTCAATCTTCTGGCCGCTCTTGATCAGTTCTTCAAGTTTTGCGGTCACTAAACCTTTCTCGCCAACGCTGCCATCATCACTCATCAGATAGTAGTGATCCGATACATTGCGGAATTCATCTTCCAGAATAACCAGGTCTTTATTTCGGAAACCGACAATGGTATCGACATGCTTGCCAGCTTCATGAAAGGCTTTGGCAGTTGGCAAGGCAATGGCACATCCAACACCGCCGCCAATAACAACGACATTTTCACCGGTGATTTCAGACGGTTTACCAAGCGGACCAGCAAAGTCAGCCAGTTCGTCGCCTTCTTCAAGTTCCATCAGTTTTCGAGTCGTCGCACCGACCACCTGGTAAATAATGGTTACCGTTCCATTTTCAGGATCGGCATCAGCGATCGTAAAGGGTACTCGTTCGCCTTCCTCATCAACACGCAGGATAACAAACTGTCCAGCCTTGGCTCGACGGGCAGCATGGGGCGCTTCTACAGTAATCGAGATGACTGTAGGATTGAGAACTTCTTTGCGAAGTATTTTAAACATAATTTCCCTCTTTTCCTCTTTCAAATCATTCGCTGCCCTATTATAGCCAGAATCGGGCTTTCAAAAACAGGCCATTCTTGATGAATGACCTAATTATGAGTTAGTAAGAGGTGAAATGTGTTCAATTTTGCGATTTTTTCACGATAATGCCTGTCTGTTTTTTCCTTGTGCGATCCCTTCTCCTCCCCAAAAATCCAGCAAGATCAAAATATCACATGATTTTGAAGATCAAATCATACAATTTGCACAGACATAAGCAGGCACACCACCAAACATACCATCAGACATAAAAATGCTGCCTGACCATTGAGGCCAGACAGCAATCAGACTACTTGTTTTACGCGCTGCTTTTCTGTTAAAACCCGTTGGTTTTGCATCACTTTGAGATGCGTCTCAACTTTACTCACTGATCTTTCCTGAGCGGTTCAAATCGGCTTTCTTTATTTTCCGCAAGAAAGCGTCGGGCGACATTGGAATGAATCAGTTCATCAATAACCCGGGCTGCCGACAGACGCAGATCGTAATCAGAAAGCCGGTGTTCCTTTAGAGCCTTATAGATCTGCTGCTTTGCCGGCCAGGTGCCGGGCATGATCAGATCATTGCCAGCCTTGATACAGTCGACGTTGCTGGCCAGTCCTTTTCCCGTGGCATACCAGTCGGTCATGACAATGCCATCAAAGCCCCATTCCGCTCGGAGCAGATCCGTCAAAAGCTGTCTGTCATTGGCCGTGTAAAGGCCATTGAGCCGGTTATAGCTGGACATCACTGCGGCTGGATGCGCGTCCTGGACACAATACTGAAATCCCAGACAATAGATTTCCCGTAATGGACGCTCATCCACAATGCTGTCAGACTGCGTGCGGTCACTTTCCTGATTATTCGCCACAAAATGTTTGATCACGGCGTAAGTTCCTGGAATTGTCTGGACGCCTTTGACGACGGCACTGGCAATTTTTCCTGAGACAATTGGGTCTTCTGAGTAGTACTCGAAGTTGCGTCCGCACAATGGGTTTTTCTGGATATTCATTGCCGGCGCCAGCCAGTAAGTCACCAGGTAGGCATTCATCTCATCGCCAAGCGCCCTGCCCACCTGATGGCATAAAGCCTGGTTCCAGCTCTGGGCCAGTGCGCAGCCGACTGGAAAAGCGGTGACGTGCTGATAGAGGACTTTATCCTTTTTGGGATTGACCAGCATAAAAGATTTGAAAGCCTCAGGCAGAAATTCCATGAAACTCATCGTAAATTCACTGGTTTTAAGCAGACCGTTTTTACGCACAGCTGCTGCTCTGGCAATGCGAAGGCCCGCCGGCCCATCCGACAGATTCACGCCCGGGATCTTCTTTTTCCACAGCTTGTCGGTCGTTTTGCCAACGCTCGCAAACGAAGCAATATATTTGGCCTGGAGGGAGGTTTCATACCCGGCTCCAACCAGGACTTCAATTTTCTCTTTGACAGACAAAGAATTCAGAATTTTCATGACATCCGCACCGAAATCCATCTTTGGCCGGTGATAGCAAATGCCCCAGGCAGGAAGAGCTGGAACCAGCATCGTGGGCACTCCCTCTTTGCGAGCTTCAAGGATCTGCCGGTTCAGTCTTGCCTGGACTTTTTCTTTTGGTGCAAACAGCTCAGTGACTGGTTCTTTGGCCATGCACAGATTGCGGCCATTGATGAGAGTCTGTGTTTTCTCATTGATCAGCAAGCCGCCAACCTGAGTATGCGCTGAGCAATTTCCAACGCGAAGCACATACGTTCCCTCTTCGAGAATCCAGGCCGCTTTACGCGTATGGTAAGAAGCAAGCTGTTTGAAGGGTGCCTGCAAGAGCAGAATCTGGGATTCACCCGGTTCGAGGGTTCTGGTTTTGACAAAATCAACCAGCCGCTGGTATTCCTTATCTAAATTTCCCTGGGGGCAGCTGACGTAAAACTGGACCACTTCCTTGCCCGGCCTCGTGCCAGTATTGGTTACCCTGACCCGGATCTGGACTTTCTTCTGGAACACATTCATTTCCAGACAATCGATTTCAAAGTCTGTATAGCTCAATCCATATCCGAATGGATAGCGGCAGGGGACTTCAAAGGTATCAAAATAGCGGTACCCGACAAAGATCCCTTCTTTATAAATGGCATGATGGGTATCTCCATTCAGGTAACTGTATTCCTCCCCAAAAGGAAGATCTTCATAGGCATTCAGCCAGGTGCTTGTCAGTTTGGCACTCGGCGTCACTTTCCCCATCAAAAGATCAGCAAGCGCATTGCCGCCTTCTTCTCCTTGCTGGCAATAATAAAGCAGCGCTCCGACTTGAAGATCTTCAGGTTTTCCCAGATCCATCTGACTTCCAGAGTTGATGACCAGGATCGTATGGGCATAGTTTCTGGCCAGAATGTGCAGATTCTCTTTTTCTGTCCAGGTCAGATGGAATTCTTCGTTGTCCAGTTTCTTATCGGTGCCTTCTCCCGCCTGTCTGGCCACAACATAAATGGCCGTATCGGTCTTGCTGTCGAGAATGTCTTTTTCATCAATCAGCCGGCCGCTTGGCAGCATGGGCGGATCTTTCATGACATCAATAATCGCGGTTGGATCCAGGACATTGGTTTTTGCTTTTTTGAGCGCATAATCCACCCTGGACTGATGGTATTCTTTTTCAAAATCCTCAATCCATCGTTTTGTGGAAATCGTAAATCCAGCATTTTCCAGGCCCTGAAGGATATTCACCGTATACCGTTCGTTCACTTCTCCTGAGCCGGTCCCGCCTTTCACGGTTCGAGAGGCGCCGGATCCATATAAGGCAATCCGGCCAGGCTGCAAAGGGAGGGTCTGGTTGTGGTTTTCCAGCAGGACAATCCCTTCACAGGCAGCCTGATAGGCAATCTGACGGTGCTCAAGTTCCTGGATTGTTGGTTCTGGTGATGGTAAAGCCCCGGTAATGTAGGGCCGGCCTTTAAAAAACATAACATCCCTTCCCTTCTTTGAAGCCTGAATTCTTTGACGTTGGAATCAAGTTTCTGTTCTCCATGTGTGTATCTGTCTGTTGTGTATCTCTCTGTTGTGTACCTGTCTATTCTCCATTTTGGTTTTCAAAACAATAAATCCTGCCTGCAATGCTTAAAAAGGCAGGCTTTTTGGCCCGCCTGATCAAAACTGCAAATTTAAATTGTCAATCTGCCTTTGTTTTTTGATCGACACGCCAGACAACAGCCACTCTGATCCCCAGAGCAACAGCCATTCAGAATGCCAAAGCAGCCATTTTGATTGTCAGAGTCAAGGCTGCTGTAAAAAGGTTTCTGGCTATAGGGACAGATCGACCGGATCAAAGTAGACTGGTTTTGGATTTCCAGGTTCATCCATCTCATAGTTGCGGTCATCCAGATAAGCCAGGAAGGCTGATGTCTGATGTTCATCGCGTAAAGCGTCCAAAAAGAGAGTAATGGCTGTTACAGCCTTGTGCTGCGCCTGCTCGTACAGATCGAAAAAGGACTGCGTGGAAGGCTGGCCGCTCGCTGGATTGAGCCATTCGTTATGGAGCAGATTGCAGACATCAATATTGTCTTCGGCAGCATTCGGGATCGAACAGCCTGAAGTCAGATATTCCACCCCCAGCGTTTTCTCCAGCGGGATCACCAGTTTCTTCTTACGGTTGGAAGGATCATACAGATAGGTCTGCATGGTTTTCCAGTCCTGTAAAGCCTGGGCAAAATGATAGGCGGGAATCAGTTCGCCATAAATTTTGTCGATGGCCGGGACATAGACTCTGGCCAGCGCTCTGGCCACATCCGGCTGATCACTTAAGCATTCAACGGCCGGATTGTAGTCGGCCATGGTCTTATTCTTTTTATATTTGAGCATGGCTGCATCTAACAACGACTCATAGCGGTGATGAGCCCAGGAAGAGCGGCCTTTGCAGTTGCCTGTGCGAAAATAGATCAGCGGATGAGCGGTGGAATCCAAAGCCCAATGGCACAGATGGCCGCAGACATAGGCAATCATATCTTCACGAATCTTTCGATCTTTCTCACGGCGGATGGACCAAAGAGCACTGGCATAAAAATCATTGATATGCTCTGCATGAAACTTTGTTCCATATTTGCGGATTGGAGATGGTTTAAAAAAATGGGTAAACGTTGCGTTATGGAAGAATAGAAAGTCCGGTCCCTGTCCGCCGGTAATCATGACTTTACGGTGGGCATTGAGCATCGGATTGTGCAGTTTTTGCAGGACATCTTCCGTGAATAAAGCATGGGTAACAAGACTTGGCATATCAGCCCTCCAGTTTCTTTTTCAGCCCGAGAAACAGTTCCCGCTCCGCAAAGGTATCCATGGAGCAGTAATCACAGATCTGCTGGGCGATTTCTTCTTTTTCGTTTTCATCTTCAGTGCGGGAAGCTTTGCGGTAGGCAAAGACGGCATCCATGCCATTCTGCACCTCGAGCAGCTTATACCCATCCTTGGTCGAAAACAGGGGCAGCAGCGTTTTGAGCGAACTTTTGCCCCGCTGGCGCAGATCATAGTAGCAGCCGTTTTCAAACGGTGTGGACAGATCGACCATCCGCTCACACAAAGCTTCCAGCGGCTGGCGATACGCCGGAAACTGTTCGGCCAGCTGCATCAGCCGCAGCTTTTCCGCCCCTTCCATATTAAAGACCATGATACTGCCTGACGGCGGGATTTCGGCTAACAGATGTTCAATGAAATCCTTACGGCAGTCGCCGGTCGAAAAATAAACGGAATGCTCCAGCCGGCCGTTTTCCTGTTCGATATGCATGGAATACTGGAAACAGAGCACGGAAAAAGGCTTCATTCCCACATAAGGAGCCAGCGCAAAGGTATCCCATTCAAAATCAAGATAGGTAATCGGATAGACCAGATCATTCATCCATTCCTGCAAAGCTGGCTTATCCATGAACAGCCCCTGCAAGCTTTTGGCCGCCTGAATCTGGGCATACTGCAAGCTGGTGCCTTCAATCATCGAGGCCGGGATCTGATCGAGGGTAAAAATTCCCTGCTCATCAAAATCGTTGCGATTGGATGAACTGCTGAGCAGCGCTGCCGCCTGATCGGGAAGTTCTTCCACCTGGAAGCACTCATTGTAAAATGGACACTTGGATGGCGAGGTGCACATTTTGACATGGCGCGCCACCTGCGCCTGAGGCGGGGTGCGAAAAACTTTCCAGGCCAGTTCGACCAGTTCTTCGGGTGTAATGTAAGTTTCGAGGCTGGCAATCTGCTCGTCTGCGCTCTGGCGGTGATAGCCGCCATGCATTTTTTTAAGATGGGTCTGCAGTGCGAAGAAATCTTCCGGTTTTGCGTCTTCTTTTCGTACACAGGCTTTATTCAGGTATAGAAATTCATGCTCACTGATGGTCACACCGCAAAGCTTTACAATCTGCTGATCAATCCAGAGCAGATCGAGCAGGCTTTCTTTGGGCGCTGTCGAGCAGACTGGATAGATTGCTTTATACGTTCCATCTTCTTTTCTGACCATCACCGGGATTGTCGTTCGCAACCCTTTGGCTTCAAAACGAAGATTTCGCCCTTTGCCATCCTGCGCGAGAATTTCCAGGGAACGCTCGGTTGGATCGTTGACTTTGCCTTCCTGCAGGTGAGCTTTCTCAAAAAGCAGATCTAACATCTTCTGATATTCAGCCCGATCCGGCCGCAGCAGGGGCGGCATTGTTTCCGTTCGGGCAAGCAAAGCCTTGCGCGGGCAGTGCATGGCGACAGCCAGTTCGTTTGCATGGATTGTTTTTTTATTCGTAGTTGGCAAGGATGTCTTTCATTCCCTTCACATATTGTTCAACGCGGCTTGATGGAGCCATAAGCCGGACGTTTGCTTTCATCGAATACAATAATCGCATAACCTGCTCGGGATTGTTCGATTGAAAACTGAATCGACACCATTCTCCCTTACTTTCCAGCTCCTGGAACTCATCGCCCCAGTCGATTTCTTCAAAAAAGCGCTTCTGGTCTTTGCGCACTTCCACTTCATAGGTCTCGGTATCGGTCGGGACAATCGTTGTCTTGCCGATATGATCGCGAAGTCGAAACTCAGGATCACGAGTGAAATGATGGAAAGAAGAGTAGAGTTCCACAATGCGCTGCTCGGAAATCCGGTAGTTGCGATATTCCTGATGCAGATGGTCAAACCCGCAGAAATACCAGCGCCCTTCCATACAGATAATCGCATAGGGATCGACCAGGCGGGTTAAAGGCTGGGTATTGGCGCGGGACAGATAGCTCATTTCCAAAGTCTGGTTTTCAACCATGGCTTTGCGGATGGTATTGAGCAGAACCATTCCTTTCTCGGAAAGATGCTGGCCATTTTCACCGACAAAGTAGATCGGGGTCTCCTGCAGCGGATGAGCGGTCTGCGACAGGATCTGATCCATGACTGCCAGCGATTCTTTGGTAAAGGGAAAGCCCGTCTGAGAGCTGATGAAGTCCCGGGTCTTGCGCAGGGCTTCGATTTCCTGGCTGTTCAGATCTGGCAGGGCAATCAGGGTGGTCCTGTCAAGTTCATACCCGCCGCCAACGCCGCGCCTGCCCTTAATGGAGTAGCCGGCTTTTTCCAGATCTTTGCGGTATTCCCGAATGTTGCGCTCGTTGCATCCGATAATCTGCGCCAGTTCCCGAATGCTGACAAGACCCCGGCTTTTTAAAAGGATCAGCATCCGGATACAGTTTGCTGTTCGATTCATTCTCTCTTTCCTTTCCACTTCTTTGACATCCTCTGTTTTCCTGATTCCTGTCAAAATTTACTGGTTTTAGGCTGTAAGAGTCAGCAGCCAAAGTAAACCTGTTTAAACTTTTCTCGATCTTTTGTCTGCCTTCTCTTCTATCCAGTTTTCAGACTGTCAGACCTTTCTTTTTTTCTTGAATTCAATACAGATTTTACCTGTCAGTTTGAGGGATGTGAAATGTCTTCGGCAGGATTATTGAAAAGGAACACCACGTTTTTTCAAAATCATTCTTTTCAGGGTTCTACCTTGCGGTGATCCTTTCCACCAGACGAATAAAAAACAGCAGAGGTTCAAGAACAAATCCTGAATCAATGCTGTTTGAATGGATCTGGAAGCTGAAACAGCGTACTCGTACAGCATGGATCCAATACGAAGATCTTCAAGTAAAAACATATGAATATATAAGAGGAGCGGATCTTGAGCTTCTGGCAGAATCGATCTGAGGAGGAAAACAGCTCTTTCTTCTATAAGATTTCCATGTTTTTCAAGGTTTTCCGGCATTTTTTCTTCGATCAGCCAAACCGTGATCTATCATTTTGACGGTTGTTTTCAAACTCGCTAGAATCACGTCATAAATTTTGATCGAAGGGGTGAACTATGAAATACATTTTTGTAACGGGAGGCGTTGTATCCGGCCTTGGAAAAGGAATTACCGCAGCCTCCATCGGCCGTCTGCTCAAAGCACGCGGCTATAAAGTCACTGCACAGAAACTGGATCCCTATATTAACGTCGATCCGGGCACCATGTCGCCATATCAGCACGGTGAAGTTTTCGTCACCGATGATGGCCTGGAAGCAGATCTCGACCTTGGCCACTATGAACGCTTTATTGACGAAAATCTGCATCAGTATTCCAACCTGACCACTGGTAAGGTGTACTGGAACGTCTTAAACAAAGAACGGGAAGGAAAATACCTTGGCCAGACTGTCCAGGTCATTCCGCACATTACGGATGAAATCAAAAACTTTGTCATGTCCGCTGGTACGGTCGCCAATGCTGATGTCGTCATCACCGAAATTGGCGGTACGATCGGTGACATTGAATCCCAGCCATTCCTCGAAAGCATCCGTCAGGTTGCCCAGGAAGCAGGCCGCGGCAACTGCCTGTTTGTCCATGTCACCTACATTCCTTATATTTCCGGCTCCAAAGAATTTAAGTCTAAACCAACGCAACACTCGGTCAAAGAGCTGCAAAGCTTTGGTATCCATCCGGATCTGATCATCGCGCGCTGTGACGAAACGATCCCGAAATCAGTTCTCGACAAAATCTCCCTGTTCTGTAACGTAGAGCCTTCCAGTGTATTCGAAAATCGGACGCTTGAATCTTTATATGAAGTTCCTCTGATGCTTGAAGACCAGGATATCGCCAAGGTTGTCTGTGACAAACTCAGCCTGCCTTACCGTGAACCTGATCTCAATGACTGGCGAGAACTCGTTAGCCGGATCAAGTCAGCCAACCAGAAAGTCACCATTGGTCTGGTGGGCAAATATGTTCAGCTGCACGATGCGTACCTGTCGGTAGCCGAAGCGCTTGCGCATGGTTCGTTTGAAAATGGCGTCGATCTGACCATCAAATGGATTGACTCTGAGCATCTTGACAATCTTGATGAAGTCTTTGCGGATGTTGATGGCATCATTGTGCCCGGCGGCTTTGGCGGCCGGGGGATTGAAGGAATGATTGCAGCAGCCGGGTATGCCCGGACGCATAAGATTCCATACCTTGGCATCTGTCTTGGCATGCAGATTGCGGCAATCTCCTTTGCCCGCGACGCCCTGGGATATGCGGATGCCAACTCCTTTGAATTTGACGAAACGAGTGAACATCCAATCATCGACTTCATGGTCAACCAGTCCAACGAAATCAAAAAAGGCGGCACCATGCGCCTTGGTGCTTACCCCTGCTACATCCATGACAATACCTTGCTCCATAATCTGTACCAGGCTGACCATACCCGGGAAAGACACCGCCATCGCTATGAGTTCAACAACCTCTATCGACGTGAATTCGAAGAACACGGGATGAAGATTTCTGGAACCAGTCCAGATTTCTCCTTAGTTGAGGCCATCGAATATACAGATCACCCCTTCTATGTCGGCGTGCAGTACCATCCAGAATTCCGTTCGCGTCCAAACCGCCCGCATCCCCTGTTCGCAGGTCTTGTCAAAGCCAGTCTTGAAAACGCAAAACGAAAAGAAGATGAGCACGTTCTTGAAGAGGTCCTTGAAACTGCTGTTCTTTAATCCTGCGTTTCAAAGAAAAAGCCAGTACTCAACGAAATATCAACGAATTAAAAACACAAAACGAAATAAGCAAGACGAACTGCAGCAAGGCTTTGAACCAAAGGATTGAACCAAAACGCCTGTTGTGCCAAAATTTGCCGGCAGCAGTTCTTCTGAAAACCCATGCAGCCAAGAGCAATTTCAGGCAGCAGCGCTTTTCCTTCTGGATTTTGGAAAGTGGATCTCCATTTCATGATTCAGAATGGCCGCTGCTGCCTTTTTCATTTCCGGCAAAAAGCTTTTGGACTGTTTTAGAAGCATCTTCCCGGCTTTTGTGCTGGATTCTTGGAGGAATTCCAGAAACACTCGATCTTTCTGTTGCTGGTGTGAGCAGACTGTACGAGCAGACTGTACGAGCAGACTGTACGAGCAGACGGCTTTCAATTCTGGTGCGGCGCTGCCTCTTTGGAGCTGGTGCAAGCAAAGTTTTTCAAAAAGAAAGGTCACAAAAGCTGTTCGAAACTATGCTTTTCTTGCTTTCAGAACCATTTTCATCGTGTGTTCTTTGCAAATGTTGTCTTTCTTCCATTTCTGCTTTAGATGTCATCTAAACCTGCATTTTTTAAAAATGTAACAATGAAAACGCGATCAATGTACTTTTTGTTCTTTTTTGAAAGCGAATCCATTTATTTCGAGTCATGTCATTTGTCAGCAAAGCCGTGCTCAAATGGTCAATCCGATTCCAATCCCCATATGAATCAGATAAGATCTGATGGTAAATGAATTAGTTTCAGGGAGGTTTATCAATGAACAAACGTATTTTCGCAGCAATGGCTGTTGCCGGTTTATTATTTGCAGGATGCTCTTCCAACTCTTCTGAGGCATCCAGTGCTGCTTCCGGTGCCGGTGAAACAAGCAACACAGCCTATGTAGAAGCAGACGGTACAGAAATTTCTGCAACTGTTACAAAAAAAGATGGCAAAGTAACTGCTATCCAGATCGACCAGACAACTGAAGACGGATCTTCCAAAAAAGAAAAAGGTGCTGACTACGGCATGAAATCCGCTTCCCCCATCGGTAAAGAATGGAACGAACAGATTGAATATCTGGAACAGTACATGGTTGATAACGGTATTGATTCCGTTAAACTGAACTCTGATGGATATGCAGAAAACGAAGATGTTAAATCCGGCTGCACCATCAACCTCAGCCAGATCATGGAAGCTGTAAACGAAGCCAACAGCAAGTAAACCATCTGATTCAATCAGACAAACAAATGAATCAAGACTGCACAGAAGCTGGAAGATATCCTCCAGCTTTTTTTCATGCCCAACCGGCAGAAAAAACAGGCCCACGAAGACTTCAGGATGAACATGAAACATTTTGGCAAGCCGCCTTTTGTCTTCTGAACCTTTTTCTTTCCGCCAGACTCTGTCCATTCTGATTTTGCCAGAACTGCTGGTCTTTAAAGAAAAGTCTTTGGATGCGAAAATTCTCCGATTTCAATCACATTATTTTTTGCAATTTACAGCTATACTTGAATATGGTCAGCCAAAAATTTCCCATATTTTATTTGGACAGAGGATCTGCTCTTTCCTGCATAAAAATCGACGAGAATATTTTGTCCTTTTCCATTTGGGACAAGCCTTACCAATCCTGTCTGGCCTCGTCTCATCTTCGCTAAGCGATACAGCCTGGATACCAGAAAATTTTGAAAAGCCGCAAACAAATCCTTCTCTTTCAGCTCTGGATTTCAACAGCCCAAAGCAAATGATATTAAACAGTTAACATTTGATGAAAATGAGCCATCGGATATCGTTTTTCTTTCGAGCAGGCAGATTGGCTGCATGTTCCATCAAAGCTGAGAAGCTCTTTCAAATCATGCATTCCGAGTACGTATGTAAATGGTTTCGAATTTCCTTCGCAAATCTTAATATCTTTTCGATACGATATTCAGGCAGGACTGATCCTGATTTCATCTTCTTACAAAAGAAGATCCAATCGTTTCAGGCCGGCGTGGAAAGCTATTCCTGAGCCTGCAAAATACAGGAAATGAATTCCGTCATCTTAATATGAAAAAAACTTTATGAATAACCAAAAGAAAACCAACCAAAGCCCTGGCAGCGCCCAGTTTTTCGATACGCCAAACAAGGCTTTCGCCGCCTCAGAAAATCCGGCCGGCTCTTTAGCCCAGAAAGAAGCCGGACCGCATAAAAAAAGCTTAAATTTTAAAAACAGTCTGCTTGTGATCACTGCGCTTTGCGTGGTGATTGCCGGTGTGACCATCTGGGCAATGCGCTCTGCTTCCACCCAAAGCAAAAAAGAGGGGCTGGCTTATCTGAGCAGTCAGGCCAATAAAAACCTGGATGATGTTCAAAACAAGCTCAACGAACGCAAAACAGCGGATCAGCAAGCACGAATCGATCAGGAAATCGACAGCATTAACAACAACACTGCCTCCATCTGGCCGATGTTCAACAACTCCGTGATCTTAGGGGATTCGCGCGCTGAAGGGTTTAAATCGTATGATTTATTGCCGGATTCCATCGTACTGGCCGAAATCGGCGCCCAGATCAAACGGATCCCCGAATTTGCCGAAACGATTGGCACCCGCAAGCCAGAAGTCATTTATCTGTGCTATGGACTTAATGATGTCCTGGCCAATGTCGGCATGGAAAATGGGCCTGATGGCTATGGAGAGCTGTACGAAAGCTACATCAAGCAGCTGCTTGAAAAGAGCCCGAACTCCAGAATTGTTGTCTGCTCTATCATCCCTGCTTCTCCTTCAGCCGTCGCCGCCAATCCTGGCTATGAAAAAACGGCTGACTTTGACCGCCAGGTCAAAGAAATGTGTGAGCGCAACGGGTGGACGTATGTAGATGCCAGCTCACTTGTATCTGATCCATCGGTCTATGAACCAGATGGCGAACACTTTGTCCGTTCGGCTTATGATGAATGGGGCAAGCTGCTGCTCAAAAGCCAGTATCCATCGCTGAACTGATTTCAGTGCGGGCGACCAGGGAAAACATTTCTTTGGCTCTCGGGCTTCCTTCATTGCAGCCCACAAACCCGCCTAGACTATTCAAACTTTAAAACACTGTAAACAAGCTCTGTGAGCGCACAGAGCTTTTGAGGATAAAAATTCGATATTCTTTTTATGAAAAGCAAGTTCAAAAACCCATATATTTATGGTCAAGCCATTCTGCTTGTCATTCTGGCCATCTTCTTTCTTTCAAGCTGCCTGCAGCGAAGCATCCATTCTCATGCTTCATTCGAGAGCGTTGAAAGTGCAGTTCTAGCGGCGGTTGACCAGACCAGATATCCAAAACAGGACAACCTGAAAATCCGCCGTCTTTTTTCCATTGATCCTTCCCTGGCTGAAAATATCGCTCTTTATCGGGTAAGCAATGGCATGGAAGGAAGCGAAATGATTTTAGTCGAGTTTGATCCGGCTCATAAAGAACAGATCGAACAGGCAATGATCAATCGTAAAGAATCCCAGAAATCAATTTATGAGGGGTATGCTCCCGATCAGGCCAGCCTGATGGATGGAGCAGTAATTGATTTCCAGGATAATTTCGGCCTTTACTATGCGGGTGAAAATCCCGCAAAAGTCGATCAGGCCTTTTTAAAGGCAATTAAGGGGAACTAGGTATGCAGTTTACAGACTTTTCATTTTTATTTGTCTTTTTACCCCTTTCCTATCTGATTTATCTGCTTTTAAACAGGATGAGGCTCAAAACATCAGCTCTCAATTTTTACCTGCTTTTGATTTCCCTGCTTTTCTATTCTGCCGGTGGATGGACTTCCTTGTTTATCCTGGGATTTGTCCTGCTCTGGAACTGGATCTGCGCAGGCGCAATTCAATATGACTACGATCATCCAGAAAATGAATCCACAGCGTCGCAGACTGCACCAGACAAGACGGGTGCTAAACAGCCGCTTCGCCCGTTTTTGGCGATGCCAAACGCCAAAAAAACACTATGGATCTGTATTGCGGTCAATATCCTGCTTTTATTGGTCTATAAATATATCGGCGTCTGGATCGAAGAGCTGACGGGCAGTACAACTTTTCTTTCGACTTTTGTGATGCCTATCGGTCTTTCGTTTTATATATTCTCGTCTATCTCCTATGTTGCAGACGTTTACATGAAAAAGGCTGCCGCCTGCTCACTGGTCGATTTCGGTCTGTTTGCAGCCTTCTTTAGCCGGGTCAACATGGGGCCGATCGGACATTATGCAAAATTTAAAGACCAGCTCGCCTATCACCCGCAAACCCGCCGGGGCAAGCGGTATGGCGCCGCTTTGTTTTTGCAGGGACTGTTCTTTAAAGTCTTTCTGGCTGACAATCTGGCACTGGTTTTTTCCGGGCTGGAAAACAACTCTACCTGGCTTGGCACGTGGCTTTTAGCCATCAGCTATATGCTTGAGCTTTACTTTGACTTTGCCGGCTACTCCCGTATGGCCAGAGGCCTGGCCAGTCTTTTTGGTTTTGATATCCCGGCAAACTTTGATAAGCCCTACATGGCGACCTCGATTCAGGACTTCTGGAGACGCTGGCATATTTCACTGACCGACTGGTTTCGTGAGTACATCTACATCCCTCTTGGGGGCAACCGAGTCAGTGACAGGCGCTGGATCCTCAATCTGTTTGTGGTCTGGTTTTTAACCGGGCTGTGGCATGGCCCGACTTTAAGCTTTATGGTCTGGGGACTTTTGCAGGGGGCGCTCATCTTGCTCGAACATCAAAAACTCAATGCCCTGCTTGAAAAACTGCCTTCTTTTGGACGTCATGTCTATGTCTTATTGATGGCCATGATCTCCTGGATTCTGTTTTTCAGCCCCAGTCTGCTCGATGGCCTGCAAAGAATTGGAAGACTATTCTTTATCGGCATTGCAGGCCTGGCCAATACGCAGGCTTTGTTTTATCTGTTCCATGCTCCCGTTCTGTTTGCGGCAGCGATCTTCTGTGCAGGCAGCCTGCCAAAAAAAGCAGCAAACTGGATTTCCCGGCATATACCGCTCAATAAAGGCTTACTTGGAGCCTTTGGCTATGGTTTAGGCTTTCTGTTGTGTCTGGCAATGCTCATCTCCCAGACTTCGCAGGCTTTCCTGTATACCGCATTTTAAGGAGGCCGTTTTATGAAGAAAACTGAACATCAGCCACATATTACCCGCTATCAGAAGTACCTGTATGGGCTTCTTTCCGTCATCTGCTGCACTGTGATGGTGCTCAACCTGATCATTCCAGACTCCGTGCGTTCAGAAGTGGAAAACAGACCCTTAGCCGGTTTTCCCAAGCTTTCGATTTCAGCCTTACAGTCTGGCCGCTATGCCGATCAGTTTGAAGATTATGTTTCCGACCAGTTTCTTGGCCGCAATACTTTGTTTCATGTCAACTACCTTTTCCGCCGGCTTTGCGGCCAGCGTGAAATTGATGATGTCTATCTGGGCAAAAACGCTCTGCTTCAAAACCCGTCCACACCAGCAGATGGGCTTCTGGAAAGCCAGATTGAAACCATCAATGAATTTGTAAACCTCACCGGTCTGCCCGCTTCGGTTCTGGTCGCCCCAAGTGCCGCCAATATCCAGGCGGATAAGCTGCCGCTCGATGCTCCGGCCACCGATGAAAATGGCCCGCTTGATCAGCTGTATTCCTCTTTGAATACCTCCAAAGCCGATGTCCGCCAGATCCTCAAAGACCATAAAGATGAATACATCTATTACCGCACGGATCATCACTGGACCAGTCTTGGAGCCAGATATGGCGCCCAGGTATTTCTGGATTCCTATGGCATCACGATGAATCCAGACGATTTTGAAAACCTGAAAGTTTCCGATACTTTTGAAGGGACGCTGGCCAACAAAACCGGCTCCGTCGGTCTTTGCGATGATATTTATATCTGTCCGGATAAATACCAGACTGAATATCTGGTCACCTGGAATGATGGCTCCAAAACCACCAGCATTTACAACCAGGAAGCGCTGGACCATAAAGACCAGTACCAGGTTTTCCTTGGCGCCAACCAGGGTCTGATTCACATTGAAACCTTAAGCAGTTCCAATGAAAACCTGCTTCTGTTCAAGGATTCCTATGCCAATGACGTCATCCAGTATCTGCTGCCTTACTTCCGCAACATTTACGTCGTCGATCCCCGCTACTTCTACGAAGATATCAACTTCGTCCTGGCAGCTGGCAACATCACCCGCCTGGGCTTTCTGTTCTCCTATAACAATTTCGTGACCGACAGTTCCCTGCGCGATGTTTTGCAGACAAGAATCCTGCAGGAAACAGCGGATCTGACAAACGAAACGGCTGACGAAGCCGAGCAGTCAGAAGCAGCAAACGAAGAACAGCCTGCTTCCAGTGAGCAAAGCCAGGAAAGCCAGAGCGCTTCGACAAGTGAAAACGACGCCAGCAGTGCATCCGAATCAGATTCCAGTGAAGAATCCGCGCAGTCTTCAGTCGAAACCGAGACTGAATCAGAAACTTCCGATCAGGCGCAAAGCCATGATTCATAAGCGTGATATTTACAAACTCAACACCCCATTCCCATTCAACAGACTAACAAATGGAGAAGCCCTGTTCTACCTGGTAGAACAGGGCTTCTCCATTTTCAGTTTCTGATCCAATCAATCAGGCTGACCCGCACATGGGAAAAACGAACCTGTCCTCATCGAACCAGACCATTTCATCTCCCTTATCCAGACGACTTCAAAAAAAGATTTCTGGTTTTCAGCCAGACCGGTTGTGTTGGGTACAACAGACTAAAGCTAAATCTAAACGTTGAGTTTTATACCAGGAAAAGTGTTTTATAAGCTTTAAGTCTCCTTTGCCTTTGTGCCAGGCAGCCACTTATGCAAAAACAAAACCGGTTGATCATAGCTCATTGTTCCTGTCTGCTTCTTCATTTATGGTGGATGTGCAAGTGATGCTGCGGTTGCAAAGGACACGGTTATACATATATATACTAAAATTAATCATGAATGTTGGTAAATTAAACAGAGCAATTTGGGCAGATGCAATTGCTAGATGAGTCACAAATCCGGCTGGAGAAACATCTGCTCTCTATCCCCAACAAGAGGACAGTGGAACGATGAAATAAGTGCTCTGAGGTCTTTTGCAGATGACATCAATCTAGCTTTAATCCATGGATCCACAGTCTGTCATGATAGGGGACTTCTCGCCTATGCTGCTGGGCGGTCTGGATCATGATCGCAGGCGTCGGTCTTAATACACTGGTCAGGGGTGCGTTCTTGTATAACAGACAGTCCTTCAAAAGCTTAAGTACTGCCTTATTTATCCATCATTTATATGTCGGATCCCTCTTCAACCGCAGCCATCACTTCGGTTCGAAAGTCCATGTGAGACTTTTGAACCTTCTTAGAAATGAGGTGTAAGCATGAAAAGAACGCTCATTTTCATGTGTGGAGTGTTATCTGCTGTCTTCTGTCTGCTCTTCTGTATGAATGCGCAGTTTTCGGACAATATCGCTTTAGAGCATTTGGGAAAAGTGGATTCTTATATCACTCTGTCCTTGCCGGGTATGGACAGCCAGAGAGCCATTTCGGAATTTGAGAAGTTATCCAATCAGTATAAGGCAGTCTTTATAAGAGAAGACATCAAGGAAGAAGAGAACAGACAGGTCACGTATCGAACGATCGTCGCCCCAGATGGATATTGGAAGTCGGCAAACTATCCCCTGTCTTCTGGACGTCTTCCCCAGTCTGACCAGGAATTTCTTGCCACTTGGCAGACAGGAGATCAAAACCAGACCGGTTTGATCCGTGATCTATTTGACGATTCACCTGCCATTTTTCAGTCCTTAAAAGGTAATCCAGACTTGGTTTTATCGCAGGGGACTTACATTCTTTGCAGCGCCTATGATCAACGCGACCAGATTCTGAGCGAATTAGCCAATGATCTGGAACTGTCCAAGGATGAAATCCTGGAAACAGGATTTGCAAAAAACTATTCCCCTGGCCCGACCAAAATCGTGCTGGCTGGTGCAGGGATCCTTCTGCTTTTGTATATGATGATCTGCTTGTTTTATCCTTTTTCAAAAGCAAAAGAAATATCCATTCTGCGTCTGGAAGGCTGGAGTCTCACTGAAATCTGGAAGAAGTTAATGGGAGAGATTTTACTTGTGGCATTTTTTGAAGGAATACTCGCCACAATCGTTCCATTTGGATTGTTTCGAAATCCAGATCTCCAATTTGGCCTCCGGCTAGGTGCAATGGAACTTGGGGTATGGCTGCTCTGTCTGGTGCTGACGAGTATTTCCCTGCTGGTGATCCGAAATTTTACGATTGGTTCGATGCTGAAAAATCAGGTTCGCGGCCAGCTTCCGTATACAATCAGTTCTTTGATGAAAGCAGCCGTCATACTGGTTCTTGCTTGTGCAACACCTGTATCGGTGACACTCATTCAAACCGCGTTTTGGCATATTCAAGCCATTCATGCTTATGACTCTGTTTCCGACCAGATGACACTCACGCATTTTGAGTATGTAAATGATGAATTCCAACAGATGCTCAATGGCAACCATAGCTTGAATCGAAAATTTGACGCCTTTTTTCGCGAGCTTGAACAAACGGCCGATGCAGGGTATTTTCAGGCATTGAAATATGACCAGAACTACTTCAATACGACAAAACCAGAACCAGAACCAGAACCAGAACCAGAACCAGTAACTTTGGAAAGACCGATTTTTGAAATTCAAGTCAATGAAAATGAACTTGAACAGTTTGCCAATTTCTTTGATCATCCGGTCGCTGAATATTTTCAAACGGATGAAATAACCATCTTAGTTCCAGATTCAATGTCTGAAAACGAAAAAAGCCTTGCCCAATTTGCATTTACTTATCCCTATACAGTCAATGGACAGGCTGTTTCGACTCATATCGAAACGTATAAAACTGCCAATCAACCGGTATTTCTTCAAAACGGAAATTTAATCAATACAGGCGACTTGTTTGCCAATGATCCGGCCTTTGTCTGTCTTCAAGGTCCCTATCTTGAAAATGCTGGCGGGCTGACAAACAGTGCCTTGACCAATCCAATTCGCATTCTGGACACTGAGCCAAACAGAAAAGCAATCCAGCAAGCAATCCTCAATCATGAGCTGGCTGACAACCATGTTGAAATCGAAAGAATGACAAATACGATTACTCAAGAATTCATCAACTCTTCCAGAATCTATATCTCAATGGTCACTGGGTGTCTTTTATTTCTGGGATTTTCTGACCTCCTTGCTTCTTACTATCTATTGCGGATTGTGCTGACAATCCGGAAGAAAGAAATTTTTGTCAAAAAGCTGAATGGATATCCCCTGGCTTCTCGTTACAAAAAAGAAGTACTGATGAGCATTTCAATCTGGAGTGCTGGAATCGTTGTTTTGATTTTATTAAAAGCGAATTTTTGGGGATACTGCCTCTATGCCGTTTTATTTTTATTGGATGTGATGATTTGGATTTGGCAGGTTAAACATCAGGAAAAGAAGTCATTAGCGCTGCTTCTAAAAGGAGAAGAATAAAGGATGAATGCGATTGAAGTCAAAAATTTAAAGAAGTCATTTGGAAACAGGGTTCTGTTTGAAAACTTGAATTTAACTCTGCCGCAAGGAAAAATGACCGCGATTATGGGAGCATCAGGATCAGGAAAGAGTACTCTGCTCAATATCATGGGAATGATCGAGCCGGCCGATGAAGGAAGTGTTTACCTTTTCGGAAAAAGAACGCCCAAACCCGATTCAAGTCAGGCAGCTAAAATGATTTGCAACCACATCTCTTATTTGTTTCAGAACTACGCTTTGATCGACGATCAGACAGTAAAAGAAAATTTGCAGATTGCTTTATATCCTGTCAAAGAAAGCAGAAAGCGAAAGGATGACAGGATTGCAGCCGCTTTAGCAAAGACAGGATTGAGCGGATTTGAGCAACGAAAAGTATACGAACTTTCTGGTGGAGAGCAACAGCGCGTGGCTGTGGCCAGAGCGTTGCTCAAACCCGGAGAATTAATCCTGGCAGATGAGCCAACTGGAGCGTTAGATGCAAAAAACCGGGATGCCGTGATTAGCTTGCTTCGTTTCATGGCAGATTGCCAAAAGACTGTCGTCATTGTCACCCATGATCCCGTAGTGGCAGCAGCATGCGATCAGACCATTTTGCTGGATTGAAAAACATCGACTGCCATAGATTCAACTGCCATGGATTATGGAAAGCATTGCGAAGTGGTTAATCCTCGAGATTTTTATTGGCAAATAAGCCGCCAGATCACAGGCGTAGAAATACGATCCGATCTGGCGGCTTTGAAAGGTTTAGCTTATTTTTTGTGGAGTATTGGAAGTGGGAAAGATGACTTTAAGTTTTGAACGATCTTTTCCAGATAAAAATTCAACCTTGCACTCATTGGGAAGAAAGCAAAGATCAGGCATTTGAGCTGATGCTGAACAGGACATGATAAAGACTGTCGATCCATTCTCTTTGTTCTGGCGAAACACAAGTGCCCGCTTTGGACTGCAAGCTAAAGCCTGCAGTCCGGATTGCAAAGCTGCCTCATACAATTGGTAGACCATGCTGGTGGCCAATGCAGGAAGATCGGGATCGATCATGGTTGTGGAAATCTGAATATCCAAATCCTGGATCTGGTTTTGGTGCTCGACCAGAACAGCACTCAAAATCCAGGAGCTGCATGAGACTTGCGCAAACAACTTCTGCAGCTTTTGCGAATCGTGATCAATCGCTTTGGCTAAATCGAAATGACCTGCCTGCATAGCCAGCGTATAGAGATGGCTGTAGTCATGGATCTGCTCGTGTAAATACGAAAATTCCAGTTCATAATTTCGCCGTAAAAGATCCAGTCGTTTGGACAGCTCGTTTTCGCGAATCTGGATTTCTCGATTAAGAACATGGTTCAGATGAAATGCTAACAAGATCCAGACGATCGCCAGCATTAAAACCACCAAAATCGTGTCCATCCCGCCCTGTTTTGTAGAAAATGCAGACCATACCGTAAGCATGCTTAAAAGTACGGCAGGAATCCAGAGAATCCAGTCAGGTTTCGAAAAAGAAGAAGCAAGGATCAGATGCAGTAAAGACCGAATCGGCCGCAAACAGACCAGACATAAAACACTCAGAATGGTCCCAACCAAAAGGGACTGCTGTATGAGAAAACCCGGAATCAAGACATCACTCCCGAGTACCATCAGGGCAATGGCAAGCATATACAAGACGATCCATATAACAGTTCCAAGAAACAAAACCGTGATCCGGGCAAAAAGTGAATCTTGGAAGCCAAAACAGAAATAGCCGCTTCCAAGAACCAGAACCATCCAGAGCGGTGAAAATCGAGACCACCAGGCACTTGTCGTGAAAATCAGGATGGTCAAAAGGCAAAGAAACATCTGGCCCGGCCTTTTTAAAACGGGATGCAGCAGCTGATGACTGAGAATAAAGATCCAGACCATAAAGATGGAACCAATGAAAATCATAGCAGCCCGCCTCGATTCCATTGCTCAAAGGCAGACTGAAAGGGCTTATGACGCCTTCTGGATACAGGAATTTTGTTGCCGTCTTTTAAAAGAACCATATCCTTTTCGATGGACTGGATTTGGGCAAGATTGACCAGATATCCTTTAGCCGGAGAGGAAAAACCATAGCTGCAGACAAGTTCACCTGCTTCGTGAAGTGCCATCGAAGCTGCGATCTGGTGGCCATTGGTCAGATGGAAAACGCATTTTCGGTCTCGATATTCGATAAAGGCAATGCTGCCGACACGGATTTTGAAATCTCCTAAGCGCGGATCCAAAATCAAAGCTCGCTGTCGAAACTGGGGTTCGTCCATCAAATCCTGCATTTCGAGTTTGAGAATCTCTGGATTCAGCGGTTTTAAAAAATATCGGGCGGCCCGAATGGTATATCCTTTTTCAAGATAGGCAGTATATCCAGAGACAATGATCATGGTCAGGTTTGGATAGAACTGCCGGAGTTTTTTGCCTAGCAGAATGCCGCTGGTTTTTCCGATTTCCATGTCAAGCACAACCAGATCCGCCTGCATGAGATACGGATTCTCTTTCAAATTTTCAGGCTCCGTAAAAAAGACTTGAAAGGACAGCTGAAAGGAATACGACTGCAGCGCCACTTTCAAAGAGGCCTGGATATGGTCTGCATCCCTTTCACTATCCTCAAAAAGCACAATGTTTAAACAATTCAGATTCATATGTTTATTTTAAACAAAAATCATGAGGAAAGATACACGTGGCAGGTGAACCGGAATCCTTCTTGGCTTTTCCCGTTTTGCATGCATACAAAAAGCCGATTCGTATTAAGAGGAATACAAATCAGCTTGGATGATTTCAGCCTCAGTCCTTGACTATTCTGGCTTTATTGGTGATCGGTCATGCCTCCGTTTAGAAAGCCAGCAGTTTAAAACTTTCCGGTTCAAGATGAACGCGGCCTTCGACAGCCTCATTTTCATCTGTCATCAGGTTTTTCATCTCGCCATTAAAGTTTACTGGAATGTCAACACTTTCTGGCAGGAGATTAATGCAGGTCCAGATCGATTTTCCATTCAGTGAACGCTGGTAGATACACCAGGGATTATTGATCGCAATCTGGGTATAATCACCATCGACCAGTTCCGGATGATCCTGATGGATTTTAGCCAGTCTGGCGATCGTATCGGTCAGCTCATTCCATTGGGGAACTTCGACTTCTGGACGAATGGACGTATCGTTATGATTCTTCACGCCTTCCATGCCCCATTCACTGCCATAATACACAGCCGGGATGCCTGGCATGGTATAAAGCATCGCATAGAGCGCCGGAAGCAGATTCTTGTTTTCCAGAGTAGAGGCGATGCGGTTGACATCGTGGTTATCCAGGAAACTGAACAGATGCTTGCCGCGGTACAGGCACCATTGTTCTTTGCCAAACTGACGGTTGAAGGAATACAGAATTTCATAAAAGTTTTTGGAATTGAATGAAGAATACAGCCCCTTATAGCACTCATAGTTGGTGCAGGAATCCAACATCTGGTCATTGACCCACGTGTTGTAATCACCATGCAGTGTTTCTCCCAGTAAAAAGAACTCCGGATTTCTGGATTTCACGTGCGAATGGAGAGTTCGCAGGAAGTTCTGATCTAAGCAATAGGCCACATCCAGGCGCAGGCCATCCACTCCAAATTCATCGATCCAGAAATCAACGGTATCCAGCAGATACGAAACAACCTGAGGATTTTGCAGGTTCAGCTTAACCAGTGCATCATACCCTTCCCAGTTCTGGTAGCTTAAGCCATCGTTATAGCCGTTATTGCCATAGAAATCGATGTTGAACCAGTCTTTGTATTCCGACTGTTCGCGGTTTTTGAGGACATCCTGAAACTGCGGAAAGTCGCGGCCGACATGATTGAATACGGCATCGAATAAGACGGAAATCCCCTGGTCGTGAAGTATCTTGACCAGTTCTTTAAGATCTTCATTCTCTCCAAGGCGGGAGTCGACTTTGCGATAGTCAATGGTGTCATACCCATGGGTAGCAGATTCAAATAATGGATTGAACAGGATCATATCCATATTCAGCTTCTTGTAATGATCCAGCCATTCTGGACTTTTGAACCGGGACAGGCGATGGGTAAGCACATGGTCATTTTCAAATGGTGCTCCGGCCGCCCCTAAGGGATAAATCTGATAAACGTTCTTTTCAAAAGCTTTCATTGCCTACGCTCCTTTGTGATCGAAACAAAACCAGAAAAATAATTAAGAATCACCCATTCAGATCTTTTCAGACAAAATAATCTCGAGATATCCAGCCAGATCCATTTCCATCAGTCCAGAAATGCTGCAGCTGAAATCCATCTGTAAACCGAAGATCTGAAATCATTCGGGAGGATTTTGTTTTACAAACAGACCCATTGTATTCAGGCGTGGAAAGCGTTCACTGGGCAGACAAGGCGGAATGTCTGAATTCGGACCAGTCTTGGGAATTATTCCTTGAATTCACTGGAAAATAAATTGAAAATGAATTCATTTTCGGAATGGATACCCGCTTTCTATTCCTGAAAACTACCTTCCTGATTATACCGGAAGCGTTTTTTTGAAGGCAGTGACGCGCTTTGAATTTCCAAAAAAAGAAAAAGTGATGATCAGAAATGTCATCACTTTATATTTCGTTTCTTTTAAGCACGGTTTGAGGGTTTTCTCTAGACTTAATCTTCACAAAGATCAAACGCCTTTGCTTCGACAGCCTGTTCGAGCAGTCTTGGATCCATCTGGATCTGGACGCCGATTTTGCCGCCGGAAAAATAGATAGTCTCAAAATCTAAGGCACTCTGGTCAAAGAAAGTCGGAAACTGTTTCTTCATTCCCAGCGGGGAGCAGCCGCCATGGACATAGCCGGTTAAAGGAAGCAATTGTTTCTGGGCGACCATTTCAATTTTCTTTTTACCGGCAGCCTTGGCGGCTTTTTTCAAAGACAGATGCCTGTCAGCCGGAATCATGAAAACAAAATGTTCCTTATCATTGGATTCGGTCACTAAAGTCTTGAAGACCTGTTCTTTTTTGGCATGAAGCAAATCGGCAACCGTATTGGCATCGGCCGCTTCTTTTAAATTCAGATCGAAATGTTCATAGGGCAGCTTGAGGGTATCAAGATGACGCATTGCATTGGTTTTTTTGGTTTTCATTGACGATTCTCTCCAGTTTTCGCATGATCTGCCGGGCAGCGGCAGATTTGGTCATGGAATGGTCCATGGCTGTTTTCAATATATACTGATGCGCCTTATCTTCACTCCATCTGCACAATGAAACGAGCTGAACTTTGCACTGGCTGACCAGTTTTTCATCCTGAAACCGCCGCTTTTCCTTATTAATAGAATCCTGCAGGCGGCGCTTGGTATCAACGGTTTTGGACAGGTAAGCCAGAACCTGCAATAAAACAGTCCTGGGTGTCTGCAAGGGCAGAACCAGGATTGGGGCGCTTCGAAATTGGTAGCTGATTGTATCGATTTTTTCACTGGGGCAGAACACCACTGCAGACAGCGAGTGAATCGTGCTCAGTTCCAGAACTCCTGAACCGAGAGCCGAGGATTTCGGCTGCAGCTGGGCGGCTAGAAGATCAAACGTCGAAGTCCCCAGAAGACGTTTGGCTTTTTCCAGCGTTTCTGCATTCACAATTTCCCATTCTGAAGCCGCAAAAACCTCCTGCGGCAGAATTGGACACTCCTGGACAATCAGCAGCCGCTTTTTTAACACTCTTCCTCCACCGCCAGGTAGGCATTCACCAGATCAGGATGAAGAGTCTGTTCGATGAGCTGGGAAGTTTGGACGAGTTCCTTGGCTTCTTTTAAGGATGAAGCGACCGGGCGATCTGCGTTCTTTGGCAGATCCAGATTTTCTTCGATGCCCTGCAGGCCGGCAATCAAAACCAGCGCAAAATTGAGATAGGGGTTGGTCAGTGAATCTGGGAGTCTGACTTCAATCACATCTTTAGCCAACGGCGGGATGCGGACCATCACATTGCGGACTGTATCCGACACATCAAAACGACCTGGCGCATTGACCGAAGCCAGCCGTTTGACGGAAAGTGGCGACGAGCACATGAATAACTGCATTTCCGGCAGGTATTTGAGCAGACCCGCAATAAAGGCGTCTCTTTTTTTTAACCCTTCAACAAAACGGACCTGAACGTGCATGGAACTGCCTGCCTGGTCTTCTAACGGCTTAGCAGAAAAATCCGCATATAAGCCATTGGAATTGGCTGTAGTCCGGACCACCCATTTAAACAGGCTGGCCTCATCCGCTGCCTGCAATGGATCTGAGAAGTGAAAATCAATCTCATTCTGGCCGGGTCCGGACTGATGATAGGACTTATGGGGATCCAGACCCATTTCTTCCAGAATCAGGCAGATTTCGCGCCGGATGTTTTCCCCCTGATCAAGAGGCGCCACATCCATATACCCGCCATGATCAAATGGCTTCTTCGTTGGATTGCCATTTTCATCCCGTTCAAACAGATAAAACTCATTTTTGGCAGCCATCAGCACTTCCAGATCTTGGCTGGCAACAGATTGAAGAACGCGTTTGAGCAACAGACGGGTGTCGGCTTCAAAAGGTTTGCCATCAATCGTATACAAATCGCAGACCATATGGATCACACCGTTCTCCATGCTGCGCCAGGGCAGCAGCACCATTGTGGAAGGATCGGGTTTGATAATCAGATCCGTTCCCTCGTGGGTGCAGCCAGGAAAAATCTGGGTGGCATCAATCGCCACCCCTTTTTCAAAGGCCCGGTTGAGCTGTCTTGGCATAATAGATACATTTTTCTGTTTACCAAACAAGTCGTAAAAACCAAGGCGGATAAACTTCACGCCCTCGTCTTCGACATAGTTCAGTACATCTTCTCGAGTCGTCATTTCAATTTCCCTTCTTTAATCCATTTCCTGAAACTTTCTGCCCCCTCCATCCTTCAGTCCATGCAAAACAGGCTAAAAAGCGGCCAGCATCATTGTCACACCCGATCTGTGATATGAACTACCCTGCCTTGGCAGCGTTCTGGATCGGTTCAGAATGAACAACTGTGAAAACGTTCCTGCGATTCGTTCTGCTCTAAACGTTCTGCTCTATATTGGAAATGGATCATATTCTTCGTTTTTAAGCACTGGTTGAGCATCAAAAAATCTCTGAAGATCTGGCCCAATGGCAATTCATGGCTGTGGTCAGAATCTCAGTCTTTCAATTACCGATTTTCGAAATATTTATTCGCGTTGAAAACAGATATTGAATCCTGTCTGCATCCAGACTGAAAAGATCAATCGAACGCTGGAGTAGTCAAAGGCAGAAGGCGCTGTTTTTTCAGAAATGTTGGATTTAGAGGCAGACAGAATATCGAAACTTTATTCAGAAACCATACCGCTGATTGATTCAGCTTTTGTTTGGTTTATTCAATAGTATAGACAATCTGGGGACGGTTCGTTTTGGATTCAACCATCCAGAGATGCAATCGGCTTGATTTTTCGTAAAAAGCGGCCTTTCTTTACAAATCAAAACCGGATGCCCAGCAATCGGATTTTCACTCTTCGATGACTCAGGGATCGTGTCGGCTCGTTGAAAAAAGCAGTGGGCATCGCTTTGATCGCGTCTTTTCCTTTAGCAGAATCGAGTCGAATTCAATCTATATAAGACTGGTTCAAATCCTAATCAGACATTCCAATCGGATTCAGGCTTAAAAACTCTACCAGATCCATGGGATAAAAACCATATTTTTCCCAAATTTCAGGGATAGAGAATTCATAACAGTCAAATTAAGGGATTTAGAACCAGAATCCCTTAAAAACGACGTAAATCGAGCAGCTTTCACGTATTTTCATGTCTTTTCGAAAAAAGTTTTCATTTTTCAGGACGTATCCTTGACAGGTGCCCGCTAAATTTTGTAATCTTTCACCAGTCAAAGGCAATGACGCCGCAATGCTTCACTTGAAGCCTAACTTTCAGGACTGCTTGGCAGTCATTGAAACCGGGCGAAGGTGCAGCCGGTTCGTTATTGCCTTTTTTTATTGACAAGACTAAGGAGATGGATTATGAACACGAACGTCACAGAGATTTTCGGAGAAAACGTCTTTGATGATGCCACGATGCGTGAGCGTCTTCCTAAAGAGACATACAAAGAACTGAAAAAAACGATCGATCTGGGCCTGCCACTGAACAGAAAAATCGCGAATGCTGTAGCGCACGCAATGAAAGTCTGGGCCATTGAAAAAGGAGCCACTCACTTTACCCACTGGTTCCAGCCAATGACTGGCATTACGGCTGAAAAACATGATTCCTTTATCACTCCCGATGGACCTGGCCAGGTCATCATGGCTTTCCAGGGCAAGGAGCTGATTAAAGGCGAACCTGATGCTTCTTCTTTCCCAAGCGGCGGTTTGCGCGCGACCTTTGAAGCCCGCGGCTATACGGCATGGGACCCAACAAGCAATGCATTTATTAAAGAAGGCGTTCTGTGTATTCCAACTGCTTTCTGTTCCTATACCGGACATGCTCTGGACAAGAAAACACCACTTCTTCGTTCCATGGAAGCCATCAACAAACAAGCGCTGCGCATTGTCCACCTGTTTGGCAACGAAGATGTCACAACGATCCGCACCACGGTCGGACCTGAACAGGAATACTTTCTTGTAGACCGTGATCTGTATAACCAGCGCCGTGACTTGATCTATGCGGGCCGCACCTTATTTGGCGCCATGGCTCCAAAAGGCCAGGAAATGGAAGACCATTACTTTGGAACGATCAAGACCCGCGTCAAAGCCTTCATGGATGATCTCAACCAGGAGCTGTGGAAACTGGGGGTCATGGCCAAAACCCAGCACAACGAAGTCGCCCCTGCCCAGTTTGAAATTGCTCCAATCTTCACCACAACCAACCTGGCAACCGACCAGAACCAGCTGACAATGGAATTCATTCAGCGGATTGCGCACCGTCATGGCATGGCTGCCCTGCTTCATGAAAAACCATTTGATGGCATCAACGGCAGCGGCAAGCACAACAACTGGTCCATGTCCACCAATACTGGTGCCAACCTGCTGGAACCTGGGGACACACCCTATGAAAACTTGCAGTTCCTCTTATTCCTGGCTGGAATTGTTAAAGCTGTCGATGAGCATCAGGATCTGTTAAGACTCTCTGTTGCGACAGCTGGCAACGACCACCGTCTTGGGGCCAACGAAGCACCTCCCGCAATCATCTCGATCTTCACTGGAGATGAACTGGCTGAAGTCATCGAAGCGATCATGCGCGATGAAAACTATGGATCCAAAGACAAAGCTTTCATGAACATTGGCGCAGCCGTTCTGCCCAATCTGCCAATGGACACCACCGACCGCAACCGGACTTCGCCATTTGCCTTTACCGGAAACAAATTCGAATTCAGAATGCCTGGTTCCAGCCAGTCCATTGCCGGCATCAACACAGTGCTCAATGCAGCCATCGCCCAGTCTTTGGAAGAACTTGCTGATCAGCTTGAAGGCGCCCAGGATTTCGAAGCCGCTCTTCACCAGCTGCTGCGCGAAACCTTCATCAAGCATTCCCGCATTATCTTCAACGGCAATGGCTACAGCGATGAATGGGTCGAAGAAGCAGAGCGCCGTGGACTGCTGAATCTCAAAACAACGGCTGATGCAGTTCCTTATATTAAATCTGAAAAGAATATCGCGCTGTTTGAACACCAGCATGTCATGACTCGCGAAGAAGTTGAATCCCGCTACGAAATTCTCATGGAAGAATATGTCAACCTGCTCCACATTGAAGCCTGCACCATGGTTTCCATGGCCCGCAAAGAGATCCTGCCAGCCGTTTCCAAATCCCAGAAGCAGCTCGCTGATTCCTTGATTGCAAAAAAACAGGCCGGCTTAAATCTTCCAGAAAGCTATGAACAATCAACGCTTGAAAAGTCTGCAGTCCTCTTAAATGAAGCCTATAAAGCCAGTGAAGCGCTGGCCGTGGCCAAAGAAGAAGTTCTCATCTTACCGACGATCGAAGAAAAAGCAGCCTTTGTCAAAGACGTTATGATTCCTGAAATGGACGCTCTGCGTAAGCCTTGCGATGAACTGGAAATCATCACAGACTCCAACGACTGGCCATTCCCGACCTACGGCAAATTACTGTTTGGTCTCTAAAAATTTACAAGCGGCATAAACGCCGCTTGTTTTTTACCCAATTTGCCAAACCTTTTTATCAAATTTTAATCTACAATCTTTATTTCATAAAGAATTGTTTATAACTTCGCGTTTCGATCTTGTCTCTCTTCTGGCCAGGATCGAAATGCAAAGACGATCAGGAAACAGGAAATGATCACAGATTCCAATATCAGCTCTGACTGACTCTTGATTTTCCTCCCGTCAGTTTTCGCTGATCCTTCTTGTTTTCCTGGTTTCTTTCTTCAGATTCCTGGGATCATCCCAATGGCTTTTTCTCTGGGGCCCCGGAATTTGAAGAAAGAAATTGGATTGAATTCCAAACCTCCCATCCGCTTTAAGTTTCTGCCACGGCTTAAAGCTGGATCCAGTCAAACTGATGATCAATCAAAAGGAGAACCATCGTATGTGTACTGTATTTGCGATTGAAACTGACCGACCCGATCTTTTAAAAATCGAAGCTGCACTCAAAAAGACGGAAAGCCGCGGACCTGATGATCAGCGGATTGCCGTTTTAGACAATGCCGTGCTGGGATTTCAGCGCCTGTCCATTATGGGCGTAGCCTCGACCGGCATGCAGCCCTTCTTTCTTGGCGAAAATGCAGCCATCTGCAATGGTGAGATTTATGGATTCCGCCCGCTGAAAGAAGAACTGAAACAAAAAGGCTACTCGTTCGTTTCCCAGTCCGATTGTGAAATCCTGCTTCCTCTATATGAAGAATATGGAACCGACATGTTTGCGATGCTCGATGCCGAATATGCCTGTGTCATTTATGATGGCAAAAGCGACCGCTTAATCGCCGCCCGTGATCCCATCGGCATCCGCCCGCTCCATTTTGGCTACACGCCGCAGCATGAAATCGTGTTTGCATCCGAAGCCAAAAACCTGGTGGGTCTGGTCGACCAGATCTTCCCGTTCCCGCCCGGCCATTATTACAAAGATGGCGAGTTTATCTGCTATCGCGATATGCGAAAAGTCGATGAAGTCATTCATGACGACCTCGAAACTGTCTGCCAGGGCATTCATGACCGTCTGGTCGATGGTGTTCTCAAACGCCTCGATTCGGATATGCCGGTTGGCTATCTGCTTTCCGGCGGGCTGGATTCTTCCCTGGTGTGTGCGATTGGCGCCGCAAAGTCGGATAAACCGATTGAAACCTTTGCGATTGGCATGGACAGTGATGCCATTGACTTAAAGTACGCCCGACAGGTTGCTGAATACATTGGCAGCAACCATCACGAACTGATCATGACCGAAAAGGAAGTTCTCGATGCGCTTGAAGAAGTGATTGCGGAACTGGGAACTTTCGATATCACCACCATTCGGGCCTCAATGGGCATGTATCTGATCTGCAAGAAAATCCACCAGATCTCGGATATCCGGGTTTTGATGACCGGTGAAATCTCTGATGAGCTGTTTGGCTATAAATATACGGATTTTGCCCCAAGTGCCGAAGAATTCCAGAAAGAAAGCGAAAAGCGTGTTCATGAACTCCATATGTATGACGTTTTACGCGCCGATCGGTGCATTTCGACGCACTCCATGGAAGCACGCGTTCCGTTTGGCGACCTGGAATTCGTGAAATATGTCATGGCGATTGATCCAGCCATGAAGATGAACACTTACAACATGGGTAAATACCTCCTGCGCCACGCCTTTGAAGCGGACCATCTGCTGCCCGAGTCCATCCTGTTCCGTCAGAAAGCAGCCTTCTCGGATGCTGTCGGCCACAGCATGGCAGATGATCTCAAAGCCTATGCCCAGGCCAAGTATTCTGATGCCCAGTTTGAACAAAAAGCCAGCCAGTATGCCTGGTCGGCTCCATTTACCAAAGAATCTTTGTTATACCGTGAAATTTTTGAAAAGTACTATCCAGGCCAGGCCCAGATGATTGCCGGTTTCTGGATGCCCAACCCGAACTGGGAAGGCTGCAACGTCAACGACCCATCGGCCCGTGTGCTTTCCAACTATGACCAGAGCGGAAACTAGAAAGGAAGACCTATGAACGAACTGTTTAAAGAACATGATGCCTGCGGAATCGGCACTGTCTGCCAAATCGATGGAACACAATCCCATCAGGTCGTCGACCAGGCTCTCCATATTGTCGAAAAACTCGAACATCGTGCGGGTAAAGACGCCACCGGCACGGTAGGCGATGGAGTGGGAATTCTGCTGCAGATTTCCGATGACTTCTTTGAAAAAGCTGCCCAAAAGGAAGGCATTGCCTATCAGCCAAAAGGAAAAACCGGAATCGGGATGTTTTTCTTCCCACAAGACCAGCTCGAACGCAACCAGGCCAAACGTCTGTTTGAAACCATCGCCCGCAAAGAAGGATGCACGTTTGATGGCTGGCGGAAAGTGCCTGTAACCGAAGAAATCCTTGGCCAGAAGGCCCGTGAGTGCATGCCTTCGATCTGGCAGGCTTTCTTAAGCGCTCCAGAAGAAGTCAAAACCAAAAAAGATTTTGACCGATTGCTCTATGTCATCCGCCGTGAATTTGAAAAGAGCTGCCCAAATACCTATGTTGCTTCTCTTTCGTGCCGGACAATCGTCTATAAAGGCATGTTTTTAGTCGATCAGCTGCGCCGCTTCTATGAAGATCTGCAAGATCCTGACTACAAGAGTGCCATTGCGATCGTCCATTCCCGATTCTCCACCAACACGACTCCATCCTGGAAGCGTGCCCATCCAAACCGTCTGATCGCCCACAATGGTGAAATCAACACCATCCGCGGCAATGCCAACCGGATGCTCGCCCGTGAAGAATCGATGTCCTCTCCACTCATCGATGAGCAATACAAAAAAGTCCTGCCGGTGATCAATCCAGATGGCTCTGACTCTTCGATGCTCGACAATACACTGGAATTTTTGATGATGAACGGCATGGATCTGGCCAAAGCCGTTGCCATCTCCATTCCGGAACCCTGGAAACATGTTCCAATGGATCCGGCCAAAAAAGATTTCTATCACTACTACGCCACCATGATGGAGCCATGGGATGGCCCGGCGGCCATTCTCTTCTCGGATGGTGAAGTGTGTGGAGCAGTGCTCGACCGCAACGGTCTGCGTCCAGCCCGGTATTACATCACGGATGATGGATTGTTCATTCTCTCTTCCGAAGTCGGTGTTCTGGATCTTCCGCCTGAAAAAATCAAAGTAAAATCCCGCCTGATGCCTGGCAAGATGCTTTTGATCGATACCCGCCAGGGCCGGATGATCCCAGATGAAGAACTCAAAAAATCCTATGCCTTACAAAATCCATATGGCGAATGGCTCAACCTCAAGCTGCTCCATTTGCAGGATTTAAAGGCCCCGGATAAAAAGCCGCGCATGCACTCCCAGGCGGTGCGCGACCAGTTATACCGTGTCTTTGGCTATACCTATGAAGATGTCAACGACCAGATTCTGCCCATGGCCAAAGACCATAAAGAACCGGTTGCTTCGATGGGAACAGATGTGCCGCTCGCCTTGCTTTCCAAGCTGCACCCTTCCCTGTTCCATTACTTCAAGCAGCTCTTTGCGCAGGTCACCAACCCGCCAATTGACTCGCTGCGTGAAAAAGTCGTCACCGATACGACAATCTATATCGGCGCCTCCGGCAATCTGTTAGAAGAAAAAGCCAACAACTGTGCGATGCTCGAGATCAATCATCCCATTCTCGATGCCCGCGATATGGATAAGATCCGTCATCTTGACAAACCAGGCCTGAAAAGCCGGGTTATTTCCCTGCTGTTCTACAAGGGCATGCCATTAAAAGATGCTCTGGACCAGCTGTTCATCGAATGTGACCGGGCATACCGGGACGGATGTTCGATTCTGATCCTTTCGGATAAAGGCGTTGACGAAAGCCATATGGCCATTCCAAGCCTGTTGGCCGTTTCGGCTCTGGAGCAGCATTTAGTCCGCACCAAAAAGAAAACGGCGATGTCGATTCTGCTCGAATCTGGCGAACCGAAAACCGTTCACGAATTTGCCGCTCTGCTTGGCTTTGGCGCCAGCGCGATCTATCCCTATCTGGCGCATGAATGCATTGAAGAGCTCATTGAAAAAGACATCCTGGATAAAGAACCTTCCAAAGCGATCGAAGATTACAATGCCGCAATTCTTTCTGGCATCGTCAAAATTGCCGCCAAAATGGGCATCTCCACCCTGCAGTCTTATCAGGGCGCTCAGATCTTTGAGGCCATCGGAATCTCGAAAGACGTCATTGATGCCTACTTCACCAATACGCAATATGAAATGGGCGGTATCGGCTTAAAAGAAATCGAAGAAGATCTCTTATGGCATCATGCCCGCGCCTTTGATCCACTGGGTCTTTCTGTCAATACATCCCTGGATTCGATCGGCTTTCACAAACTGCGTTCGGGTAAAGGCAAAGAGGACCATCTCTATGATCCAAAAGCGATCGTCATGCTCCAGAAAGCCACCCAGACGGGCGATTATGAGCTGTTCAAAGAGTATTCGGCTATGATCCATGATCCAGGCCGTCCCCATAACCTGCGCAATCTGCTCAAGTTTAAAGGCGGCCATCCAATCGATCTCAATGAAGTTGAACCGATTGAAAACATTGTGCGCCGCTTCAAAACAGGTGCAATGTCCTATGGCTCCATTTCTCAGGAAGCGCACGAATGTATGGCACAGGCCATGAATGCGCTGCATGGCCGGTCAAACTCTGGCGAGGGCGGTGAAAGACCTGAACGCTATGGCACCGATAAGAATTCGGCGATCAAGCAGGTCGCTTCCGGCCGGTTTGGCGTCGATTCGGCTTACCTGTGCTCGGCCAATGAAATCCAGATCAAAATGGCTCAGGGGGCAAAACCTGGAGAAGGCGGCCACTTGCCGGGGGGAAAAGTCTATCCATGGATTGCCAAAACCAGATGCTCCACACCTGGCGTTACGCTGATTTCTCCTCCGCCTCATCACGATATTTATTCCATCGAAGACTTAGCCCAATTGATCTTCGATTTGAAAAACGCCAACCGCGATGCGCGCATCTCGGTAAAACTCTGCTCTGAAAATGGGGTTGGCACCGTTGCCTGCGGGGTGGCCAAAGCGGGTGCCAGTGTCATCCTGATCTCCGGTTATGATGGCGGCACCGGGGCGGCCGGCCAGTCGTCTATTCACCATGCCGGCCTGCCGTGGGAGCTGGGCCTGATGCAGTCCCATAAAGAGCTTGTCGCCAATGGCTTGCGCAGTCAGGTCATCCTCGAAACCGATGGCAAACTGATGAGCGGCATTGACGTTGCGATTGCTGCTTTGCTTGGCGCGGAAGAATATGGTTTTGCGACTGCCCCGCTTGTCACCATGGGCTGTCGAATGATGCGGGTATGCTCTTTAGATACCTGCCCATTTGGGGTAGCCACCCAGAATGAAGAACTGCGCAAACGCTTCAAAGGAAAACCCGAATATGTCATGAACTTCATGCGTTTTACCGCCATGGAACTGCGTGAAATCATGGCCGAACTTGGCTTCAGAACGCTCGATGAAATGATCGGCCATGCTGAACTGCTTGAAGTTGATGAAACGATCACCCCAAGAGCTGGTCTTGCCAAACTGGATGACCTGCTTGAACAGATCCAGCCGGCTCACCATCAGCCAGAAGCCGCTTATGACTTCCAGCTTGAAAAATCCATCGACGTGGATCAGCTGCTGCCGCGCTTATCCAAATCCATCAAAAGACGCAAACCGGCTTCGATGGATGTCGACATCTGCTCGACCAACCGGACATTTGGAACGATCCTCGGTTCGGAAATGACCAAAGCCCTCAAACCGGGTGAAGAATTTGAAGAAGATCTGATTACCGTTCGCGCCCATGGCGGAGCGGGCCAGTCCTTTGGCGCGTTCATTCCAAAAGGCCTGCGCCTGGAGTGCGAAGGTGATGCCAATGACTACTTTGGCAAAGGTCTCTCGGGTGGAACGTTAGCGATCTACCCGCCTGAAGTAAATGGCTTTAAACCGGAAGAAAACGTCATTATCGGAAATGTGGCTCTGTATGGGGCAACCAAAGGCAAGGCCTTTATCAACGGAATTGCCGGCGAACGCTTCTGTGTTCGCAACTCTGGTGCCATTGCGGTCGCTGAAGGATGCGGTGACCATGGTCTGGAATACATGACTGGCGGCATCGCGGTTGTTCTGGGAAAAACCGGTAAAAACTTTGCCGCTGGCATGAGCGGCGGCATCGCCTACGTTCTTGATGTGGATCATGATCTGTATCTGAACGTCAACCAGGAACTGGTCGATATTGAAATGGTCGAATCCAAACAGGATATCGAAACGCTCCAGCATATTCTCCAGCAGCATGTCGCAGCCACCAACAGTCCGCTTGCCAAAGCGCTGCTCAAGGATTACCACAACAATCTCTCGCACTTCAAGAAGATCGTTCCCCGTGACTACCAGCATGTCCGTGATCAGATCAAGTATCTTGAAGACCGTGGATACAATCACGATGAAGCCACTCTGAAAGCCTTCAGAATGGTTCATCCGCAATAAGAAAGGAAAGGAAAACATCATGGAAAAAAACTTTGGATTTCTCCAGTACGACCGCCAGGATGACCCGATTGTTCCAGCCGAGGAACGCCTGAAATCCTTTCGGGAATTTCACCGGCCGCTCGATGTCAACACCAGACGTAAACAGGCTGCCCGATGCATGCACTGCGGTGTTCCTTTCTGTCAGTCGGCCATCGAACTCAACGGCATGGTCACCGGCTGCCCGCTGCACAACCTGATTCCCGAATGGAATGAAGAACTGTTTTTAGAAAATGACCAGTATGCGCTGGTCAGACTTCTCAAGACCAACCCATTTCCGGAATTTACCAGTCGTGTCTGCCCGGCGCTGTGTGAAAAAGCCTGTATCAACGGCATCGATTCCCAGCCGACAACCGTTCATGACAATGAGTTTTACATCATTGAAAATGGCTTTGCCAATGGCTGGGTCAAACCCCAGGAAGTCAAAGAGCGCACCGGCAAAAAAGTTGCTGTCATCGGCAGCGGACCTTCGGGTCTGAGTGCCGCAAATTTTCTCAATCTGCGCGGCCATCAGGTCGATGTGTATGAGCGTGAAGATCACCCCGGCGGCTTATTGATGTATGGCATTCCCAACATGAAGCTCGACAAGTCCGTTGTCGACCGGCGCATTGACCTGCTTGAAAAAGAAGGGGTGCGGTTCATTCTCAATACCGAAGCTGGTAAAGACATCTCGCGCCAGGAGATGGAAGACCAGTACGATGCCATCATCATGGCTACGGGTTCGACGCTTCCAAGATCACTGGCTGGTGTCAACGACCAGCTTGGCGGGGTGTATTATGCGGTTGATTTTCTCAAGCAGACCACAAAAGACTTGCTTGCTCACCGCCCCTGGACAATTGATGCCAAAGACAAAAATGTCATCATTGTCGGCGGCGGCGATACCGGAAACGACTGCACAGGCACCGTTCTTCGCGAGGGTTGCAATTCGGTTACCGCTCTGGAAATGATGCCCAAACCGCCTGTCGAACGACTCGAAAGCAATCCCTGGCCTGAATGGCCTAAGGTGCTCAAAGTCGACTATGGTCAGTTAGAATCCATCGAACGCTTTGGCAAAGATCCCCGTCTGTTTACAACAACCATTTCGGAAGTTTACGAAGAAGACGGCCATATCACCGGCGTCAAAATCGTCAGATTAGGACCGGATCGCAAGCCTATTGAAGGCAGCGAAGAATACCTTCCCTGTGATCTGTTATTGATTGCAGCCGGCTTTATCGGCGTTCCAGGTGAACTTTCCAACAGCTTTGAACTGCCGCTGACCGGCCGCAATACGATTGCCACCGACCACCCGACAAGCAAGCATGTCGAAGGCAAGCTCTTCGCGTGCGGTGACTGCCGCCGGGGTCAGTCCCTGGTTGTGTGGGGCTTGATGGAAGGACGCATGTGTGCAAGAGAAGTCGATGCGTCGTTAATGGGCTATTCGAATATCGAATAATCACTTTTTCACTCCAGAAATGCCAACTGGAGAACCCTTTTGATCCGTTCTGAGTCCATAAACGCAGAAAGATCAGATTTGATTGGCAATACAACATCATCAAAAAGCAAAACCCGCAAGATTCTTCATCAGCATCTTGCGGGTTTTTACTTCCTGGTGTTTCCGGCCTCTAAGCCGGCTCTGATTTTCTGAAAATGGACTTGTTCTGGAAAATGAAAAAAGCTGTCGTGTGGACAGCCCTTTTCGCTTCTTCTTTAATAAACTTTCCCGGCAGGCCGGTAGAAAGATTCCTCTTTCTATTTTTAGTTTAAATCGGAACGATACGATCGGATACTCATATGCATCCGCTTTTTGTTCTGAAAAAAGATCGGAACGAATTATGGATTTATTCTTTGGATGAGCCTGTTTTTCTATTTTCTACTGTTCCGATCGTTCAATTGGATCTCGCCTTGATCCTGGGCGGATCAAAATCAGGCTTTCTGCATGCAAAAAAAACTGGTCAGTCATCATCAGATGGTCGGCCAGTTTTCATTTTCCAAGTTCAATTCGGAAGTTCGTTTTGGAATTAATTCTTTCCTGCAGCAATCCAGCTGCCTCTCTTTGTTCTCGATCTGCGACTCTTCGAAGCTTTGCGCCGCTTTATCATCAAGCCCTGGTTCTTCAAAGCCCTGTAAACCTTCATCTCTCAATTGAAGTCCGACATTCTCTTGGTGAAGATCTTTGATGATTTGTAGTCCTGGATTGAACTCCTTTTCAGCTGGCGTCTCATTTTTTATCCGATACATCGCCATCTTCTGCATCCAGCAGGCCTGTTTCAGTCCTGATTTGGCGAAATCAGCAAAATCATGACGGACTCTTTCTGCCAGCCGGTATTGTTCCGGTTTCTGGAGTTTAAGCTTCTGATGGTCAATGGCTTGGACAGCTTGTGGATCTAGCTGACTGAAAAAACGTTCCATTCCATCGAGCAGAATCGTTGCTGCAATTTTTGGACTGATTGAGGTTTCGGTATCATAGAGAATTCTGGCCTGATCCATGGAATAGATGCTTGCACTCTTAAAGTTTTGCTGGGCATAGATCTGATCTTTCCACGAAAGTTCAATATCATCAAAACACGCCAGATAGACCAGAAACAGATGACAGAACCAGGCATCTTCCTTGCTGATGCCACAGATTTCATACGGATTGAGATCCACCATGCGCAATTCAATATGGTTAATTCCCTCTTCGTTGAGCAGCTCCAGGTCGTATTTTCCTTTTGGTTTGATCCGTACCGGATAATACAGCTCACTTGGTGCCTTGAGCAGCCCTTCTTTAACGTAGCGGTCAATGGAGTTCGTATAGGCTTCTAAAGACGAATAGTCAAAATAAGGCGTGAAATAGTTCCAGTAACCGAGGGTGGAGTTGCGCATGGAACTCATGCCGCAAAAAGCAGGTTTTCCAAGATCCTGCTCGCTTTGCAAAGAGCCATCAAAGACAGGACTCGCATTGAAAAGCAGATCGATCAGCCAGCCATACCAGACAACTTTGCTTACAAGGTCCAGATAGAAGCGATCTTTGAATTCACGATAGGTTTTGTACTCCGGATGGTATTGCCATTCTTTTTTGAGCAATTCATCACGAAACGAGAAGTTGTAATGAATGCCCGAATAAACCATCTTACAGCGTCCGTAACGCGATTCCAGATATTCTCGGTATTCTATAGCTTGTTTAGAGCCGCTTTTGAGCATCGGGATATCATGAAAACTTCGAATAATCGATGGATTGGAAAACGGCCAGAGAACTTCGCCCATGTCATTTAAAACCACCTGCATCTGGCAGGTCAGATTCTCACAGGCTTCGCGAGCCTGCTGCCATGAGGGGTAAACATCGGTATTGATCTCGGTCTGGTTTTCAGCAAAATCCTGAACAATATGGGGATCATGAAATGGATGAGGGGTACTGGCAAAAAGTCCGGTAGACTGCATGACACGCAAGGACTCTTTTTCCAGTCCGAACCATCCTTCAAAAAGCTGGCCGCGAATGCGTTCATCTTCCAGGTGTAGTTTCATAGACTGCCTTTCTATATTGGATCTTTGGCAGATATGGCTGTTAGACAAATCATCAAACCAATCTGTCAGAAGAGTAAATGGATAAATAATCAGCTTGATTCCCTTTCTGACTTTTTCGGGTTGGCAAGCCTTATTTTCAGCTATTTTCAATGAGGAAGGTTTTTAACTTCTGCCATTGAAAATATTGCTGCAAAGGCTCTAGCGCGTCCGTCTTCTGCTTTGAATTGTAATTTCATCCAGTCGATAGCCTGTTCGTCCTGATTTTCATCACAGAAGTGATCACAATCAGGACGAACAGGCTGGGCGAACCCGGAAACACGAATCGAAACGAGAATCTAAGAATGGTTTTATTGTAGGGAGAATTGCCGATTTTTGCCCTCAATATGTCCGCCGATTTGTATAAGAGTCACCGGCCCTTGAAAAGAGTCAATCGAACGGCTGACAAGGAAGGATGAGCACAGGGTATGAGAGACAAAACAGGTATAGAAAAAATTAAAAGGAAGAGGCCCGATTCGAGTCTCTTCCTGATTGCTCTTTTTTCTTTACGCCCTTTCGGACGACATGTTTGTTTTTACAGCAGCATTAAGCAACTTTTTCAACGATAACATCGCCTTTGAGGTTGCGGACAGCGCCCATACCACAAATTGGAGTTCCCAGCTCATACAGGTCTTCGTATTCACTGTAGCCACCGTAGTAGAGGATGATTTCGTTCCATGGCTGATGGTAGCAAAGACCTTCGATTCCACCAGGTGCAAGCTGAGCACCGAAGCAGTTCATTTTCTTTGGTGGAACGAACGAGAATTCTCTCGAACCCGTTTTTGTCATTTTGACAGTCATTGGCAGCATTCTTTCGAATGCGTATCCGAGTTCGGATTCTGGTACATTGTAGGTTACATCATTTCCATACTGATCTGAGAATTTTACTTTCATGTGTTTACCTTCCTTTGCGTACTCTTTACTTTTTATGCTTCCTTTTTTCTATGCTGCTTAGCCTCATTGTAATCCATTGCGCCACTCATTCACATTCGTGATTTTTCTTTTTTTCATCAGAACAATTGACTTTGATCTGGGCATTTTGCAGGCATCGAACATCATCCCGCGACCAGCGTTCCTTGCCCTGAACACACAGGTTGGAAAGTTTGCCAGTCTTGGCACGAACTGGATAAGCAGGTGGACAGACAACCGTCGAGCCGGGATCAACATTGCGAATAACAATCGCTCCCGCACCCACCTTTGAATCTTTGCCTAAAACAATGTTGCCAAGAATCTTGGCCCCTGCACCGATCAGAACGTTGTCTTCAACAGTTGGATGGCGTTTGCCATGGTCTTTTCCAGTACCGCCAAGGGTAACTCCCTGGTAGACTTTGACGTCATCACCAATAATGCAGGTTTCTCCGATGACAACGCCGCTGCCATGGTCGATAAAGAAGCGCCGGCCAATCGTAGCACCCGGATGAATATCAATTCCGGTTTTCTGCTGCGCGCGAAGCGACATCCATCTTGCCAGCACAAAGTGCTTTTTCAAATAGAGCTTATGCGTCCAGTACCAAGTCTTGATAGCTCGATACCCTGGCATCATAAGAATCTCCAAAGATGAATTTAAAGAAGGGTCCTGCTCCATAAAGCAGGCTTTTTCTTCTTTTAAAAAGGCTCTGTAACCCAATGGGATCATCCTTTCCGGTTAAGCTAGATCAATTCTATCTCAGCTTGTTATTTTTTGCACAAATAACCCGCATGAAAATTGAAAACAATTCCATTTTGTTTCCGATTTGGGATGGGGCATCTGATTGTAAGCGATTTCGGGTTAACGATCACTTTTAAGAGAATGGCCCCCATTTTACTGGAGGCCGTCAGTTTTTTAAATTTTGTTTAACTTTTCACGAAAGAGAGATAGTATTTTTCGGTGGATTTCGAACAAATGTCAAAATCTGACTGAGTGTATTGATAAACCAGCTGTAGGTTTATTTTCTTAAACTATGCGGCTTTCTTTCTCATGCAACCCGCTTTACGGCGGATCATTCTATAGAAACCATCTCAATACATTCAGATTTTTATTTAAAAAGATCATATTAAATCCCTGAATATCAAAACGATTAAAAAAAGCAGCCGGGCAGTCTTCCCGTCGAAATGAAATCAGGATGGATCTAGACTTGTCATCTTTCATTTCTGAAATCTATCAAAATGTTAGCATTCCATTTTGCCTGGCTCGGATATTTTGCCTGTTGTTTTCTATGAGCAGTTGAAGTGGTCCAAAAAAAGCCTTCAGACTCATCTGTTGGTTTGAGCCTGAAGACGTGAAATGCAGATCAGCGGCGGAAAGACTGTTTTTTGGCAGCAAGATCGGCGATGATCTGATTACCTGAACAATTCATCAAAACCGACAAATGGCCGGAAACACCTTTAAAGAACGCGTTTCCGGCCATTTTGCTTTTC
>CAJTVE010000010.1 GCA_910579655.1 uncultured Allobaculum sp. | reverse complement strand
GTTCGGAAAGCGAGTTTTTATCGGGCACGGTATCCTCCTTTTTTTAGAATAACAAGTTTTTATTCAAATAAGTACTGGCACAAGGCTATCTTTTTATCTCAATCGTATTCTGAATATTTTCTATCCACAATCAGCTCTTCAATATTCTTTACCTAAAGAACTATTGAAGTGATCCTAAATCCGAAGACTACTCAAAAAGCCAATGGGATGGAACTCTGATTCATGTTTTTGTAATTGAATTAGGTTTGTTTCCGTCATGCAGATCGGCCAGATCGGGTGAAAACATAAATTTCTAGAGGAAGGATTGCAAACGATACAATCCTGCTGTAAATCCAGAAATATGATTGGTGCCTTCTCGTGTAATGACTCCTTTCATAGGTCAAGTATAAAACAGGCCCTGCGACTTTTCGAATATCTACGCAAAATTTACGCATAATTTGATTTTACAGCCCATATTTTCCTTATTCGGTGCCCATACTTGGCATTTACTGACTCGTTCCTGCTTTGAGTTGGTCTGAACTACTCAGTCATTGAATGGTCAAAGATTCCCGATCCATGTTCTAAAGAATGGGATCTGGAGGTCTTTGGGTTTGCCTTGCTAAACATTTTGCGTTTAAGTCAGTCCTTATTTACTTGGACTCCAGCAGGCATACAGTTCCATTGCCTGCTCAACCTGCAAACCGAATTCAACAGGAATCTGACAAGCTGGATCCATAGCCCAGCCCTCAAAGCTGTATCCCTGGCGCGTTGGCTGTTCTGGCTTACTTAACGGTTCCAGATACTTATATGTCTGCTCAGAGACGTCGGAACCGCCTTGCGAACTATAACGGACCGAAAAGCCCTCAGACTGACTGCCCCAAACAGCCAGAAAGACCAGCGCAATCAAACCACCAATGATCACCATGGATAAGGTTTTTACTGGGACATTCAGTTTTTTGTACAGACCGCCATCTTTTGGGATTTTGGAGGGAGATGCGGGTATTGTTTTTTCTTCCACTGCTGGTTTCGGTTGAAGGATTGGTTTGTCTTTGGGTGCTGGAGAGTTTAGATTCATTTTTATTCCTCATTTCTATCTGTAATGCTTCAGTTTCTTGTCTTTCGGTTTTGTGATCATCACTTTTGGCTGCCACTAAAACCAGCAACCATCAAAGCCTTTTGTGAAAATCTGCTTTCTCATCCGCTTTATACCTGAAAATTTATACCTGAAAAAGCAGACTTCTGAATCCGAACAAAAAAACAGCCCGAACAAAAAGGCTCAGGCTGAATAAGGACTTGAAGTTATTTCTTCGTAAGATATTTTCGCATATCAATTGCACAGGCTACCAAGATAATCAGACCTTTGATGATGTACAGGTAGTTCTGGTCAACCTGCATATAGTTCAGGCCGGTAAAGATGATCTGTAATAACAGAACACCAATCACAATGCCGGAGATACGGCCAGTACCACCGACGAAGGAAACGCCACCGATAACACAGGCAGCAATGGCGTCACATTCGTAGTTCAGACCCGTATTGGCGTTAACTGAAGCGATACGTGCACCATCGATAAAGCCGGTTAAGGCGTACATGATGGCGGCAAGAACGAAAACCATAATGATAGTTTTTGATACGTTTACGCCGGATACCGTTGCAGCTTCTTCGTTGGAACCAACCGCAAACATATTTTTACCAAAGGTGGTTTTGTTCCAGATGACCCACATGACAACAACCAGGATCACGGCATACAGAACATAGAATGGAATTTTTGCGGTTGCGCTTAAGGAGAGCAGCGTTCCATTGACGATGTTTCGATAGACCGGGTCAAATCCGGACAGCGTCTGACCATTGTTGGTCCCAAGTTTGAGGTAGATCAGGATAAGACCATAAGTGATCAGCTGGGTAGCCAGGGTCACGATAAAGGGGTGCAGCTTGAATTTTGCCACAGAGAACCCATTCACAAAACCGATGCATCCGCACACAGCCATCGCAGCCAGTAAAGGAACGATAATAGGAAGTGGTTCTAACCCTGGGAAAATACGGTTGTTGGTAATGGACATGGATGCGATGATTACCGCAGCCAGACCAACCATACGACCGGCTGAAATATCGGTACCGGTCAAAACAATACATCCACCGATTCCAAGCGCGATGGGCAGTTTGGAAGCCGTCAGGTTGATGATGTTGACGATTGAGTTAATCGAAAAGTACTTTGGTTCTTTGATGCCGATGAAAATCACGGCGATCAGAATGATGATGTACATGGCGTTGTTGAGCAGCAAAGATACAATCGCCCGACGTTTGTCGGTTGGGTTCATCGCCTTGTACTCGTCCAGCCAGATTTGCATCCGGTTTTTCTTTTTTGTCTGAGTTTCTGACATGATGATTCCTCTCTAATTCTTATACGTATTTGGCAGCCAGAGTCATAATTTCTTCCTGGCTGGTCTTGTCAGCATCGACTTCGCCAGCCAGGCGCCCGCCTGACATGACTAAGATGCGGTTGCACACACCAAGCAATTCCGGCATTTCGGAAGAGACCATCAAAACCGTTTTGCCCTGATTGGCAAGGTTGCTGATGAGCTCATAAATTTCGTACTTAGCGCCTACGTCAATCCCGCGCGTCGGCTCGTCAAGCAGCAGGATTTCCGGTGTGGTCAAAAGCCAGCGTCCGAGAATGACTTTCTGCTGGTTTCCTCCTGACAAGGTGGAGATTTTGGTCTGCTGGCTAGGCGTTTTGATGCGCATCGCCCTGATTGACCAGTCGGTATCTTCCTTCATTTTCTTGTCGGAAAGAAGACCGTACTTCACGTATTTTGGCAGGTTGGAAATGGTCGTATTGGCATTGATATCCAGAATTCCAAAAATCCCTGTTGCCCGGCGTTCTTCCGTCAGCAATGCAAAGCCATTTTTAACGGCTTCTTTTGGGGTTTTAATCTTGATTTCTTTGCCATGAAGTTTGAGAGTTCCTTCTTTGCGGGTGGCAACGCCAAAGATGGTTTCAAGCAGTTCCGTCCGTCCTGCCCCATCCAGACCAGCCACACCGATGATCTCGCCTTTGTGGGCTTGAAAGGAGACATCATGCAGTTTGGAGTACATTCCGCTCAAGTGTTCAACTTCAAGCGAAATTTCATCTTCGACTTTGTTTGTTTTGGGCGGGAACCGGTTGGTCAGTTCTCGTCCGACCATCAGTTTGATGATCTTGTTCATGTCCATATTTTCGACAAATTCTGTGGCCACCCACTGACCATCACGCATAACGGTGATCTCATCGGAGATGCGCAGAATTTCGTCCATCTTGTGTGAGATGTAAATGATCGCCACGCCTCGATCCCGCAGCATGTTGATAATCTTGAACAAATGTTCAACTTCTTCTTCCGTCAGTGAGGAAGTCGGTTCGTCAAAAACGATGACCTTGGAGTTGAAGCTGACCGCCTTGGCAATTTCAACCATCTGACGCTGGGCGACTGGCATGGTAGACATGATGGTTTTTGGATTGACATCAATTTCGAGGTTTTTAAAGACCGCCTGGGTATCTTTGTACATTTTGGCCTCGGAGACCAGACCGAATTTAGTCGGGTAGCGTCCTAACCAGATGTTGTCCATGACCGTGCGCTTGAGCGCCTGGTTCAGTTCCTGATGCACCATGGCCACTCCATTTTCGAGGGCTTCTTTGGAATTGGTGAAGTTGACTTCCCCGCCGTCAAAGACGATGGTTCCATCATCCTTGGAATACACCCCGAACAGGCATTTCATCAGAGTGGACTTGCCGGCCCCGTTTTCGCCCATCAAAGCGTGAACGGAACCTGCGCGCACATTGAGGGAAACGCCATCAAGCGCTTTTACGCCTGGAAATGACTTGCTGATGTTTTTCATTTCCAGAACAACGGGATGGGCTTTCTGCCAGGTTTCATCATGAACGGTCGTATTCTTCATGCCAGCCGGTGTTACAGGGCTGGCTGTTTTGGTTTCCTGATTCATGAAACTTCCTTTCTGTATTCATCTGTCCAACAACTGCTGGATTCAGATCATGACGGCCTTCTGATCATCAAAAGACCGCCATGATCTGAAATCAGCCACGGATGTCCGTGGCTGATCAGATCAGATATCAAGAGTAAATGGAATGACTGGAATTAGTCAGCTTTGTATTCGGAATATGGAATGTTAATACGCCATGTACCGATGACATTGTCAGCATCCAGCTCAGCAAATTTGTCGCTGCCGTTGAGCATGTTCTGAACCATCTGGCAGATTGCAGCAGCCATGCCTTCGCCATCCTGCTTAACGGTACCAGTCATTTTGCCTTCATCGATTGCCGTTTTTGCATCTTCAAGCGCGTCAACACCGAAGATTGGAATGGTTGTTGTGCCATCGCCATTGTTGTAGCCGGCATTCTGTAATGCGGACAGAGCACCCAGAGCCATACCATCGTTGTTGGCAATAACCAGCTCGATCATGTCGCCATTTTCTTCGTTGTACTGAGACAGAGCGTTCTGGACGATATCCGTTCCCTGGGCAGAAGACCATGCGCCATCTTTATCCAGTTCGTATAAGGTTGGAGCATCGCTCTTGTAATAAACGAGTTCGTCGTGGCCTTCGGCAGTTAATTTCGCATTTGCATTTTCTACACCGTACTGGGTACGAGCATCAGCTTCAGCGTTTCCTTCCTGGCCCTTGAGCATGATGTAGGAGATCGCGCCATCGCCATTCAGGTCAACGGTGTCATAGTTGGCATTGAGGTAGTCACCAACCATGTCACCCTGCATTTTGCCGGCCATTTCATAGTCAGTGCCTACGAACGCAGCATTGTCGTAAGCCGTGATGACTTCTTCGTCAACGGAACGGTTGAAGAAGATGACTGGGATTCCAGCCGTTTCTGCCATGTCGATGATGTTCTTGGCAGCATCCTGGCTGGCTGTGTCAACGAGGTTGACAACGAGGCATTTGGAACCTTTAGAGATTGCAGTCTGAATCTGTTCAGTCTGTGTCGTCTGGTTGTTGCCGCCATCATAGTCGTTGTAGACTAAGCCGGCATCGGACAGATCTTTGTCCAGAGCAGCGCGGACAGTGGAGATGTAGTCATCACCGAATGTGTAGTAGAAAACAGAAACTTCACCTTCGCCGGAGCTTGCAGCGCCAGAAGTTGAATCTGCAGTACTGGAAGCTGTGGAAGAATCAGAGCTGCTGGAGCAGGCAGCCATAGACAGCGCCATCGCACCAACCATCATTGTTTTGTAAAGTTTGTTAAATTCCATAGTACGTTCTGTACCCTTTCTATACCCTCTTTATCAAAGAGAACGCGGTTGCGTTTTAATTACACCCGAATGATAACATAGGGTTTTATTGAATACAATGAATTTTGGTAGGGTTTTCAATTGAATTTTAGTAAAATTATCGACGCTTATCCCATCGTTTTACCATTTTGTTTTAGTAATCTTATTCCCTTCATTTTTCAGGAATTTGGCTGGATTTGTACGAAAGGAGTAAACATTCACAGATTTTACTGACAGATTTCCCGAACTGACCAATCCACCACTTCCCTTTCCGTTTCACTCCTGCCATTGAAAGCCTGTGAAAAGGTTATCATTTTTGGATTCTATATTATCTATAAATGTAAGCGCTTCAACCTGTTCCTATTCATTATCATCCAGATGGCAATAAAATCGAATCCCTCATTGGTGAAAATTATGGGAAGCCTGTTTCAACATTCTGGACTTCCCCACCTGAAAAAAGACCAGTCCCCCGCCGGGGAAACTGGTCTCTATTACTTGTACATTTAAAATTTCTTTTCTTTTCAAAAACGGACAGGTTTCACCCCAAACGGATGAAATCAAATCCTGCAACGGACTCTGATCTTTTTTTGAAGAAGGCGTGCTTCAGAAATCTGCCTACTCAGGATTTCGACGACGGGTTCTGAGAAGAATTCAAATCTGGGGTTTTCGTCTGCTTTGGCGGCTGGCCAGGCCTGGAAGAATCGGGATGCTTTGCTTTTTTCTCATCCAGTTCAGCTTCCATGGCCTGCATCATTTTGGATTGACCGAAGCGGCGCATGAACGCCTCTTCCCATTCATCCATTGGATATTCACCCGAATCCTCTTCATCTTCTGGTGAAAGATCCAGACTCAGATCCATCGGTTCTTCATTTTCATCCTGCTGGGAAATCACTCTGGAAAAAATCCAGGCCCGCAGCAGTCCATAGACAAAAATGCACACCCCAAAAACTTTCAGCCAGGTTTCCGACCACATCCACCCAAACGCTGCCAGCAAAACACCTACCGAAGCGATCTGCAGCTGGGTAAAGAGAACTTTCTGGCGGGGATTCATCGAATTGTCGTGCCTGGAACGACCGAATCATCGAGGAAGACCACTCTTGGTCCTTCCTTGCCGGTTGTACAAAGCAGCATTCCCTGGCTTTCGACCCCACGAAGTTGAGCTGGTTTGAGGTTGGAAACCACCATAACCATCTTGCCGATCAGATCTTCTGGTTTATAGGCTTTGGCAATTCCGGAAACAATCTGACGAGGAGCCTCTTCGCCAAGATCAACCGTTTCGACTAACAGCTTGTCAGCATCTGGATGCACTTTGACATCGAGAATTTTACCGGCCTGTAAAGTGACTTTGGCAAAGTCGTCGATTTCGATTGGGGCAGCGGGTTCTTTTTTCTTTTTCTTCTCCGCTTTTTTCTTGGCCTTAGCCGCTTTCTGATCCACTTTTTCGTCATTGATTTTGGCTTCTTTAGCAAATTCTTTTGGATCAATGCGTTTGAACAAAGGTTCTACGCTCTTGGCTACATGACCACCCTGTTCGAGCAGACCGAACGTGCGGGCAGAATCAAGAGAGCGTTCATTGGTATTGAGAACATCCAGCATTTTTTTGGATGTTTCAGGCATGAAGCTTTCAAGCAGAACACCGGCAATGCGCAGGCTTTCAAGCAGATTGTACAGAACCGTTTTCAGACGATCCGCTTTTTCTGGATCTTTGGCCAGTTTCCAGGGTTCGGTTTCGTCAATATATTTATTGGAACGACGAAGCAGCGTGAAGATTTCATCGAGAGCTGCGCCAACCTGGAAAGCGTCCATTTTTGCTTCCATATTGGTGATGGCTGCAGCGGCCACTTCTTTCAGTTCCTGATCAACAGGTTCTTCAACCTCTGGATTTTCGATGGCGCCATCGAAATATTTATTCGACATGGCAATGGTGCGGGAAAGCAGGTTTCCTAAGACATTGGCCAGATCAGAGTTGATGCGTTCAATGATCAGATCCCAGGTAATGGTTCCATCCTGGGCAAATGGCATTTCGTGCAGGCAATAGTAGCGGACAGCGTCCACGCCGAATTCGTCGACGAGTTCTTCAGCATAAATCACGTTGCCTTTGGATTTGGACATCTTGCCATCACCAATCAGCATCCAGGGATGACCGAAGACTTTCTTGGGCAGCGGCAGACCTAAGGCCATTAAGAAAATTGGCCAGTAAATGGTATGGAAGCGCAGAATGTCCTTACCGATAATATGAGTCGCCGGCCAGTATTTCTGGAAAGCTTCTGGCTGCTTTTCTAAAGGCAGATCCGGATCATACCCCAGTGAGGTAATATAGTTGGTCAGCGCATCCAGCCATACATAAACAACGTGACGATCATCAAAATCAACCGGAATTCCCCAGCTGAAGGATGTACGGGAAACGCACAGATCCTGCAGGCCGGGTTTGAGGAAGTTGTTGATCATTTCATTTTTGCGGCTTTCTGGCTGAATAAAATCAGGATGCGTTTCAATGTACTCCATCAGACGATCGGCATATTTCTGCATATTGAAGAAATACGCTTCTTCCTTGGCTTTATGAACAGGTCTTCCACAATCTGGGCAGTTGCCGTCAACCAGCTGGGATTCAGTCCAGAACGACTCACAGGGCGTGCAATACCAGCCTTCGTATTCCCCTTTATAAATATCGCCCTGCTCATACAGTTTCTTGAAGATTTTCTGCACAGCTTTGACATGGGGCTGATCGGTTGTACGGATGAAATAATCGTAGCTGGTGTTCATCAGATTCCAGTTGGAACGGATCTGATCGGAAATGTTATCCACAAATTCCTGGGGGCTTACACCCGCTGCAGCGGCTTTTTCTTCGATTTTCTGGCCGTGTTCATCGGTTCCAGTCTGGAAGAACACATCATAGCCCTGAGCCCGTTTAAAACGGGCGATGGCATCACTGAGAATAATTTCGTAGGTATTGCCGATATGAGGACGACCGGATGTATAGGCAATCGCCGTGGTTAAAAAATAAGGTTCTTTCTTTGGATCCATGCGGACCACCTCTCTTTTCTTTTCTATCGTCAAGCTCACCTTTCCCCTTTCCTTTTTGTGATTTCTCTTTTGGTCTCTCAAATCCAGGCCAAAAGAACACAATCCAGTTTTCGTCCTGAAAAATTCAGTCAGTCGCAGACAAAGTCTGCCCAGAAAACGAAACATGAGCTTGTTAGGAACATTGTTATTCTTTCACAAAAGAGTCCAGATTCCGATTCTGCCTCTTTGGCAGCTTTCCACTTTTTAGTCTTTCAGCCTTTTAGCCTTTCAGCTTTTTAGCTTTTTAGCTTTTTAATGCCCGCTTCCTGTTTGTCTATCTGCTTTATCAAGAAAAGCACGAAGACAAACCGGGCGCAAAGCGCAAAAAAGCGCCGCCGCCAGGGCAAATCCAGATCTGTTGTGAATCCGAACAAAATTCTATCATACTTTTCTGGGGAAGACGGCACTCCAAAGGCACCTTGACAAATCCGCAAAAAAAGCCGTCAGTTTTCGACGGCTTTAAGGGTTTGTCGTTCAGGATTGACGAACGGCGCGGGTAAAAATCGAGACAAACTGCTCGCCTTTCGGGGTGGCCGTGGTGACGCCAAGCTGACGATCCGGCTTGCACATCCCATGGTAATCAGATCCGGCCGTGATGAAGAGTTTTTCATCATTCACCAGAGCCAGCAGGAACGCTTTAATCCGGTCTGAGTTATTAGGCGCAAAGACTTCAAAGCCGTCAATTCCGCCTTCCAATAAAGCGGTGATGACATCATTGGAAATCTCATCGAGCCGCCAGCCGGACAGAATGGCCATGCCGCCAGCTTTATGGATCGCATCAATGACTTTGATCGCCCCTGGATATTCAGTGCGCACTTCACACTTGCCGCCTGGACCAAAGTAGTCTTTACGAAAGTGTTCGCGGGCTGCTTGTTCGTCTGGATACTTCTGTAGGTATTGGGCAACGGCCGGCAGATCTCTTGCCTGATCCGTTTCAAAGACCAGGTCCGTCAGTTCACGCGGTTTGAGAATCTTGAAGCGTGAATTAGCCAGCAGGGAATCCGTATCGATTTTCAGGCCAGCTGCTTTTTCAAGGGCTGTAATCCGGGCCTGAGAGACATCTTTTTCGCGTTTGAGTGACAGACGTTCAACGCCATCAAAAAACGGATCATTCCAGTTGATGTAATAGCCAAGAATCCGTACCCGCTCTCCATACAACTGGCAGTCGATTTCAACGCCAGGAATGTATTTGATGTGATACAGCTTGGCAAAGTGCAAGGCCAGCGCATTGGCTCTGGCATTGTTATGGTCGGTGATGGAAATGACTTCCATATGATTGGCTTGAGCCTGCTGGAAAATTTCCTCGACTTCAGCATCCGAATCATCCGAGAAGTTGGAACGAATGTGCAGGTCAATCTTAGAGATTTCCGGTTTGGGCTGCAAAGGTTCAACCACCTGAACAACCGGGCTGGAACCCTCTTCAGACATATTGCGGTGCTGCTTTTTCTCACTGGTTTTTTCTTTGTCTTTGGCCTTTTCTTTCTCTTTGGTTTTGTCTTTGGTCTTTTCCTTGCGGCCTTTTTTGGGCTTGGCTGTCTCTTCTTTCGAAATTTTGGAAGTCGGTGCAGCCGGGGCCACAGCAGGGGTAGATTGTCTGCGGGCGGCGGAGGAAAGCACCTGGGCTGCGGCTGGATCGGCCGGGGCTGGCAGAACTTCCTGCTGTTCTTTCTGGTCTATTTCCGTTGGCTCTTTGACTACCTTCATCTCATAGCGCGGTGTGTAGACGTCGACCAGATTGAAAACCCAGTCAAAAATAGTCTGCTGGCGGGGCGAAAGCAAGACAACCAGTGCCTGGGCTCCCCACCAGGCAAAAATACCAAAGAAGGAGAAAAAATAGCCAAATAACATCAGCGGAATGCCAAAGCCAAACAACTGGCGCAAGACCAGGCGAATGGCCGAAGCTGGCTGTTTATCGGCCCGGACCAGGCGCATCCCTATGTACTGGCATCCCCAGGAGCGGCCGCCATGCGCTGCGGTATAGAGAGGAAGCATGATGCAGCTCGTCAAAAAGAGCAGACCATACATCAGATAAAACAACAAGTCAAAAAATGCGGGTGGAATAACGCCAGTTAAGATCAGGATGAACTCCACCCCCCACAAATACACCGGGGTCAGACAGATATTCAGATCGATCAGAAACGCGAACAGGTGATTGGTGTAATCCGTAAAATCCCTGCCCAGATAGACGGCTTTTTTATAGCCTTCTTTCTGGTAGAGTTCTTCTTCTTTGACCCGTCGCGCCCGTTCGAGTTCTTTTTTTGAGTTTTGTCCCATAGAACCTCCTTGTCTTCAGACGAGTATCGCTGTCATCAAAATCATCAGTTAAAACAAAAAACCGCTTTACAATCTCGAAAAAGTCCGTCTGAAACTCAGGCGGACTTGTCGGCTTTGGATTTACGGGCCTTGCTTGCACAATAGATCATAATTTCACCAGAAATACCGGCAATGGCCAGCGAACTGAGCACTTCACTTTCGACGCCCGTTGCCGGCGTTCTGGACGTGGAAGTGCCAGAAGCAGGCAGACCCAGGCGGATCCGGTTGGCCTGCTGATAAAGCAGCTGCCAGCGGGTCGATCCCATATTGTTGAGGTAGTTGTTGACCGTTGTCCGGGACACATTGGACAGTGCATTCCATGCTTTTGCTCCGCCAAGCAGTGTCTTATAGTTGCTCGCATTGGCCTCCTTGATGACCTGGCCGCCATACAGACAATACTGGTTGATAAAGTCATTGGCCGCGCTGTCCTTGCTGGATGTGGATTCATCCGCCGAAAGGACAGGCAGCGTACCATCGGTAGAGAACACTTCGACAACCTGCTTAGAAGCCGCCGTTTCTGGAATCAGTTTGGCAAGAACCTGGGCTGTTTCTTCATTGGCGGATGGTTCTTCTGTGGCTGTTTCTTCCACAGGACCAACATCCTGGAGCGGACCCTGTTTTGGGGCGTTTGCATCATCCGGCTGCTCCGGATTCGGGTCGGCGGTGGATGCATCATTCAGGGCTGAATCTTCTTGATTTTCAGAATCGGCATCGATGGCTGCATCCGTGTTGTCCTTGGCAGAGGAATCAATCTGTTCATTTTCCAGGAAATCGAGATGCATTGAGCCAGTATTCTGTAATTTCAATACACCATTTTCGTCGATTTCACAGCTCTGATCACTGAAAAAGAGAATATCGGCATCATGATCCGAAATCTGCTGGATCTGGAAGAGGACTGGCTTGCAGTTTTCCGAAACTTTAATCAGTCCCACCGATCTGGCGGATAAGCCGTCTTTTTCAAACGTATATGTCACCGGATGCGCCTCAAAGATGGTAAAGCCAGCTTTAGAAGCCAAAGCCTGAATGAGTTTTTCGGTATTGGCATCAAAGGCGTCCAGATCATCTACAAAGCTGAGTCCTGCTGGACGTTTTTCTTCGAGGAATTTTACGTCCGGGTCAATATCGCCCTGGGGACGGACAACGATGGTTGGCTGGCCAGGAACAATGGGTTCAACGTCCAGAATCGAACTGGGGTTTTCTTCAGATTTGTTGTCTTCTGCATCGCCGCTGTCCTGTTCGGAGTCTTCCACGTTGTTCTTCGAAGAATCCGTCTGATTTTCATCCCCGCTGGAATCTGATGTCTTTTCAGAATCCTGGCTTTCCTTCTCGCTGACCGGAGGGGTGCCAAGCAGGTCCACGATATTTTCACTGACTGGATGCGTGGCGGCCAGCTCTGAATCTGTTTCATCCACTGGCCCAATTCCAGCCAGATCCGAATCGTTTTCGGCAACCGGTCTGGTGTGCAGAGCATACATGGCCTGCAGGACAGTCTGTTCCTGTTCTGTTGGTTTTAAAGTCTGAATATAGACCAGATCCGTCGGTTCACTTTCGGACTGGGCCGGGGTGGTCTGTTCTGAAATGGGGGTTTCAGAATCAGGCTGGGTATTTTCATTTTCCTGGGCCGGGGTCGTTGAAGCAGGCGGGTCGGCTGGCTGCGGGTTTGAAGCATCACTCTGCTTTGCGTCAACTGGAGTGGAGTCGGCTTCAGAACCCGGCGTTTGCCCGTCGGCAGGGGTCTGCTCATTTTCCTGGTCGGCTAAAGCCTGGGCAGGCGTCTGGTTTGCCGGAGTCTGCTCAGGAGTCTCACTGGCCGGCTGTTCATTTTCCGGTTCATTTTGAATCACAGGGACATCCGGTTCGATAGCCTGACTGGGATTTGGATTGATCAGAGCATTTGCCTGTTTGCAGAGTGCTTCATAATCGATCTGTTCAGCCTGGTACTGGACCAGGATCTGCTGCTGCAAAGCAGGATCCAGGGTATCGAAAATTTCTTTTCCCTGAACGATCAGGCCAGCGTTGTCCAGCGTTGCCTGCCGAAACCAGGTAAACTGGCGGACGACGTATCCGCCCTGGGCACTTTCAACAACCGAGCCGGCAAACAGATTGATAAACTGGTCGGCATTCAGATTTTCGGGAATCTGTTCCGGTGCAAGAGGACTGATGGCCAGCACTGGCGTCATCGGCACACAAAGTGTGGCTGCCAGGGCAGCCAGTGAAAACAGATGTTTTTTTCTCATAAGCCCCTCCTTTTTGCATGTGGTCTTTAAAGTCTGTTCGTTTTTTCGTTAGATTCGCAAACTTTATCATTTCATTATAGAGATATCTTGGGTTGGGGATCCAGATTTTCAATCAGAAATCTTTCCTGTCCAAATCATCGGATCTTTTTTGGGATGTAAGCGTTACTTGCCATTTTCAAAGGCAAAAGTCTTTTCCACCCACTGGCGTGTTTTGTGATCCGTGGCTTCAAGATCTTCATAGCTTGGATCTTCAATATAGTCAATCGCTTCTAAAGCCTGGACAATTGCGTCCTCAATCTGAAGATAGCTGATTTTGCCATTCAAGAAAAGCTCCACTGCCTTTTCATCCGCCGCATTGAAAATGCAGCCCGCATTTCCCTTGCGTTTTCCCGCTTCAATGGCGGTCTTTAACATTGGAAAGCGATCGAAGTCCATTTCCTTGAAATCGAGCGTTAGTGTCCTGGTCAGATCGAGCGGCTTGTCTTCCTGAAGAACTGGACGATGTGGTGCAAACAATGCATATTGAATCGGCAGACGCATATCGGCACTGCCAAGCTGGGCGATGATCGCATGATCCTTATATTCTACCATGGAGTGCACAATAGACTGTGGATGCAGGACGGTATCAATTTTTTCATAAGGCAGATCAAAAAGATAGTGGGCTTCGATGACCTCAAAGCCTTTATTGACCATCGTCGAGGAATCCATCGTAATTCTCGCACCCATATTCCAGGAAGGATGCTTTAAGGCGCGCTTTGGCGTAATATCCATTAATTCATCCCGGCCGAGATCGCGCAGACTGCCGCCGGAAGCTGTAATGATCAGGCGGTTTACATCTTGGAAATCATTGCCCTGCAGGCACTGGAAAATCGCAGAATGTTCGGAATCAATCGGAGTTAAATGGGTAGAAGATTTGGCCAGAGCCTTTTTGACCAGTTCCCCGCCGCACACTAAAGATTCCTTATTGGCTAAAGCCAGATCTTTATTTTGCTCAATGGCAATCAAAGTTGGTTTCAGCCCGCGAAAGCCGACAACCGCATTGACCATTAAATCATAATCGCATGTTTGGGCCAGTCTTGCCATCTGGTCGTCTTTGCCATACCAGACGACGCCATCGATTTCTTCATCATGATCTAAAGTTGAAAGGCCAACCGCCTGAATGGTCGGATGCTCTTTGACAATCTCTTCCAGTCCTTCACGGTTATGACCCGCACTGATTCCCGTCACGATGAAATCATCAGGATGCTGGCTCAATACATCTAAAGTCTGCCGGCCAATCGATCCCGTCGCGCCCAACAATAAAATTTTTCGTGGCTTTCTGTCTTCTGCCATAGTGACCTCCTGTATCTTTCAATACTTTCTATCTCTCTATCGATATTTTATTTCTATCTATATTTCTTTATTTCTTTGTCCCTGTATTTCGATACTTCCTGTATTTCGATACTTCCTGTATTTCCATATTTCGGTAAAATCCGGATGTTTTCGATGCCATTTTATCAACTTGGACCGTATTCTTTGCAAAATCGTTTTCAAAAAGAAAAAAGAGATTCACACCATGATGGGACATGAAATGAATCTCTTTTCGTATTTACGAAAGATAAAGCATTTTATTCAGATCAGCTTCAACTTTCCGTTTTATCTTTCAAGACTGTCCATCTCGATCAGACTTCGAGAGGTTCGCTTGCCAGCAGATAGTCTTCTTTGCTCAGTTCAAATTCCTTGAACTGTTTTTCTGTGAATTTCACTTCATCCAGGCCCCAGATTTCTTTTGCATATTCACGGATGGTCCGGTCGGAAGAGAAGTAGCCGGAACGGGCGATGTTCATCAGCATCGCTCTTGCCCATGCTGGTTTGTCTGCATACCAGCCAGCCACTTCGTTGTGGGCCATCAGATACGCATCAAAGTCAGCCAGAACGAAGAACTCATCACGGTGCAGCATCAGATCATTGAAGATCAGCTGGAATTCGTTTGGATTTTCAGACCAGGTGCAGTTGGTCAGGGAGTCAATCACCATGCGCAGTTTGGGGTTGGAGTTGTAAATGCGCCATACATCGTAGCTGTTATCGCGCTTGATGGCTTCAATCTGATCGACTTTCAGACCGAAAATCTTGGCATTTTCATAGCCAACCTGTTCGACGATTTCCACGTTGGCCCCATCGAGGGTGCCTAAAGTCAGAGCGCCGTTCATCATGAACTTCATGTTTCCGGTACCAGAAGCTTCTTTACCTGCTGTTGAGATCTGTTCAGAAACATCAGCCGCATTGGTTAACATTTCGGCAATGGATACCGAGTAGTTGGGAATGAAGACAACCTTGATGTACTGGCTGACCTGAGGGTCAGAGTTGATGCGGTTGGACACTTTTACGATCAGCTTGATGATCTCTTTAGCCAGTTTGTAGCCTGGTGCAGCTTTGGCCGAGAAGAAGTAAGTGGTCGGCTGAATGCGGAAGTTTGGATCCTGTTTCATACGCAGGTACAGATACATGATGTGCATGATGTTCATCAGCTGACGCTTGTAGGCGTGCAGACGTTTGCATTGAACATCGAACATCGAATCGACGTTGACATCGATATTTAAAGTCTCTTTGACATAGTCAGCCAGAATCTGCTTGCGCTGGCGCTTCACTTCAAAGAATTTTTTCTGGAGTTCTGGATCGTCTACATAGCGTTCAAGCTTGCGCAGATCATCCGGATGACGGATAAAGCTGTCACCAATATATTCCTTGAGCAGATCAGTCAGCTGCGGGTTGGCATACACGAGCCAGCGGCGGTGGGTAATTCCATTGGTCTTGTTATTGAAACGGTCTGGATATAAAGCCGCAAAGGCGGACAGAACATCGTTGACCAGGATTTCACTGTGGATCTTGGCTACGCCATTGACACTGTGGCTGCCCACAATGGCAAGATTGGCCATGTGGACCTGGTTATCTTTTAAAATCGACATTTCCCCAAAACGGTAGCCCATGCCGGCACGATCCACTTCCCAGCGGAAACGGCGTTCGATTTCTTCGATAATCATGTAAAGACGCGGCAGAAGATTGCGCATCAGATCCTGCGGCCAGCGTTCTAAGGCTTCGGACATGATGGTGTGGTTGGTATAAGCAACGGTGTGGGTGACGATGTTCCATGCATCATCCCAGTTGTAGTTGTAGTCATCCATCAAAACCCGCATCAGTTCAGGAATTACAAGAACAGGATGGGTATCGTTGAGCTGGATGGCCACTTCATCTGAAAGGTTGTCCAGGCTTGGATTGATGCGCAGATGGCTGCGGATAATCTGATCGATTCCAGCGCAGACAAAGAAATATTCCTGTTTTAAGCGGAGTTCTTTTCCTTCGTTGGTGGAATCATCTGGATACACGTTGGCTGTCAGAGCGGAAACCGCATTGAGGTAATGGTTGAGGTTATCCGCCTGAACGGATTCTTCATCGACCTGGGCATCCCATAACCGCAAGGTGTTGGTCGTCAAGGTATGATAACCAACCACTGGCATATCGTAAGGGACAGCCTTTACGACGAAATCAGGATGGTAGGTGGAATGGAACTTTCCATACTGGTCCATATAAGCGTCTAATGTACCGCCAAATTTTACCTGCACAGCATGCTGGGGCTTCCAGACTTCCCAAACATTGCCAAGACGCAGCCAGCAGTCTGGTTTTTCAACCTGCTGATCGTTGACAATTTCCTGTTTGAACAGACCATAGCGATAACGGATGCAGTTTCCGTTTCCGGCCAGGTTTAAAGAAGCCAGAGAGTCAAGGAAGCAAGCCGCCAGCCGACCCAGACCGCCATTTCCAAGACCGGCGTCGGCCTCGAGAATTTCAAGATCGTGCAGCTCCATGCCCAGTTCTTTCATTCCCTGTCTGACAACGTCATAGACACCCATATTCATCAGGTTGTTTGTCATCAGACGTCCAAGCAGAAACTCCATCGAGAAATAGTAAAGCTGCTTTGTATGATGTTCGGCTACGCTTTTTTTCGTTGCTTTCCAGGAATACCCTAACTGGTTGCGAATCAGAGAGGTTAAGGCAAGGTAACGCTCTTCGGGATATGCGTCTTCAAAGTCGCGTCCGAACTGAGCGGAGACTTCAGTCTGCAGGGCCTCCTTGAAAGTTTCAACGTCGCTGAAAAGATTCTTCATGAGATATTGTCCTCCAATGCAAAGAATTATCGAATAGCTCGAACCACTTGGCAAGGCTGTACAGACACCTCTGAGACAATTTCACCACAATCTCATCATTTTTCGGATAAATGAATCCATTATATGTGATTTTTGAATAACAATGAAGTGTTATTGTAAGCGCTTAGGCTTTTTGAAAACTCACCATTCCGCTTTGAAACAGCCTTCTTTGTTTTCCTCAACGAAAAACATTGAGAATTTTGCTTGCATTTGAAGGCCAGAAAACGGGTTTTGCAAAGTCTTTGCTGCCCTGGAAGACCATCTCCATCCTTTTCTTGAAAGATCGACAGGCAGCTGGAATTGGCCGCCTGAATTTTCTACTCGTAATCCATCGGGCGGCGGGAGATGAATTTGCGGCGCACGGGCAGATTCCATTTATAGCCATTGGTCCAGCGGGTCACGATATATTCCTGATCCGCATTCTGGCCCAGTGCACTGCGGACTCGGCCGATGTGTTTGGAGATTGTATTGTCGCTGACTACCCGGTGGAAGCGGATTTTGATCATATTGCGCACCGCCTCTTTCGGACAGACCAGCGTCACATTGTCGACAAGGAATAAGACGATTTCATATTCCGTTGGCGTCAGATTTATCGTCTGACCCTTTTTATAGATTGTCTTGGCGTATCGATCGACCACCAGATCCCCGGTCTGATAGACACTGTTTTCGGCAGCCGTTAAGGAATCCCATTCTTTGCGGGGTGTATCGCAAAGGCGTCTGGACATGGAGTCGATCAGCAGCAGATCGTTTTTCTGGCTGGAGTTGGCAAGGTTGGTATACATAAATTTCCTTCTTTCCTGTCAGAGTTCTGACACGCCTATCTTATGACCTTTTTGCATTTTCCCAAACATTCGATAAATGATGATTAAATGACAGAATTCGGATGAAATTATGAATTAATTCTGTCCTGTCCTTCAAATGGCCTTTGGGATCTGGAAAGCAGAAATGCCCATGGAGATGTCCACTTATGGAAGCTTGATCTGAAGTCGAGTCATGAGCCTGAAGCGGCCTGAAGTCTGCGCCCAGGCAATAAAAAAGAGCAGGCCGAAGCCTGCTGGTTCAACTCTTTGTCGATGGCTGGAAACTCCAGCTGGATCCATCTTGCCTATTGCCCGCTTTGGGCGCTTTCAGATGCTGCTTTCGAAGCGGGGGTGCTGGGGGCAGCTGCCTGAGACTGGGCTAAGGAAGTCGATGCCTCATTGTCTGAAACCCGGTCATTCTGGGTCTCGGACAGCGACGGGAAGACGAAAACCTGTTCTCCTTCACGAAGGACATGATACTTTCCACGGGCAACTAATTCCAGATAGTCCGGATTGGTCAGATTCTTCTTTGTGGCTTCCAGTTTTTCCTGCTCTGCTTTGGTGGCATCTAACAGTTCTTCATTGGCTTTGACTTCACTTTTCAGGTTGATGAACGTCTGTACATCATTGATTCCCTGAAAAGCCAGCCAGCCCGAAAGCGGCAAGCTCACCAGTAAAAACAGGATGCCAAGCTTGCTGGATACTTTATGTTTTCTCTTTTTCATACGTTCCTCTTGTCCAAGTATAGCAGACATAAATAACGAAAGACATCTTTCACAAAAAATCAACTGACAATTCTTATTGAAACCAAAAAAGCGGAACAAATCGAACAATTTTGTTCGTTTATTCCGCTTTTGAAAATTGTGAAGATAAAAACAAATACCGTTCTGTTTTCTTTATGACATTTTAGGACTGTTTATTTTTCGCTCTTCATGTTCGCCAGCAGCGCGGACAGCACCGCAATATCGCTTGGATTGATTCCGGAAATCCGGCTGGCCTGTCCTAATGTAGCCGGCCGGATTTTGTCCAGCTTGCCGCGTGCTTCCAGAGCCAGGTTGGTTACAGAATTAAAATCAAGATCCCTTGGAATGCGGACATTTTCCAGCTTTGCCAGGCGGTCCACATCTCTTTGGGCCTTGGCAATATAGCCCTCGTATTTGCATTCCACTTCAATCTGCGTTGCTGCATCTTTGGAAAGCTTCACCCCGGTAAATGGTTCAAGCCGTTCAATCGTTACATTGGGCCGCTTGAGCAGCGTGTAGGCATCCGTTCCATGTTCCAGGCTGCCGGCCTCCACACTGGCCAGCAGGTCATTGATTTCTTTACCCGGCTTGATATGGGCCTTTTTCAGATCTTCAATGCCCTGGCTGACTTCGGCCTGCTGCATCTGGAAATGATTCCACATGGATTCTGGCAGAACGCCGATGGCATGGGCGATTGGGGCAAGTCTGACATGGGCATTGTCATGGCGCAAAAGCAGGCGGTACTCAGCGCGTGAAGTTAACAGCCGATAGGGTTCCTGAGTTCCTTTGGTCGCCAGATCATCGATCATAACCCCAATGTAGGCCTGCGCTCGTCCCAGAACCAGCGGCTCTTTGTTCTGATTTTTCAAAGCCGCATTGATTCCAGCCATCAGACCCTGGCCGGCAGCTTCTTCATAGCCAGAGGTGCCGTTCACCTGGCCGGCAGTAAACAGGTTTTCAACGACCTTGTTTTCCAGAGAGGGGTACATCTGCAGCGGATCAATCGCGTCGTATTCAATGGCATACGCATATTTTTGAATCGTGCAGTGTTCAAGACCTGGCAGCGAGTGAACCATCAGCTCCTGCACATCTTCTGGCATCGAAGTGGAAAAGCCCTGGACATAGAAGGTGTCATAAGCAGCTCTTTCCGGTTCCAGAAAAAGCTGATGACGGGGCCGATCCGCAAAGCGGACCAGTTTATCTTCAATACTTGGACAATACCGAGGGCCGACACCGGTCACCAGGCCGGAATACATCGCTGAATCCTGAAGATGGTCATTGATGATCTGATGGGTTTTGGGGGTGGTATAGATCAGATAGCAAGGCAGCTGGTCTTCGACTCTGATAACCTGGTCCGGTGTAGTTTCATCGGAAAAATGCAGGAATTCTTCACTGCCCGGCTGAATGACAGCCGCTTCCAGATTGACTGTGTCTTTAATGATCCGCGGAGGGGTTCCGGTTTTCAGACGGATCAGCTTCAGTCCCGCATCGGCTAACGATTGCGAGAGGGTGGAGTTGGTCGGCATGCCATCGGCCCCGCTGATTGTCGACGTATGACCGCGTAAGATAGCGGAATTCATGCCCGTTCCGGCAGTCAGAATGACTGTTCTGGAGCAGATCTGCGTGCCGTCTTCACATTCAATGCCGATTACTTTGTTTCCATCCAAAAGAATGCGGGCAGCTTTCTGTTCAAGCAAATCCAGGTTTGGCTGTTTTTCCAGAGCGTTTCGCATCCACTTTTTATACGCATCCCGATCCGACTGGACACGCAGGCAGCGAACGCCCGGACCTTTGGCGGTATTGAGCATTTTGAACTGCAATGCGGTCTGGTCGGCCGCTTTGGGCATCAGCCCGCCAAACGCATCGATTTCACGGACCACAATTCCTTTGGCCGGACCGCCGACACTGGGATTGCAGGGCATCGAACCGATCATGGACAAATCGTTGGTCACTAACAGGGTTTTCTGATTCATCCGGGCTGCCGCGGCAGCCGCTTCAATCCCGGCGTGCCCACCGCCAACCACTAACACATCATACATAGTTAAGCCCTCTTTCTACGGAACTTGAAATGGAACAGGCGCTGTGGAATTCCAAAGAATACAGCCGTAGCCGCAAAGAAAATCGAGGCAATGATTCCATTGATCAGCATTCCCAACAGGCAGACAATCTTGCCATGGCTTGCCGAGCCAAGACCGATCGTGGTTAAAAGCCAGGCCACGACACCCATCACAAGCAGACAGATGGCCGTCTGGATGAGGGTCTTGAGCGTCGATCGAAAGGAGACGGAATACTGAATACTCATCATATATAACGAATATCCAATGATCCAGCTGTAGGAGATGACGGTCGATAACACCGCCCCGCCCAGCCCCCACCACATTACCATTGGAACCATCAGGACGCCTTTGACCACAGCAGAAATCAGCATCTGCACCAACAGTTTCTTGCGCATGCGGCAGGCCATCATCATCGAAGAGATCACCGGGGTAATCGTTCCGAATAAACCTTCAATGGCAATCCAGCGCACGCTGGTCGTACTCAAATTCAGGTCGGCCGTGTAGTAAAGCGTATAAAACAATGGTCTTGCATACATAAAAATCGCAAAACTTAAAAACAGTGCGATGAACAATACGATATTGATACATTCAAGAATGTCCTTTCGCACGGCTTTGATATCGTGGGTTTCAAGAGCTGACGTAATGTGGGGGATAATCGCGGCCACAAAGCCAGGCGAGAGAATCATGGGGATTGCGGTCAGCTTGATGCCGACATAGTTGGCAGCCGAAGTCATCGTCTGGATCTGCTCGGTGGAATAACTCGAAAGCTTCAGGCCAACTGGCAGAAGGATGGCATCATAAATATCGTTGGCATAACCGATGACCGCAAACAGCAAGTATGGAACGCAAAGCAGCACAAACTCTCTGAATAAAGGCTTAAGCGGCACGGCACGCATTTTCTGGCGATGGCCCATTCTTTGCAGCTCAGCGGTTGTGGATCTGGAAAAGCGATAGATCTGGGCAATTCCGGCAATCGCTGCAACCGAAGTTGAAAGCACCGCCGCATACAGTGCCCACACGCTTGAAAGCTTAAAGCCATACACCAAAAGACAGCTGACGCCAAGCAGAAAGGCAACACGGAAAATCTGTTCAAAGGCCTGCGAGTAAGCATACTCTTCCATTTCTTTGCACCCCTGGATAAATCCCCGATAGGCACTTAATATGGGAACAAAGAAGATGGCAATCGACAACAGACAGAGGATGATCGTCATAATAGACTGGCCATCTGGCGTGCCCTCGGACATGGCAGAGGCTAAAATGCCAGAGAAGGCCATCATGACAATCATGCCAAGTGCTCCCAGCAAAGCCATCACCAAGATGGACATTCTCTGGACCGCTAAAGCTGTACGGTAGTTTTTGCGGGTGATGTACTTGGCAACCATCGTGGCGATGGCCATCGGTGCTCCGGCTGTAAAGACGTTGAGCAGATAGCTGTAAATGCGATAGGCAGATCCATAGTAAGCCATATAGGCATCCGATCCGAGAATGCTCGAAAACGGAATCGAGTAGATCAGACCAATCGCTTTGGCAATAAAAAACCCGCCGGTCCCAATCAGACCGCCCGCGATAATGGACTTTTTCGCGGCCGACGCGGTTTTTGTTTTGTTATTTTGCTTCATAGATTCAATAAAAGTCTTTCCCTTCAATCCAAAATTATAGCATGACTTAAGATGTCACTTGACAAACACACCAATTTGACAGGCAGGTGAAACCTAATGATTCAAAACGCTTATCTTTGCAGCGCCAGCCAGGCGCGAAGCGCAGATTCTTATGCAATTTCTAACCTTCAGATTCCCTCACTTGTACTGATGGAAAATGCCGCGCAGGCGACGGCTGATGCAATCCGAAACCTCCCGGATATCCAAAGGGTTCAGATTGTATGCGGCCCGGGCAACAATGGAGCCGACGGCCTCGCGCTTGCCCGCATCCTGGCCTGCAGTGACCATAAAAAAGTACAAGTCTATCTCGATGAAAACAAGCTCTCAGCCGACGAAGCGCATCAGCTTGCGATCTGCAAAGCGCTTAAACTGACTGTTTTACCCCTTGATGCCTTTACACCCCATGCAGATCTGATTGTGGATGCTTTATTTGGAAACGGTCTGAACCGGGCTTTGACTTCTCCCTTTACCGAGCTGATCACCCTGATCAATACCAGCCACATTCCGGTGCTTTCAATCGATATGCCCAGCGGCATCAACGCCACCTCCGGCCGGATCATGGGCAATGCCATCAAGGCTGATCATACCGTTGCCCTCGATTGCCTCAAGTGGGGACACCTTTTAGCGGATGGCCGGCTGCATTCAGGCAAGATCACCGTTGCCGATATCGGCATTCCACCAACAAGCCACGCCAAAAACGGCGCCATTCCCATTCTGAACGAACAACAGGCGGCCGATTTTCTTCCGGTGCGCGATCCCTGTGGCAACAAAGGGACATTTGGCAAAGTGCTGCTGGTGGGTGGAAGTTTTCGGATGCAGGGCGCCTTATCCATGGCCGCTGATTCCTGCTTCCATGCGGGATGCGGAACCGTCACCCTCTTTACTCCAGATTCAGCCGCCAGAGCGATCGCTTCCAAAATGGATCTGGCCATGATCATCCCCGCCAAAGAAGATGAACACGGCTTTTTCGATGAGCAGGCAGCGGATGAACTTGCCCCGATGATCTCCAGCTACTCCCTGATTGGTGTTGGCAATGGTATGGGCACTGGGGATGGTGCCCTGGCCGTATTGAAAACGGCCATCGCAGCAAAGCTTCCCATGGTGATCGATGCGGATGGCATCAATCTGCTCGCAAAAAATCCCGAACTGCTCAACCAGATCACGCGGCCGACGATCCTTACCCCGCACCTCAAAGAATTCTCACGCCTGATCAACAAGCCGATGAATGAAGTGCTGGCCAACCCCTTTGATCTGGCTGCCCAGTTTTGCAAGGATCACCCAGCCCTGACGCTGATTTTAAAATCCGACTTTACGCTGGTCATCAACGCCTGGCGTTCGGTTTTCATCCACCGCCCGGATCCCGCGCTGGCCAAAGGCGGCAGCGGCGACGTGTTGTGCGGCCTGGTCAGCGGCCTGTACGCCCAGAAAAAAGATGCCTTTGCGATGGCCGCTCTTGGTGCCTATATCCACAACCAGGCAGCCAGGGATCATATTTCGGCCTACACCTTTACCCCGCTGGATCTGATCCAGAATTTTCCGGCTGTCTTTGCCCGCCTGACCAGCCTCCAGCAAGACTGAATCAGGCCGAACTCAGATCTGCGTCTTTGTAAAAAAGTTTTGCGTGATCTGTTCAGTTGATTGAACAAAACAAACTAAAACCGACAAAAATGAACTGCCATGCCTTCAGTCCTGGATTTTCCACAATCAGATCCTCTTCACAAATCTGGCATCAAACCTTCAGAAGCCGGCATTTATTTTGAAAGGTTTTGCATGGAAAGTGTATGGAAATCAGCCATAATTTGGCGTTTGCGGACGTCTGTACAGGGGCAGAACATTTCCTGATGACGAAATTTCTGGTGGTTTCACAAGAGTACAGCCGGATTCAGGATCATTTCTAGTCTGATCCTGGCCCAACTGTTCTTCCCGTTTTTTGCCATCTCTCGTTCATTCCCTTGCCATCCACTCAGATTCGAGAGTCCAATTCTTAAAGAGAATATTCAACAGTTGATAGTTGATCCAGCCGATCGAAGCCTCAAAACACAATCAAGCGGCCAGCTTCCTGAACCTGAATTCAGGAAGCTGGCCGCTTTGTCTGATTTTCTGATCTGGTTTTCTTGTCTGGCTTCAATCAGGCAGCGGGCCTACTTTTGATGCAGCTTCTGGAAGTCGAGCTGCATGTAGTAGACCAGTGGGTTGAACGTCTTGGTATTGAATCCATAAGCCCAATACGTATCATCGTCTTCATCTTTGTCCCAGTCATTATCCAGAGAGTCGATTAACAGCTGACGCTGCTCTTGAGTGACATCTGCGCTGGCGTAAAACTCAATGCAGTCCTGCAAAGATGGCTGTTCACGCATTGGCGAAAAAGAAAAGTCCGGCACGAAAGTTTTCAGCTGGTCCTGGACAATCTGAACGGTGGTTTCATCCAGGCTGCTGACCACGACGTGCAGCGAAACGCTATAGTGAAGTGTCGAGGACATACTGTGCCAGCTTCTTGATGTTTGCATCATTGACCAGAGAAATGATCCGCCCCATTGAAAGGTTCAGAACGGCTACTTTAATGTCACCATCTTCCGTCGCAATGGTAAACGTGCCGACATGGTCATCATATTCGAAATCAAAGACATACGTTGTCCGGGCACCGTCTTTGGTTTCATCCCGCAGATCGGCGCGGAAGTCTTCTTTATTTTTCAGAATGGTCCGCACGGCATTGGCACCCGTGAGAGTGAGTTTTTTTCCCATAAATATTCCTTCTTTCTACAAGTTGTCGAATGTAGTTTATCAACCATCTTGATTAGCGGTAAAGTCTGCTTCTTCGGATACAACCTGAAATGGCACTCCTGATGATGCTTTTGGTTTTTTAAACCGGACCTCAAGCCATCAAAAGGGATTTTAAAGTCTGGCTTCAACAGATTCGATGAAACCTTCAAAATAAGAAAAAGCAAAGATTTCCGGACACCTGTCGGGCCAGGAAATCTTTGCTTGTGGTTGTTACCTGTTCAGTCTTTTTGTTTTTTCGTTCTTCAGACGTTTGCTTTTTTGGCTTCAGACTTTTTCCGGTTCGTAAGTCACCTGAATGCCTAAAGAGTTGTACGTGTTCAGGTCGGTATCCGAAAGGGCGCAGGTCAGATGCGCCTGGCTGCCTTTGAGTTTTGGCAGCTGGGCTAAAGCTTTTGCGGCCTCTGGGTTGGACTTGGCGGACATGGACAGAGCAATCAGGGTTTCATACGTGTGCAGACGCGGGTTGACCGAACCCATAAAGTCGGTTTTCAGCATCTGAATTGGCTTGAAGGCCTCTGGTTCAATGAGCTGCACTTTATCATCAATCCCGGCCAGGGCTTTGATGGCATTCATGACCAGACCGGCGCTTGGACCCATGAAGTTATTGTTGGCAGAAAGAATCATCGTGCCCTTGCCATCGTCAAGTTCCATGGCCCCGCAATAGACTTTACGGCTTGCTTCCCGCTCACGTGCTGCCTTGACGCAGGCGCGGCTTTCTTCGGTCAGGCCGAGCTGGCCAAGAAGCATTTCCTGGGTGTGCAGTTCATCTTTGGAGCAGAGTTCCTGAATGGCCCGCGTCCGGGAGGCAAAGTAGCGGCGCAGGATTTCCTGGATGGAGGCTTCACGAACCGCTTCATCATCATAAATACAGAAACCAGCCCGGTTGACCCCCATATCGGTTGGCGACTGATAAGGAGAAGTGCCGTAGATTTCTTCAAACATTTTGCGCAGAACCGGGAAAATTTCAATATCACGGTTATAGTTGACCGCCACCTTGTTATAGGCATCCAGATGGAATGGATCGATCATGTTTTTATCGTTCAGATCGGCTGTAGCCGCTTCATAGGCCACATTGACCGGGTGAGAAAGCGGCAGGCTCCAGATTGGGAAAGTTTCGAATTTGGCATAGCCTGCTTTGATGCCGCGCTTATGTTCATGATAAAGCTGGGACAGGCAGGTCGCCATCTTGCCGCTGCCAGGTCCTGGCGCGGTCACGACAACCAGACGTTTGGTTGTTTCGATATAGTCGTTTTTTCCAAAGCCGTCTTCAGAGATAATTTTCTTGGTATCGGTTGGATAGCCTTCAATGGCGTAATGATAGTAAACCTTGATGTTGCGATGCTGAAGCTTGCGGCGAAGTTTCTGCGCGCTCTTCTGTCCGGCATAGCGTGTGATGACAACGGAGCTGACATATAAGCCGGCTTTCTGGTATTCCTCAACCAGACGTAAAACATCTTCGTCATAGGGAATCCCCAGATCCTCCCGGATTTTGTTGCCTTCAATATCATTAGCGGAAACCGCAATGACAATTTCAGCATCTTCTTTCAGCTCAAGAAGCATCTGCAGTTTGGAGTCTGGCTGAAAACCTGGCAGAACCCGGCTTGCATGGTAGTCATCAAACAACTTGCCGCCAAATTCCAGATACAGCTTGTCGCCAAATTGCGCAATGCGTTCGCGAATATGGTCGGATTGCGTTTTAAGGTATTTTTCGTTATCAAAGCCCTGTTTCATACGATCTCCTTTTTTTTCTTATTCATCGCTTTCAAATCCAGTTTCGTTTTTTCGAAGGCGAAATTGTTTTCGAATCCTTGCTTACAGAACAGAGTCAGAGTTGAAAACTGGCAGCTGATTCAGCCGGCCAGAAATAATCTGTTCTGTATTTTTTATATCAGTCCGCACAAAGATCCTGTACGGATTTGATTGGTAATTCTTTTAGGCAAACAGATCAAATCTGCCTGTTTCCCGCTTGATTGTAGCATATCCCCCTCCATCCCTCTTGACTCATCTTTCCCCTGTGCTCACAGAATCCATGAAAAACTGCTAGAATTTCTGTATATGTCCGAAAAACGTTATCCGCCTGTGTTAAAGGCGTTGAAAAAATATTATGGCTACGATCAGTTCCGGCCCGGCCAGCCGGAACTGATCAAGGCGCTTTTAGATGGCCGGGATGTGCTGGGCATTATGCCGACTGGAGCAGGCAAATCGGTCTGTTTCCAGATTCCGGCCATTTTTATGCCTGGCATTACGCTGGTCATTTCCCCGCTGATCTCATTAATGCAAGATCAGGTAGCGGCCTTGCTGCAAGCCCACATTCCAGCAGCGTATCTCAACAGTTCACTGACATTTGCCCAATACAAAAAGGCCCTCTACTTTGCCAAGCAGGGCCGCTACAAAATTATCTATGTGGCTCCAGAACGCCTGAACACCCCCGGCTTTCTGGATTTTGCGCAGAGTGTCGATATTTCCATGATTGCCATTGATGAAGCGCATTGCGTTTCGCAATGGGGCCAGAACTTTCGGCCAAGCTATCTGGAAATTTCCAAGTTTGCCAATTCGCTGAAAAAACGGCCGATCATGGCGGCGTTTACGGCCACCGCAACCGGCCCGGTCAAAGCCGATATGCTCCGCCTGCTGGAGTTGAAAAATCCCAAAGTCTTAGTGACCGGCTTTGACCGGAAGAATCTTTATTTCGAAGTCCAGAAACCCCGCAATAAATTTGCGGCCCTGGAAAACTTTCTGGAAAAGCATTCCCATGAAAGCGGCATTATCTATTGCCTGACCCGCAAGGAAACCGAAGAAGTCTGCGACAGGCTCAATGAACAGGGCTTTTTGTGCACCCGTTATCATGCCGGTCTCTCTTTGGAAGAGCGGGCAGCCAACCAGGAGGCTTTTCTCTATGATAAAGTCCCGCTCATTGCCGCGACCAACGCCTTTGGCATGGGGATTGATAAATCCAACGTTCGCTTTGTCGTCCACTATTCCATGCCCTCTTCTTTGGAAAACTATTACCAGGAAGCCGGACGCGCCGGGCGCGATGGGGCCCCAGCTCATTGTCTGCTGCTCTATTCCGGATCTGATTTGATGACCAACAAGTTTCTGATTGAGCGCAGCAATGAAGAAACCGAAAATGAAGACCAGAAACGGCGCGAACTTCACCGCCTCAACCAGATGCAGGGCTATTGCACCACACCCATGTGCCTGCGCAGCTACATCCTGCAATACTTTGGAGAAAACTCAAGCGGCCATTGTTCAAACTGCTCCAACTGTACATCCGAGTGGATTACAGAAGACATCACCGAACCAGCCCAGCAAATCGCAGAAGCCATCAGACGCCTTCCAAGAGCCTACGGCATTACGATGATGATTGATTTTCTCAAAGGTAAAGATATCGCCAAGCTGCGAAAATCCAATCTGACTTCCGTGCCTGGTTTTGGGGCGCTGCATACTTTGAGCGATGAGAAGATCCGCATGGTTCTCGAAGGCCTGCTCATTCAGGGATACCTTACCCGTTCTGTCGACCAGTATCAGGTCATTTCTTCCACTCAGAAACTGGCCCTCGCCTTGAAGAACAACGAAAAAATTGTTTTCCAGCGCAAAGCTTCTTTGGAAGATCGCAAAAAGAAAAAGAAAGAGAAAACAACCCCATCCGGCAGTGCATCTTCCATCGAACTGTTTGAAAAGCTTAAAACGGTCCGCCGCCAGCTTGCGACCAAGTATGACCTGCCGCCGTATCTGATTTTCTCCGATGCGACTTTATTGTCGATGGCCCAGAAACTGCCTACTGATGAAGACAGCCTGCTTGAAGTCAGCGGCGTTGGCGCCTTTAAACTCGAACGGTATGGCAAAGCTTTCCTGACGGCCATCAAAGCTCATATCGACCAGCAAAACCAGCCCGAAGACAAACTAAAAAAAGAAATTGCCAACAACAGCAGTTCCTATCTTTCTTCCTATACCAGACCAGATCCTGACGATACCAAACCAGATTCTGAAAAGAACCTACCTGCTTCATCCAGTCCTGCAAACAACTCACCGACCAGCGCAGAAACTCCACAGATTGAAGATCATACTCAGACTTCAGATTTGGCAAAGCAGGCGTAAAACGAGGTACGCATATGAACGCTCAGCTCATTATCGTTGAAGGCCTTCCCTGTTCTGGAAAAAGCACCACATCCGCCTGGATTGCTTCCCTTTTGGGCCAGAACAAGAAAGTCTGTTTTGTAGATGAGGGAACCGGCGACCATCCAGCTGACTATGAATTTCACGCCCTGGCTCCCGCTGGACTTTTATCGGAAGAAAGCCAGATTGTTCCCCTGTCCCAGTTTTCCGGCAAGCTTCTCGAAAAACTGCTCCCGTATAAAATCTACGATGGTCTGGACTGGAAAACCGAAAGTTTGCTTATGCTGGAAAAGTGGCAGGCGTTTGTCGACAACGCTCAAAAAGATAAGGACACCATTTATGTTTTCAACTGCGTTCTGCTTCAAAACCCAATGTGCGAAACGATGATGCGCTTTGGATTTTCTAGAGAAGAATCACAAAACTACATTGAACAGATCGTCAAAATCATTCAGCCAATGAATCCTGTCGTGATCTATCTTAAAAACAATGACATTGCCGATTCCATCGAGCAGACCTCCAAAAACCGTCCCGGCTGGCTGGAATCTGTCATCGACTACCATATTTCGGGCAAGTATGGCCAAAGCATCCAGGCCAAAGGATTGAATGGATATCTGGATTGTCTGGAAGAAAGACAGAAACGAGAACTCGAAATTCTCAGCAAGCTTCCGCTCCAGAAACTGGTCGTAGAGAATCCTCAACGCAGCTGGTCTATTGCTCAACAAAACATCGCTGCCTACCTTCAAACTCTTTAAATTTTGCAGCAAAGCTCAAAGCCGCTCAGTGTTTACCGGGCGGCTCTTTTTTTTAGCAAAAAAGGTACTCCAAAGTGGAGAATCTCCATTTGTCATCCTTAGAGTACTCGTGTGGAAATATCTAACCGCTGTCAGACTAGAAAATCAGCTGAACCAGCAGCATGTAACAGATCGTTCCACCCGCAATCGACAACAACATCTGTCTTTTCCAAAGATGCAATCCCACCACAACCGCGATCGCAATCAACTCTGGCAGGCCATGACTTCCAGATAGCAGAGAAACATCTTTGAGAGAGTACACAACAAGCAAGCCAAAGACTGCTCCTGGCAGAGCGTAGCCAAGGTATTGAATATATTTGGGTGTCGGCCTGTTGCCGCCAAACACCACAAACGGCAGAAAGCGGGTGATCATCGTCGCCAGAACCACCATTGCGATCGTTATGATCTGCTGAAAAATCGTCATGGCATTTCCTCCTGGAGGATATCTGCCTTTCTTTGGGCGTTAAGAGCGGAATCATCCTCTGTATCTGTATCTGCAGCGTCCATATTGATTACCAGATCCGGCCCGCATTCCAGAGCCGTGATCTTCTTGCGAAGCAGTGTAAGCACAAGCAGAATCGAAACCATCGCCGGAATCATGAACTGACTCGCTCCAAAAATGGCCAGACATCCGGCGCCCAGGGCAAGACCGATTAAAGAGCTGATATGCTGCTTTTCTTTGAGCCACTGTTCCATGAAAATCACCACAAACATGGCCACCATCACAAACTCCAGACCTTCGGTATTAAACTGGATCAATGATCCAAAAAGGCCGCCAACCAATGCGCCTGAAAACCAGTAGAAATGGTTGAGCAATGTGACAAAGAACATGAACCAGCCGCGGTCAACATCCTCAGGAATGTCTGCCGTATAGTTGATGGAAAACGTCTCATCGCACATTCCAAAAATCAGGTACAGCTTTTTCCAGCCCATCGTGCGATAGCGGTCCAGCATGGAAATGCCATAAAACAGATGACGGGCATTAACCATCAACGTCATGAGAAAAGCAGACAATGGATCAAATGGTCCCATGAGCATGCTGACGGTGACAAATTCAATGGATCCCGCAAAAATCGTCAGGCTCATCAATGCCGGATACCAGAAACTGAATCCACAGGCATGCATATAAATTCCATAGGTCAGTGCCAGAAACCAGAACCCCGCAAAAATTGGAATCGTATAGGGAAACGCAGCCTTCAACGCTTTTTTGATCTTTTGATTGGATTCGGGTTGTGTTTTGAACTCCGTTTTTGGATCAGAAGCCATCCTTTCTTTTCCCCCTTTCCAGATCCACCATCAAAAATTGGATAAGCCAAAGTTTTTCTTCATTCAGCGAACTTCCCTTCCGGATTTTTCTCTTTGGCCGGTAAAAAACGGCTTTTGAGTTCTTCGATTAACAGTGAAGCCACTGGCGTAAAAACCTGATACTTTTTCCAGATGATATACATCGGCACCAGCAGTTCCGGTTCAAGCGGACGGAAGCACAAATCGCTCAGTTCATCGGTATTGACCAGGCCATCGAAGGTCAGCGCATAGCCAAATCCTTCCTAGACCATGATGGCGGCATTGAAAACCAGATCATACGTTGCCACAAAATTCATATCCGCAAACGTATCCCCAAGCCAGGCCGCCATTTCCGCCTGTAAAGCCTGACGAGAACACATCAATGGCAGTCCTTTGAGATCTTCAACCTGAATGGTTTTCTTTTGGGCCAACGGGCTGGTTTTTGGCAGAATCAATCCCCATTTATCCCTATACGGCAGCTTCAGGCCATTGTATTTGGTTGGGTCCATTTCTTCGACCACAATCGCAAAGTCCAGAATCCCCTGATCCAGATGCTCAATCACCGATTCGGTTCCGCCACTGTAGAGATGGTAGCGGATGTTGGGATATTCCTCATTCAGACTGGCGGCTGCCTGCATCACACAACCAATTCCCTGTGACTCGGCACAGCCAATCCGGATATCCCCGCCATTGATTTCATCGAGGGCCTTGAATTCATCGGTGGTTTTATCCACCAGATCAAGAATCTCTGAAGCTCGCCGGCGCAGCAGTCTTCCCTCTTCAGTCAGCGTAATTTTGGAACTGCCACGCATAAACAGTTTCTTGCCCAGTTCTTCTTCCAGTTCTTTAAGCTGGCGGGAAAGTGTAGGCTGAGAGATATACAGCCGCTCAGCTGCTCTGGTGATATTTTCTTCTCTGGCTACCGCCAGGAAATAGCGCAGGACGCGGATTTCCATAGATTGGTCTCCTTCTTCACTCTTTTTAGAAAGAATGCTGCTTCTTATCGTATTCATTTTCTGCATGGTTCTTCATAGGAATCCGGTATTTCCAGTCTTCTGTATTTTTTCGTAAGCTAAAGGCACAGACAAGGAGAATCCCATATGAATCCCAATCAAGATAAAGTCACATTAGAAACAGTTATTGCCGGTTTTCAGGAAGGCAACCAGATTCCCCGTACTCCAGAGCGCGCTGCCAGATTCAACGAAATCTGCCAGGAAAACCTGAAGCTGCAAATGGAACTGAACTCAACTTACCATACGCCCGAAGAAATCATCCAGCTGATGGAGCAGATCACCGGCCATTCTGTTGATGAATCCTTTCACCTGTTTCCGCCTTTTTATACCGACTTTGGAAAAAACATCCAGTTTGGTCAAAATGTCTTTGTCAATTCCGGCTGTCGCTTTCAGGATCAGGGCGGGATCAAGATTGGAGATGGAGTTCTGATTGGTCACAACGTGGTTCTGGCTACCATCAATCATGACCTGGACCCTGCTCAAAACCGCAAAAATCACTATGCTCCGATTACAATCGGTAACCATGTCTGGATTGGCTCCAATGCGACGATCTTATCCGGTGTGACGATTGGAGACTGGGCGGTGGTTGCTGCCGGAGCGGTCGTAACCAGGGACGTCCCACCAAGAACGATTGTCGGCGGCGTTCCGGCCAAAGTCATCAAAACGATCGACTGATCAGTCTTTCCATTCCCATTCAACCGACTGCCTCTTGCTTTTTGACTTTTCTGGATCCTCGCAGACAATTCATTCCAGTACAGATTACGCAAAATATGTACTGGGATTTCGGGCTTTTCATGGTACGATCAGTTTGTCAAAGAAAGAGAAAAGCGAGGAAATCTCTATGTACAAATTAGTTGTCAGCGATCTTGATGAAACCTTATTGACCAGTGAAAAACATGTGGGCCTGAAAACTTGCAAAGCCATACAGCAGGCTAAAAAGCAAGGCACCAAGTTTGTCTGCTCGACCGGCCGCGGGGTGTGCTCCATTCAGGGAACGCTCAAAGAAATCGGCACCTGGAATGAGCCTGGAGAGTATTCGATTTCCTTTAACGGCGGCATGATCACCGAAAACAAGGACAACAAAGTCCTGGCCTTGCAGCCGCTGGATTTTGATCTGGCCAGAGACCTGTTCAATGCTGGTCAGAAGATGAATCTTTGTGTTCATGCCTACACACCCGATGGAGTCTACATTTCCAACATCAATCCGGATGAAGCCAGCTTTTTAAAGGGCCGTATGGAGTACACAGATCTCGAAGACATTGATCAGTTAGCCGGTCAGCCGGTTTTAAAAGTCCTCTTTGAAAACAGCGATTTTGAATCCCTCAAGCCCATTCCTGCCAGGATTCACGCTTTAAGTGACCAGTGTGAGGTCTCCTTCTCTTCCAACCGCTATGTGGAATTCAATCCAAAAGGCATCAATAAAGGCTCGGGCCTGCGCAAGCTCGCCCAGATTCTGGGCATCGACCTGGCCGAAACCATCGGCATTGGCGACCATCTCAATGATGCGGCCATGATTGAAGCCGCTGGCCTTGGCGTTGGCGTAGCCAATGTCTACAAAGATGTCCTCCCGCTTTGCGATGTGGTAACCAGCCGCGACCATAACCATGATGCCGTGGCTGAAGTTCTCGAAACCTACGTTCTTTAACCTTCAGAAACTGCCGGCCATCAAATCTTTTTCATCCTTTTGAATTTTTGATGGATTTCCAGATGCAAATCTTTTCCCTTTTCGGATCAGATCTCTTTTGGGATCGGATCTCTGGCTGCAGCCTTTCCATTCTGCCTTCCATTTTCATCAAAGCTTTCTGATGATTTGCCATAAACATCGAAGCCGCCCGCCTGGGCGGCTTTTGAATGTGGTGGGGTTTGCGGGCGGAGAATTCTTCCTGAGATTTTCTAGTCCTTCTTTCTGGTATGGGCGCGGCCATATGGTTCTTTGTCAGAAAACTCGCGGACCACTTCAATGTCTTCCAGAATATATGGGGTGGTCTGGTAGACGATGTAGTTGATCCAGTTGGCAAAAAACAGGTTGGCAGAAGAACGCCATGAGACTTCCGGGGCTTTGGTGTCATCGTCATTTGGATAGTAGTTTTCCGGAACCGCAATGGGCAGGCCGGCATTCTTATCACGAAGGTATTCTTTTTCCAGTGTGCGCTGATCATATTCAGAATGGCCAGTAATAAAGATCTGTCTTCCGCCTTCCGTGGACATCGCATACAGACCTGCCTGGGGAGAAGAAGCCAGAATTTTCAGCTGGTCAACGGCTTCAACATCTTTGCGGTCCAAAGTGATATGACGGGAGTGCGGAACCATGAACGTATCATCAAACCCGCGAAACAGAATTGAAGACTTGCGTTCAACATGGTGTTTAAAGACGCCAAACAATTTAGCTGGCAGCGGCTTTTTGTCAATGCCGTAATGATAGTAAAGCCCCGCAAACGCGCCCCAGCAGATATGGAGAGTGGAATAGACATGCGTCAAAGACCAGTCCATGATCTGGCAGAGTTCCGGCCAGTATTCAACCTCTTCATAACTGAGGTGTTCCAATGGAGCTCCGGTAATGATCAGGCCATCGTAGTACTGGTCTTTGATGGAATCAAAGGTGGTATAGAAATGGGCCATGTGCTCCTGAGAAACATGGGTGGAAGTATGGGTATCCATCTTGAGCAGATCGAGTTCGATCTGTAAGGGCGTATTGCCAATCAGGCGGACAATCTGCGTTTCCGTTTCGATTTTGGTTGGCATCAGATTGAGCAGCAGAATATGCAGCGGACGAATATCCTGCGTGAGCGCCCGCTTTTCAGTCATGACAAAGATATTCTCGTCAATCAGCGTCTGGGTGGCAGGCAGTTGTTCGGGAATTTTAATCGGCATGGGTTCAGCTTCCTTTCTTTGTTCAGTTTTCTCTTATTTCTGTTTCTTGGCTTTCTATTTCTTGGCGTTTATTCCGGCATTTTCGATTCGTTCATTTAGATCCCTGGGCGCCTTTTCGGCTGCCTGTGAATCGTTTCAACCTGGTCTCTTTTTTGGTCTTTCGTGCAGATGAAAGTCCAGTGTGAAAAAATACCCGTCCACAATGAACGGGCGATGTTTTTTCGGTTGAATCAGGCGTTGGCATCAATCGAATCAAGAGCCTGGGAAATATCCGCAATCAGGTCTTTGGAATCTTCCAGACCACAGGAGAAGCGAACCAGATCTGGATAAATTCCAGCGGCTGTCAGTTCTTCTTCTGTCATCTGGCGGTGGGTCGTGCTGGCCGGATGCAAAACGCAAGTTCTGGCATCCGCTACATGGGTTTCAATGGCGGCCAGTTTTAAGGCGCCCATGAATTGTTCAGCTGCTTTGCGGCCGCCCTTTAAGCGGAAGGAGACAACGCCGCATCCGCCATTGGGCAGATATTTCTGGCCCAGTTCATAGTAGCGATCTTCTGGCAGGCCTGAGTAGAAGACTTCGAAAACCCGTGGATCCCTGGACAGGAATTCAGCAACCGCCTGACCATTTTCAACGTGGCGGGGCATGCGGACATGCAAAGACTCCAGGCCGAGGTTGAGATAAAACGCATTCTGCGGCGACTGGATACAGCCAAAATCACGCATGAGCTGCGCCGTGGCTTTGGTAATAAAGGCTCCTTCTTTGCCAAATTTTTCGCCATAGGTAATGCCATGATAACTGTCATCGGGTGTCGTCAGGCCGGGGAATTTTTCAGCATGGGCCATCCAGTCAAAGTTGCCGCTATCGACAATCGCACCGCCGACAGCCGCTCCATGACCATCCATATATTTCGTTGTCGAATGGGTAACGATATCGGCACCCCATTCAAATGGGCGGCAGTTGACTGGGGTTGCAAAGGTATTGTCGATAATGAGCGGAATGCCATTATCATGGGCCGCTTTGGCAAATTTTTCAATGTCCAGAACGGTCAGCGCCGGGTTCGCAATGGTTTCGCCAAAAATGGCTTTCGTATTCGGGCGAATGGCCGCCTGAATTTCTTCTAAAGAGGCATCCGGATCTACAAAGGTAAAATCAATCCCCATCTTTTTCATGGTGACCGCAAACAAGTTGTAAGTCCCTCCATAAATACTCGAAGAACTGACCACATGATCCCCTGCACTGGCAATGTTGAAAATTGCAAGCAGATTGGCTGCCTGGCCGCTGCTTGTTAACATGGCCGCCGTTCCGCCTTCCAGTTCGGCAATTTTTGCAGCTACGGCATCATTGGTCGGGTTCTGAAGACGGGTATAGAAATAGCCCGAATCTTCCAGATCAAACAACCGGCCCATGGCTTCGCCGGTATCATATTTAAATGTCGTGGATTGAACAATGGGAACCTGGCGGGGTTGCCCAGATCCGGGACGGTATCCGCCCTGGACGGCCTGTGTTCCTTTTCCATATGTCTTCATACTCAAAAACCTTCTTTCTACAAGAGTCTCTTCAAAGAGAATTGTTCCAAGTCTATCAAATTTGAAAAATTTTACAAAATTTTGACCTTCCGATGAAATATTTTTCATCAATTTATGCGATCAGTGTGTTTTTTGTCGGAAAGTGATGGAAAAAGAACCAAGGCAGTCCAGCCCGGCTGTTTTTCATTGCACAAAAAAAGCTGATCCCCGTTAAAGAGACCAGCGTAATTTCAGATTTCAGGATTCATTTCTTTTGGGATGGATTTCATGTCCCTTTCTGAACTTTGGTGGTTGGATTTTCATTTCTGGATTTCGGCATTTGAATCCGGCGCCTGATGCTCATCCGTCCTGGGAGAAACACTGCTGTGGGCAGTGGTGGAACTGGATGCGTTTGTCTTTGCGGCATTGTTCCATTTTTTGCGTCTGAGCCGGCGGCCTGTGATATGGGAAGAAGGCAAATTGCCCATGATGGAAATCATGCCGCCATCTCCCTCAGAAACGCCCTGCCAGATATTGGCAGCCCCGCGGGTAATCTTCTTTGTGGTTCTGGTGGCTCCATGCTGGAGAAAGAGAACCAGTTTCAAAACTGCACTGACCACCATCATCCCAAAGACAAGCATACCGGCAATGGCCATGGCGTCCAGAAACCGTCCCAGACCGACATATAACCGTCCTTCCAGAAAAGCAGTCATCATCTGGAAAACAGTTCCTCCAGGAACCAATGGAATCAAAGCCGGAACCAGGAACATGGTATCCGGTTCATGACGCAGTTTGGAAAACAGACTGGCGGCCAGCGTAAAGCCAGCTGCACCATAGAAACTGGCGGACAGCACTGTCATCCCCAGCTCCACACAAAGCTGATAGACAAACGAGCCAATCCCGCCGGTTACGCCGGCTAAAAGCAGCGTCGTTTTCGATGTGATGTTATAGAGAACACCAAAGCCGATGGCCGCTAATGTGCCGCCAAAAAAAGCCTGTAATAAGATCATCGTCATACTCGTTACCTCTACAGCAGGGTCAGGGCGATCGCTGAACCCATCGCAATGCTGACGCCAACAAGCAGGGCTTCGGTCAGACGGCTGATGCCGGAAACATAGTTGCCCGAGACAGTATCCCGTAATGAGTTTGTCAGCGTCATTCCCGGAACCAGCAGCATCAAAACGGAAAGCAGCATCTTATCAAAATGTGTTCCCGCCAGGCCAAGCGCCGCCAGCTTGCAGGCAATCGTCGCAATAAAGGCTTCACATAAAATCTTTAAGAATCGGTTGATCTGATAGCGGTCAAACCAGTTGCCGACCAGCTGCACCAGCGCCCCAATTAAAAAGACGCAGGCAATTCCTGGCAGTGTTTCATAAAAGAAAAAACCAAAGCCTCCTGCTCCAATGGACGCAAATAAAACGGTCTGCCAGGGTTTAAATTTTGGGGCTTCGACAATCTTTTCCAGTCTTTTGGCAACTGTCAGGGGAGTCTGCGGATGCCTGGAAAGATCGTGAGCCAGGGCATTGATCTGACGAAGTCTTGACAGATTATTTGAAATTCCATAAATCCGGACGATTTTTGTGGCAAACTGACTGCCGCTTGAAACGGTCACCATGATGCCAGTCAGAATGGCAAATGGCGTTACCTGATCGATTTTGTCAAAAGACTTTCCGATTTTCTGCATCAAATATTCAACGCGCTCGACTTCACCTCCGCACTCGAGCAGCAGCTTTCCTGTGTAGGCAATGACACCGCAGCATTCATCCAGATACAGTCGCAAAGCCGCATCTTCCTGCCTGACTGTGCTCTTTGCAGAGTAATTGGGTGCAGAAGGGTGAATGGCTTTGGACTGAAGTGTTGATTCTTCCATAAAACAACCTCACTCGTATCCATTTCTGTTTATTTTTTTATCTTCAATTACCTGTATCTTAACATAAAGGTTTGAAATTCCCTGACCGCATAAATGAACGGTTTTTGAATGAAAAGACGAGTCTCGATTCGAATCAAATATCAATCAGAGCATGAATTTTCTGCTTGGATCCTCCATCCAGGACCCAGGTAGAGATTCAAATTTTTGCTTTTCAAAGTCTTTGCAACGAAGCTTCAACAAATCATACCTCCCGATTTCGATTGCCTTTAACCATCCAGAATTCATTGGATGGATGGCGAGATCATGCGGTCAAGGATGCCGTTTTGTTTCCTGTTTTCTTGGGACATGGACTGCATTCTCTTTTCTGGTGCAGTTTTTCTACCCAATCTAAATCTGACAGTTTCCAGTCCTTCCTGCAAAAATTGACAGTCAAATCCTTAGAAAATGATATTTTAGAATATTCAAATCTGCGATACTATAAATCAAGAAAGCGATTACAGAATTCATCTGTCCCTTCGCTTACCTTCTGTTTGAAAAAGAACAGATAAGAGAAATGAGGTAACAATTTTTATGGTCAATCGTTTTGTTCTCAACGGCATTTCCTACCATGGAAAAGGTGCCATCGAGGAAATTCCTGGCATCATCAAAGCCAAAGGCTTCAAAAAAGCATTCATCGCTTCCGATCCGGATCTGGTTAAATTTGGCGTGACTAAGAAAGTCACCGACCTGCTCGATGCCAACGGCATGGACTATGTGATCTACTCTGAAATCAAGCCAAACCCAACCATCGAAAACGTAAAAGATGGTGTGGCTGCCTATAAAGAATCCGGTGCGGATTACATGATCACCATTGGCGGCGGCTCGTCTATGGATACAGGAAAAGCCATCGGGATTATCATCAACAACCCGGAATTCGAAGATGTTCGCTCCCTCGAAGGTGTTGCTCCAACCAAAAACCCAACAGTCTTCACCATCGCTGTTCCAACGACAGCCGGAACAGCTGCCGAAGCAACCATCAACTACGTCATCACGGATACCGAAAAGAAACGTAAATTCGTTTGCGTTGATGTCAATGACATTCCAAACGTAGCCATTGTTGACCCTGACATGATGTCCACCATGCCGAAAGGCCTGAGTGCTGCTACGGGTATGGATGCCCTGACTCATGCCATTGAAGGCTATACCACGGCTGCTGCCTGGGAGCTGGCTGACTGCCTGAACCTGGAAGCCATCAAACTGATTTCCGCTAACCTACGCAAAGCGGTTGAAAATGATCCAGAAGGGCGCGAAGGCATGGCTTTAGGTCAGTTCGTTACCGGCATGGCCTTCTCCAATGTTGGTCTGGGAATTGCCCACTCCATGGCCCATACGCTGGGCGCAGTTTATGACACGCCGCATGGTGTTGCCTGCGCAATGATGCTGCCAATCGTAATGGAATACAATCAGGAAGCCACTGGCGATAAATTCAAACATATCGCTGAGGCAATGGGTGTCGATACAACAGGCATGTCCGTTGATGAATATCGCAAAGCTGCCATCGATGCGGTGAAAGCCCTGTCCAAAGACGTTGGCATTCCAGAAAAACTGCCCGCCTTAAAAGAAGAAGATCTCGACTTCCTTGCCGCTTCTGCTTATGCGGATGCATGCCGTCCAGGAAACCCGAAAGAAACCAGCGAAGCGGATATGAAGGAACTCTTCCGCAAACTGATGTAATTTCGATCGATCATTCTGCTTTCTTTGTTCGCGTATTTCAGATGCAGCGCAGGAGAAGGACTTCCCTTCTCCTGTTTTTGTTGTTTGTTCCTGTTGCTCTTTTCTCGTCAGTGAACAATTCAGCTTTAGTCTTTAAACCGGATTGAATTTGAAATACAGGCCGCTTTATTCTTTTCCTGATAAGAAGTGTTTTTTAGAAAGTGGTTTTCATTGACCAGTATCGGCAGCATACCGATACAAGGAGGCACATGATGAAAAAAACATCTCCGCTCGGTTTAATCCCTGTGTTATTGATTCAGATGGTGTTGATTCTTATGCAGTGGCGCCAGCAGCAATATCTGATCGCATTCTGTATTGGATATGCCTGGTGCTGCATTTTAACTGTTTATATTCCTCAAACGTATCGACATACTCGGATTTGTCTTCAGGTTCTGATGGCGGTGACTGGATGCGGGCTGACATACCTGATTTTTGCCCAGGACCATCCGGCATCAGTGGCTGACTGGTGCGGCGTGGTGATGGTGTGGATCGGAATCCTTTATATGGTTCTGCTTTCGCGTGTTGAAACCCGCCGAAACCGCAAAAAAGCTGACTCAAAAACGAACGAAGACAAAGTGGTCGTAAATCGGTGACTCTGTGCTTTTCGGCCTGATCGACTGGTCTGACTGCTCTGGTCGAACTGGTCTCATCTGGCTGGCAGCCGGAAACAAAGCCTCGAACTCAGAACCGATAAAAGTCCCGTCTCTCTATCAGAAAGGACTTCATTTCAGATAGAGGGGGCGGGATCTTTCTGGTGGGATTTCAGAGGATTAAGCGGGATTGCCTCGTATGCCTATTTATGCCTATTGGATAGAACCATCGAGTTTGCCGAGTTTTTCAATGCGGCGGATGTGGTTGGCTCCCTGGGAAAATGGTGTAGTCAGGTAAGTGTGAACGATATCCTTAGCCGTTTCAAGTCCAGTGGTGCGAGCTCCCATGGCTAACATGTTGGCGTCGTTGTGTTCACGCGTCAGGCGGGCATCCGTCACGTCCTTGCATAAGCCGCAGCGAATTCCAGGAACTTTGTTTGCGGCAATGCTGATGCCAATGCCGGTTCCGCAGATGACGATTCCACAATCTGCATCGCCATTGATGACGGCATCAGCTGCTTTTTTCGCATAGTCAGGATAGTCGACGCTGTCGTTGGTGTCGGTTCCAAAGTTGAGAACTTCATAGCCTTCATTCTCTAGCATCTTGACGATTTCTTTTTTCATATCGGTCGCCGCATGGTCGTTGGCGATTGCAACTTTTTTCATAACTTTCGGTCTCCTTTTATCGTTACTGTGTCTTCCCTATTTTCGCACAACTGTTCAGCCTGGGTGGTATTTCTCTTCGTTCCAGCCGCCTTTTTTAGATTTCCAGTCTTTTTGTCTATTCTCAATAGCTTCAAGTTGATCATTCATGGACAAAAACAAGGGGGTTTCAGTGTGAAACTGTCGGTTTTTTCACGCTTTTTCAAAAAATTATGAAAATCGTTTACAACATTTCTTTCCATCCCTTATCTCGGTGCCTATACTAGTGAAGTCACGAAATTACAAATAAGGAGGACTTATGGCAGACCTTAACGCATTGTACGAAACTGTCAAAAAAAGAAATCCCAATGATCCAGAATTCTTACAGGCTGTAGAAGAAGTCTTTGAATCTCTGAAAGTCATTCAGGATAAAAAACCAGAACTGCTCGACGAGGGCGTTCTTGAAAGACTGGTTGAACCAGATCGTCAGATCATGTTCCGTGTTCCATGGGTGGATGACCAGGGCAAAACGCAGGTCAACCGTGGTTACCGCGTTCAGTTTAACAACGCAATCGGCCCTTATAAAGGCGGATTACGTTTCCACCCAAGTGTAAACATCTCCATCATTAAGTTCCTTGGTTTTGAACAGGTATTCAAAAACTCCCTGACTACCCTGCCCATGGGCGGCGGCAAAGGCGGATCTGACTTTGATCCAAAAGGAAAATCCGATGCAGAAGTTATGCGTTTCTGTCAGTCATTCATGACAGAACTCTACAAATACATTGGTCCAAACACAGACGTTCCGGCTGGCGACATCGGCGTGGGCGGCCGCGAGATCGGCTACATGTTTGGCCAGTACAAGAAAATTACCAACGAATGGTCTGGTGTTCTGACCGGTAAAGGTCTTTCCTACGGGGGATCCCTTGTTCGAACTGAAGCGACCGGCTATGGCTTATGCTACTTCACAGAAGCTCTGCTTAACGATAAAGGCACAAGTTTCGAGGGCAAAACAGTCGCTCTTTCCGGTTCCGGAAACGTTGCGATCTATGCCTGCCAGAAAGCGCAGCAGTTAGGCGCCCTGGTTGTTACAATGTCTGACTCCAATGGTTCGATCTATGATCCAAATGGAATTGATCTGGCCGCTGTCAAAGAAATCAAGGAAGTTCGCCGTGGACGCATCAAAGAATATGTCGAAACACATCCGGATGCCGTCTACATGGAAGGCAAACGTCCATGGTCTGTTCCTTGCGATATCGCACTTCCATGCGCTACCCAGAACGAACTCGACCTCGAAGATGCAAAAGAACTTGTTGAACACAAAGTCTTCTGCGTGTGCGAAGGGGCAAACATGCCAACAACTCCAGATGCCATTCACTATCTGATGAGCCATGGTGTTTACTATGCTCCAGGTAAAGCATCCAATGCTGGTGGTGTTGCCTGCTCCGGTCTGGAAATGAGCCAGAACGCTGAACATTTAAGCTGGACTTTCGATAAAGTCGATGAAATGTTAAAAGGCATCATGGTAGGCATCTTCAACAACTGCAAGAACACGGCAGCTGAATTCGGTCATCCTGATGAATATGTCATTGGTGCCAACATTGCCGGATTCCTGAAAGTTGCACAAGCCATGAAAGCACAGGGCTGCTGCTAAGAATTGGCCAGTCCATAAAGGAAACAATCAAATTTTTGAAACAAAAGCGGCTGCGGCCGCTTTTTGTTTTGTTCAAAAGTTATCAAAAAACGTTTGACTTTGTTCTCCTGGTTTCAGGCATGGAAAATTCTCTTTCTGCTACACTGAAACTGATCAAAGAACTGTCTGCTGATCTGAAGATAAGAATGGAAAGAACGGGGATTGACCAGATCGATGAATTCTGAGCAATCGAACAAAAATGCGGATTGAAATCTTGAATCTGGCCTGATCCTTCCTGATCAATAAAAAGGCCGTAAAACGAAAAAGTCGTAAAACGAAAAAAAGCCATAAAACGGCAAAAGAGGCCACAAACTTCACCAGCAGCAGGATGGAGGAATTTTCATGTTTAAACCTGTCTGGGGCATTATTGGAATCGGCTGGATCGGCTCTGAAATGGCACAAGCCTTACAGAAAGCCGACAAAACCATTCATGCAGCCTGCTCGCGAAACCTTCAAAAAACACAAACTTTCTGTGACAAGTATGGAATCGCCAAAGCCTACACGGACTATCACGATCTGCTTGCCGATCCAGAAATCAATATCGTCTACATTGCCACTCCCCATTCCAACCATTATGAAGTGATGAAAGAAGCGCTTATCGCCGGCAAAAATGTCTTCTGTGAAAAAGCCATCACGGTTAATTCAGACCAGCTGGAAGAATGTGTCGCAATCGCCAATGAAAAAGATCTGGCCATTATGGATGGCGTGACCTTATTCCACATGCCCATCTATGCCAAACTCAAAAATGAAATTCTGCCCAGACTCGGTAAGATCAAGATGATCCAGGTTAATTTTGGATCTTTAAAGGATCCAGATCCAGCCAATCGTTTCTACAGCATGGATCTGGCCGGCGGTGCCTTGCTGGATATTGGTGTCTATGCGATCAGCTTTGCGCGCTATTTCATGAGCGAGAATCCAGAAGTCGTTTTGACAACCATGGAACGCTTTGAAACAGGTGTTGATGAATCCAGCGGGATCCTGCTCAAAAACCCCTCTGGCGAAATTGCGACCATTTCCCTGACCTTCAGAGCCAAACAGCCAAAACGCGGCATGGTTGCCGGCGAAAACGGCTATTTCGAAATCTATAACTTCCCACGCGGCAATGAGGCCATCCTGACGGATCCAGAAGGCCATCAGACAACGATTCAGGATGGAAAGAGTGAAGATGCCCTTCTCTATGAACTCGAAGCCATGGAAGCCTATGCCAGCCATCAGGCTGACTGGAAACCGAATCTGGATAAAATCCGTTCCGTCATGAAAGTGATGACCGATGTGCGTAAACAATGGAATCTGGTTTATCCCTTTGAAAAGTAAACAACTGTTCTTCTGTTCTTCAATCGGCCCGGCCAAGAAAATCTGCCTTTTCTTTGAACCATCGACTGCTCTTTTGTGTCAGCCAACCGATCCAATCAGGGAGTTCTTAGCCAAAGCTTCCTTTTTTGGGGCATTGGCAGCTCATTCAGGTCATTGATTTGCTTTTACTTTTGGACAGCTTTACGATCTGCCTGTTGAAATTGACTGGTTTTAACCGAAAATGCCCGTACGGATTCAATTCCATACGGGCCTGTTTTTTTTCAGCTTTGAAGCCTTATCCACACGGACACATTCCAGAACTTGTTTTACGCAAATTCTGATTCTTTATCCGTTTGGGCAGACTGTTCACTTCTCATTTTCATACTTCTGCAAAACAATCGGCGGGAGCTGATCCGAAGAAATCTGATCATAGTGGTAAACACCGGCACTTCTGACTTCAAGTTTCAGGCATTCACCAGGTTCAAGTTTCTGTGCAGTTTTAAAGGTCAGTTTCTTTGCTTCGCCTTTCTCGCTGTATCCCGTCAGCGTATACTCATAAGGCAGATCGCTGCCAGCTCCTGTTTCCTTGTACGAATCTGTTTCTGTCACCTTGCAATAAAAAAACTGGTCATAATTTTCCATATGGATCAGATAAGCTGCAACGGCTGTAATCAGAGCGGCAATTCCAAGGGTGACTGCGATGATTTTTGTTTTCATGACGATCCTCCATTCCCCGTCAGTATAAAAGAGCGGCTGCAAAATCAAAATCGAGTTAGAAAACACCTGCTCTACCATTCTGTGGGCAGGATGTAAGAGAAACGTCAACTGGCGGCTGGACAAAGAGACAGAAAGCCAAGAAAAAAATTCTTCTTTATTCAAGGCGGCTCTGATCTTTCTAAGCGCGTTCAATGCAGGATGTTTTTCAGTCAGGCAAAAAGACAGATCCTGATTTCCAATCGTCTGGAAATGAGAATCTGCCTGATTGATTCGGGACAGGTTTCAAAGATAAGGAATTATAAAAGTCAATAAAACGCAACAACAATCTCAAAGTAATTTAGTTTTAACTAACGGCACTCTCAATGAACAGCAACACGAAACGCACTTTCTTCTAAAGTTGGTCTTTCAAGCCATCCTTCTTAGTCTTTCCATGGTCAGGAGCCGGAATGTTACTCTGTAGTTTCGGTAGGCAAAAAAGCAAAAAGCGAAGAGCATCATTGTGTAAAAAGCAATCTGGGGCCAAGGCAGGATCAAAGCGGAAAGACCAATATAGAAGGCCCATCTAAAAAAGCTCTAAACCAATTATGTGAACCGAAAATCCACACAATGGTTTAGAGCCGGTGATTTAAAAGCCATTTACAATTTTAGAATGCCAAAGATAAAGCCACTTTTGCTTTTTCAAGCTAGAAATGCCGGTCGACATTCGTATTCTTACGGATCTGCCGATTCAGCTTTGGTACAATTTCCCGTTCATATTCTTCACGGGACATGACATATTCATGCGTTTCTTTATATGGAGTATGGTGAGACATTTTCCAGAGCTTTTCAGCTTCTGGCGTCCAGTTTCTGGCATACTCCTGAGTCTTTTCAACTAAATGTTCAACACTTTCCGGAGACTCAAGGTCAGTCGAATGGGCTTCAGTATGATGAACCATTTCGGCAATGGCATTTGGGTTTTCCAGCATTGGACAAGGTCTTAAATGATTGCCATTGAATGGCTGATGGTTCTTGTACTGCATGAACATTGGGCTGCAAAGACCTTCAAGAATGGTCTTTTCCCGAATGTTGGAATCCGAGTAGTGAATGAACACACATGGATCCATATCTCCATTGGCGTTGATATGGAAATAACGACGGCCGCCGGCAATGCATCCCTGTAAATATTCACCATCATTCTGGAAGTCCATCGGGAAGATTTGTTTCTTGCCGCGGATTTCGCGGATACGGTGATACATGAATTCTCGCTGGGCGGGGGATGGCAGCAATTCCGTGGCTGCATCGTTGCCAACTGGCATGTAGTGGAAATACCAGGCATATTTAACGCCGCGGCTGATCATTTCATCAATAAATTCATCCGAAACAATAGATGGAATGTTTTTGGAGGTATAGCAGCAGCTGATACCGATTGGCAGTTTGTGTTGATGAAGAATATCCATGGCGCGTAAAACTTTACTGTAGACTCCATCACCGCGCCGGAAATCTGTGGCTTCTTCGAGACCTTCTACAGAAATAACCGGGAAGAAGTTTTTCACTTCCAGCATCTGTTCGGCAAATTCGTCATCAATCAATGTGCCGTTGGTAAAAGACATGAATACACAGTCATTGTGGCGACGGCACAGTTCAATCAGATCTTTTTTACGGACCAGTGGTTCGCCGCCAGTATAAATATAGAAATAGACACCCATGTCTTTACCCTGCTGAATGATGTCATCCAGTTCTTCCAGGCTTAAATTCAGACGGTTTCCATATTCAGCAGCCCAGCATCCGGTGCAGTGCAGGTTGCATGCGGAAGTGGGGTCCATCAAAATCGTCCAGGGGACGTTGCATCCGTATTCCTCACGCACTTTCTGCTGCTTTTCCCAGCCAATAAAGTTGGCATTGACAACGAAGTTCGTAAATGCCTTTTTAATAATACTCAAATCAATATCGTCAAACAGTCCCTGAACGAGCTGATTGAGATTGTTGTCCGGGTCATTGATTACTTTGGTAATGGCGGCACGAGGTCCTGGGAACGAAGTATCGTTACGCATCACTGTATTGATAAAAGCCATCAGTCTTGGCAGATTCTTTTCCGGGTTGCCGTTAATGTATGACAAAGCGGTGTTGATTGTGGTTCGGGTAGCCGATTCTTTAAATCCCATATTGTTCACTCCTGTTCGTACCTGAATTCAAGGTAGTTCAATCATATTCCGATAATTCCTAGATAACATAGACACTTCATCCCTTTTGTGGGACTCAAACACATTGTGTGTATTTTTTGGTTACCTAAGAAAAGATTATCAACACCTTATCACTAAAAAATAACCCGACCAAATGTATCGCCTGAGAACTGAACCTTTTCGCCATTTTGTCAAGTACAAAACTGACAGAAGCAACATTTTGTTGATAGAAGATTGAATTTGCACAAACTCTTTTCATTGCCCTGAGATTCGATACTTAACCTGAGCTGTATCCCTTCATTCGATCGAATATCGTCGATTTAGGATTGTATCCTGTTTGTTAAACCTAACCAAAACGCGGAAGAATTATTTTTATCTTTGAGCCTTTTTGACTATAATAGGAACAGAACTTCGAAGAAAGGAGGCCTTTGAAATGGCTGCTAAAGTTAACGACGATATGTGTATTGGATGTGGAGCATGCGAAGGTGCTTGCCCAACTGGTGCGATTACTCTTCCTGATGGAAAAGCAGTAGTAGATGCTGACACTTGCATCGACTGCGGTGCTTGCGTTGGTGTTTGCCCAACTGGTGCTGTAACTCTGGACTAATTTAACTCCACATAAACAAAAATTCATACATTACATACAATAATCATAAAAAGCGGCGTAAAGCCGTTTTTTATTTTATCTATCGTTCTTTCGTCTATTGCTTATTTTACCTGTCATTCCTTTTTATTACTTTTTACTACTTTGAAAGCAGCGCCTGTCCATTCACTGTTTTCATTCCGGCATGTGGCTGCCAATCCCTGATGTTTCTTCAAAATTTCTCGACTCGATCTTCTGCTTTTTCCATCTTCTCGTTCTTTCTCATCTTGACCACTTAAAAAAACGTCCACACCCCACTGGAAAGCAATGAAATGCGGACTCGCGATTGGAATATGAGTGAGAAAGATTCAGAAAGATTCAGAAAGATTCAGAAATATCCAGGTTCAGCTTCAGATTCCTGGAGGTTGCCAGAACAGGATGGACTCGTCTTTTCGAATTTCAGATTCAATTTCAATCAGTATAAACTGAATGTTTTTGAGGATCAGTTTTTCCACTGCGGTATGGCTTGAGAGCAGGTTCAAAAAACCAGTATAATCCCCCTGTTTTCTCAGTGATGGAAATCTGACCAATTTCATTTTCAATTGCTTTCTGCTCTTCACTGTCTTCAGGCTGCACAAAAAATGGATACCGAAACGCTTGTTTCGGTATCCGAATAATTTCTGACAAAGAATTTAAACGTTGGTCAGCACAGTTTCATGATAGCCGGCCTTGGCAGGATCAAGCGAAATCCCATCATCCGCAACCATCACGTATCTGGCCTCTGGATAGCCAATCAAAGTCAGGTCCTGATCATTGATCTCATCCACGCGGCGGGCCGAATGCTCAGCCACTGGAATGGCTTTATTGTTGCGAACGAAGAAGACCAGTTCGTTGAGTGGATAGCAGATATAATGCCAGCCTGCCTCTCTTGGCTGGGTCTGGATCGGCTGATCTTTGGCGAAACGGACTTCCATCATGGACTCAGGCAGATAGACCATGCGTCCGGTTTTGTTCTGCTCAAGAACTGGAGCAATCATCAGCTCATGACCAAAGAGCAGCTGATCTTCAACTTCTCTGGCAATCGGATCTTCAGGAAAGTCAAAAGCCAGCGGACGGAACATCATGTCATCAGTCTTGATGGCTTTCAGGTATTCCGAATACAAGTATGGAATCAGACGATAGCGCTGCTCGATCAGGAAGGTAAAGTCTTCGGGATGCTCGAACTGATACGGCTCCTGCTCACGGGTGCCAAGAGCGGCGTGGTTGCGCATCAATGGGGTGAACATGCCAATCTGCATGAAACGCAAAACCAAGTCACGGGTAGTATTCTGGCCAAAGCCGCCCAGATCAGCGCCCGTATATAAGAAGCCGCTCATATTGATGGCCGGCAGCTGATGAACCAGCAGGCCAAGGTGAGACCACCAGGAAACATTATCTCCGGTCCAGATCCCGCCATCACGGTGTCCGCCAATTGTGCTCGCCCGGGAGAACATCAGGGTGCGCTGCTCAGGGCGGAGTTTTTTGAATGCATCGGTCGCGGCTTTGGTCATCAGAGAACCATAGAGGTTATGCACTTTGTCATGTCGAATCCACTGGCCGTCCATATTGTGATAAAAGCGTTCGTAGTCTTTCATTGAGTTTTTGATGCCGCCGACGTGGTCGTTGAGATCAAAGACATCGTAGCAGTTCACGGGTTTTGCAGGATCGTTGGCAAACTGTGTCAGGTATTCCTTGAGTTCCTGCATCCCCTGAGCCGAGTAGAATAGTGCCGGTTCATTCATATCGTTCCAGAAGCCTTCAATTCCTGCATCTGTCAGAATTTTATACTTCATGCCAAACCAGTTGCGGGCTTCTGGATTCAGGAAGTCTGGAAAGGCCGCATAGCCAGGCCATACAGCACCAGTGAAATCGGTCTTATGGTCTTCAAGCTTGCAGAAGTAATTCTTGGCTGCCCCTTCTTCATAGACGCCGTAGCCTTCCAGCATTTTTATTCCAGCATCGATAATTGGAATCAGACGGATGCCTTTGTCTTTCATCTTTTGAACAAAACCTGGAAAATCATCCGCAAATTCTTTTTCGTTAAGAGTAAAGTCTTCAAAGTCCTGCATGTAGTCGATATCCATATAAATCATGTCGACTGGCATATTGAGTTCGTTAAACTTGTCTGTGATCTTATAGAAATCTTCTTTGGTTTTGTATCCCCAGCGACTCTGACCATAGCCAAAGCCAAAGCGCGGAGCCAGGTATGGTTTGCCAATGATGGAACGGAATTTTTTGGCGATGTCATAAGCTGTACTGCCTTCGATCACATACAGCTCCAGATTAGAATCACAGGTGATGGTCATTTCGTCCTGCTTTTGATAGCCAATGTCGTAAGTCACTTTGCCTGGCTGATCGATAAACAGTCCAACAGGCTTACGATCAGATCCAGGTTTTGGGGCAATGATCAGAAAGTTGTGCGCTCCATATAAGGAGTTCTTGCCTTCACTGTGATCAAATTCATCTGTAGACCAGGAAATATATTTCCAGCCCCGCTTATTGATACCGCGTACGGTCTCACCTAGACCATAGACAATATCGCCTTCTTCAAGTGGCAAAGACAGTGTCCAGTTGTCCTCTTTGGTGGCAACGGACATAGACAGATCTTCAGGATTTCCAGAAGTGGTTTCCGGTTTGCATACCACAGCTCCCGTTTCGATCGGGGTTCCATAGACATATCGCTTCATTTTTTCTCTCCTGACCAGGTTCTGGTCTTTTCAGATGGATACGGACTGATGTTGCGCAAATTTGCATTTACTTGCAATTTGTTGCACTCCATTGGCCTTATTTTAGCGGTTCCTGCCTAAAATACAATGCTCTTATAGCGATGATTTTCTATCCATCCCGCAAAAAAAACGAATTTCATTTGCAGCCCAGGGGAAAGAAAAAAAAAACGGACATTTGTCCGCTAGAAAGAAGTGGCAACTGTGATCGCCGCAAGAAGAATGCCCGGTAGGTTCGCAATCAAAAGAGGGATATTTTTTGGCTTGCTTTTAAAGGCATAAATGGTCCACAAAATGCAGTTGAGGCAGGCAGCCAGCGGCTGCAGAAAATTTCCTTTCACCCCATGCAAATTATTATAAATCTGAGCGATGTAGGAAACATACATCACAACCGACATAACGGAAGCGACATATCCTAGTTTTTTTACATGATCATCTGTCATACGGATACCTTTTATTCCTATTAAACTTATCCTAATCTGTTCTGAAATCCTATCCATTCCCGTGCCTGATAATCTTTTAAAGACGTTAAACACATCTACTTCAAACATTTAAACCCAAAACCTCTGATCGTCGTGAAGAGAAATGGATGATAAACTGAAGGTTATGAACGATGTCACTTTGAATTACTACGATCAAAACGCAAAAGCGTTTATTCACAACACCCGCGATCTTGATTTTTCAGCCATACAGAATCGCTTTCTACAATATGTACCTGATGGGGGTCTCATCTGCGATCTGGGCTGTGGTTCGGGGCGGGATGCCAAAGCCTTTCTAGATGCCGGCTATCTGGTCAAAGCCATTGATGGCAGTGCAAAGCTTTGCCAGATCACTTCCAGGTGGCTTCAAATCCCCGTGGAGTGCCAAAGCTTTGACCAGTTCCATGAACAAAACCAGTTTGATGGCCTCTGGGCCTGTTCTTCCCTGCTTCATTGTCCGAAAAAAGATCTGCCCGATCTGTTTAGCCGTATTGAAAACTCGCTGAAACCTGGCGGAGTGTTTTATTGCTCTTTCAAGCAGAGTGATTTTGAAGGCCTGCGAAACGGCCGCTATTTCAGTGACCTGACCATTGAAGCCCTGGATCAACTCATCCAGACCAGCACCACCTTCCAGCCGCTGGCATACTGGACCAGCGAGGATGTAAGAGCAGATCGTCCGAGCGAAAAATGGACCAATGCCCTGTTTCAAAAACCTGAACCCACTCCTGAGCTGATCTTGTTTTTCTGATTCAGGCTTGATTCTGATTGGCTTGGATTCTTTATATCGTCTGCTTTTGCCTGAAACAATTAACCTATTCCTTATATTCAGTAGGCAGTTTTAAGAAGGAAGTTTTAAGAAGGAAGTTTTAAGAGGGCATGATTTCAGGAGCAATTTCCCACCGAAAAAAGCGAATGACCTGTGTGGCCAGACATAGTCTTTGAACAGACATCGACTGAAAGGAAAGAGAAAGGGAAAAAATATGGCAGAAACCAATGCGTTTACCGGCCAGAACAGCCGGCTTTTAACGGCTCTCCAATTCAGTATGCAAACCGCCAGTTCCATTGACCTGATCATCTCTTTTCTCAAGGTCAGCGGTGTAAAATTGCTGGTGAAAGATCTCCAAGAAGCCATCGAACGCCAGGTTCCCATCCGGATTTTGACCAGCAGCTATCTGTCGATTACCGAACCCTGGGCTTTACAGATCCTGAAAAATGAATGCCCGCAGATTGATCTGCGCTTTTGCGCTCAAAATGATATTGCCTTCCACCCCAAAGCTTGTCTTTTCCAGCAAGAAGAAGGTCTGGAAATGTATATCGGCTCTTCCAATCTTTCTTACAGTGCTTTAGTAACGGGGATTGAATGGAATTATCGCCTGCATGAAAAAGAAGATCCGATGGCAGCGGCCCATTTTCAGGCTGAATTTGAGGATCTGTTTGAAAACCATTCACTTGTCATCACCAGAGAAATCCTCAATGCTTATACGGCTAGCTGGACAAAACCACGAATTCCACAGGCTGACCTGTTTGAAAGGCTGCCAGAATCCGAAAAGGCCATCGAACCGCGCGGCGTACAGATTGAAGCGCTCTATGCGCTCAAAGACGCCCGCCAGCAGGGTATGGAAAAGGCTTTAGTTCAGGCAGCCACCGGCATTGGCAAAACCTACCTGGCTGCCTTCGATTCGCGGCCCTATACAAGAGTTTTGTTCCTTGCTCATCGCAAAGAAATCCTTTTGCAGGCCGCAAACTCCTTCCATCTCATTCGGCCAGACGATTCGATCGGCTTTTTTGACCAGGATCAGAAAGCCATGGATACCCAGCTGCTTTTTGCTTCGGTGGCCACGCTTGGACAGAATCAGTATCTCAATCCGGCCTGTTTTGCCCCGGATGCATTTGATTACATCGTTGTGGATGAATTCCACCATGCCATCAGCTCCACGTACCAGCGGATTCTGGATTACTTCAAACCGAAGTTTCTGCTTGGCCTGACCGCCACCCCGGAACGTCTGGACCAGAAGGATGTCTTTGCGCTTTGTGATTACAATGTGCCCTACAACCTCACACTCCAGGAAGCCATTAATAAAGGCGTTCTCTGTCCCTTTCACTACTATGGCATTTACGACCAGACTGACTATGAAATTCTACCCTCCGTCAGAACTTATACCAGCACCCAGTTAGAGTCACTGTATCTGTTCAACCAGCAGCGCATGGAACTGATCTTTCGCCACTACCAAAAGCGCGGAGGCCAGAAGACCATTGCCTTCTGTGCATCAAAAGCCCATGCGCACCAGATGGCCCAGTACTTTCAAAGCCGGCATGTGGCCAGTGAAGTCCTGGTATCCGGGTCTGGCTCTAAAGAACGAGCCCGGATTCTCGATGATCTCCAGCAAGGCAGAATCCAGGTCCTCTTCTGTGTAGATATGCTCAATGAAGGCGTTGATGTTCCTGATATCGATACGGTCCTGTTTCTTCGGCCGACCCAGTCTCCTGTCATCTTCTTACAGCAGCTTGGACGCGGCCTGCGAAAAACGAAAGGCAAAGAGTATCTGACAGTTCTCGATTTCATTGGCAACTATAAATCGTGTGCAAAAATCCCACAGTATTTATACGGAACCGGACCAGAAGACGACAGCGAAAACAACCCTGGAAAGTTGACGCAGCCAAAACCGCCAATCGACTGCGTCATTGACTTTGACCTGGATCTGCTGGATCTCTTTGCTCAAATGGAAAAGCGCGAACAGAAGTTTGAAGAGCGGTTTCTTGCCGAAGTCAGGCTGCTGCAAAAAGAGCTTGGTCATGTGCCAGGCCGGGTGGAACTGTTCAACCTGATGAATTCCGATCTCTTTGATCTGTGCCAAAGCAAAGGCGCCAAAAATCCACTCAACCACTATTTTGAGTTTCTGCATGCTCATGATCTGCTTTCAGATCTCCAACAGACGCTTTATACCTCTCCGGCTAAAGAGCTGATTGAACTGCTGGAAAGCACAAGCATGACACGCAGCTATAAAATGCCAGTGCTTGAAGCTTTTCTTGCAGACTCTAAAATTGAAAAATCGAGAACCGATCAAGAAGTTCTTTCGGTCTGGAAAGCCTTTTTTGCCCGCAATGAAAATTGGAAGGATCTGCCCAGAGTCGATTCTTTTGCCAGTTTCCAGAAACTCTCGGATGCCAAACATCTTAACAATATCCGCTCTAATCCTTTCCACTTTCTGGCCAAGTCTTCCAAAGGATTGTTTCTGTTAGAAGAAAATGGACATCGGCTGGTGATCAATGAACAGCTGCATCCATTTTTGAACCATCCGGATCTGCTGGCGCAATGGAAAGATATTGTCCGCTATCGGACACTCAACTACTATCGCCGCCGCTATCTGCTTCAAAAACAAAAAGCAGAACGGCAGATGCAGACCATCCTTTCGAGACTGCCTGTATCTGCTTCTGTCAGTTAAGCAAAACGGCCAGTGAGCAGACAGTCAGTGAATACGAACCGGATAAATTATCGTATAATGGGCATTTTTTGATTAATTTGTAAAACGTCCATCTGTTTTATCTGCTTAGACCGATTCAGAACAGTATCCTTAGTTCTTTCAATATCCTGTGAAAATATACTTTTAACTTCAAAAAGTCAGCTTTTCTTTCCGGTATCAATCGGATAAAAGCTGACTTTTTTTATTAGTTACAATTCTTAACGCTTATGTATTCCGTTCTTATCAGGTTGTTATTTTATCCTGTTGAGGAAAGTTTTACTCCCCGCAAAAAATGAAGATAATGCTTTTATCGGGCATGCATTTTTAGGTCATACCGGTTATCGACAAGACTTTAAATCATAAGAAAGTCTCTCAGGACGCACGAACGCCAGATTGGGCTGAATTTGTCAGTTAGCTTCCTGAAAGATTCAGAAAGGCAGAAAAGCACTTCATCCCCAAGATTTCAGACATACCGTCGGCCATCTTAAAAATTCAGAAGCAATTCTGGATTTCTATCACTATTGTGCGAATCCGCTCTCCATCCCGGTTTCGCTGCGGACTCCTTTGAGGTTTTCTAGAAAGGAGCCGTTATGGCCAACACGAACACTATGAACACGGTTAATGATGGAGCCGCAATCCATCCAGAGCTCGAAAGCACCAGCTTGATCCTGTCTGAAGTCACACAGGATCAACTGCCGCAGCAGACTCGGATCGACTTCGGAAATACTCTCAATCAGCCCGACCTCACCTTTGCGGACTGCTCCAAAGTCTGGCTGCAGGCAAAAAAAATCCAGGTGAAAGAATCGTCCTATCAGAAATATGAAAACAATCTGGACCTCTACCTGCTTCCCACCTTTGGACCCATGCAGCTCAAAGCCATCGACAATCAGAAAGTCCAGGACTTCATCTCTTATCTGATCACCCCCTGCCGGCTTTGTGTGACCACCATCCGCAATCTGATCAACCAATTCAACTCCATCCTCCAGTTTGGATCTGCTCTGATGGCTCAGAGCCTGCCCGAACTGATCATTATCTGCCCGCGTCAGCAGGCAAAGCCCTTACGGGTTCTCTCCCCTTCTGAGCAGTCAAGACTTGAACGCTCTCTGGAATGTCAGACGAACCTGACTGGCTTTGGGATTCTGTTTGCCCTGTATACGGGTGTGCGAATCGGAGAACTTTGTGCTCTGCGCTGGGAAGATATTGATCTGGAGGACGAAACCGTTCATGTCAACAAAACACTTCAACGTCTTCGTGCAGATGACGGACCATCCAAAACCATCGTGAAAGTCACCCAGCCAAAAAGTGTTGGATCGGATCGGATTATCCCGCTGACCAAACGACTGGTGAAACTGTGCAAGAAGCACCAGGCTGGTGCGGACTGTTACATTCTGTCCGGAAACAAGCACTATGTCGAACCCCGGACCTTACAGGCTCGATTTGCGAAAATTACCAATCAACTGGGTCTGAAGGGGACCCATTTCCATACCCTTCGTCACACGTTTGCGACGCGCAGCATTGAAGTTGGTTTTGACATCAAATGCCTGAGTGAGATTCTCGGCCATTCCTCTGTCAAGATCACTCTGGATCGCTACGTCCATCCAACGCTCGCTCTCAAACGCGCCAATATGGCCAAGCTTAAAAGCGTCGAAAGCAACGCGACTCGTTGCCCGAAGGAAAAAACGAGCAGCGATCCCAAAAACGTCACCCTTAAATCGCCCCTTGGAGTTTAACGCTGACAAGATTTATACACTCGACGAACAAACAAAACTTGATGAAAAAACAGCCCTGAAGAGATTTTTCTTCGGGGCTTTTAGCTTTATTTCCACAATTTTCCTTTAACTTGAACATTCCTGATTCGATCCTGCTTTGCAGGTTCATGAACTCAACAGATCTTGCGATCAATGGAGTTCAATCAGAACCCATTCAGAAATATTCCGCTTTTCTTGCGACAGGCCCCAAAATGTCGATCTTTCAACTTTGCGTCATTGCAACAAAATCATGCCATATTCCCAGCAAACGAAAACGCTTTATTTCGTTTTTCTAAAAATGTCAAACAAAAACATCAAAATGGTCTATGATTGACATGCTTTGTCCACCACTCTTTATACAGATCCGGAATTTTACCAGATCGATGATTTCGGTCGACAAGGAAAAACAACAAGCCGTCTTCGATGGATCAAAAGATCTAAAGCAGCTTTCCTTCAACGAATTCAAACTGTCCAGACTGATTCTAATCAGGCTGGACCTTTTAAGCTGTTCGCCAAAGGATGCCTCAAAGCCATACATCCATATCGAAACTACGGTCTGTTCTGACAGGAAGGAGAAAATATTTTGGAAGAAGAGAGTTTGAAAACAAAATCTGCCAAGGATGATGTAAAAAAGCAAGGCAAAAAAGCAATCCAGGGAATGAATATGACTGAAGGTTCGCTCTGGAAAAAGGTCATCTTATTCGCCCTGCCGTTAGCCTGTACCGGAGTCTTGCAGCAGTTGTTCAATGCGGCTGACGTAGCCGTTGTCGGTCAGTTCACCGGAGAGCTGGGCGCTCATTGCATGGCTGCTGTTGGTGCCTGTGGTTCTTTGATTTCCCTGCTCGTCAATCTGTTTATCGGCATTTCCCTTGGCAGTAATGTTGTCATTGCCAATGCCATTGGAGCCAATCATCATAAGCGAGTGCGTAAAGCTGTTGTCACTTCCATCTGGATTGCGATCATCGGCGGCATCGGCCTGACTCTTTTAGGAGAAGCGATTGCGACCACCGTTCTGCACTGGATGGGCGTTCCAGATGAAGTCTTTGAAATGGCTGATTTGTATCTTGCCATTTATATGCTGGGAATGCCGGTCATCTTGCTCTACAACTTTGAAGCCGCCATTTTTCGCGGCGTCGGCAATCCAAAGCTTCCACTGATTGCCTTAAGCATTGCCGGAGTCATCAACGTCATTCTCAATATTGTTCTGGTTGCCGGCTTTCATATGACCGTCGATGGAGTAGCTATTGCTACAGTTGTTTCGAATCTGATCAGTGGGACTGTACTGTTCATTTTTCTGCTTAAAAATAAACTTGTCACTTTCAATGCCTTATTTGATCATCCGATTCAAAAGGAACTGCTGGGCAGCATTTTACGCATTGGCATCCCTTCTGGAATTCAGTCTTCTGTCTTCTCCATTGCCAATGTAGTCATCCAATCCGGATTCAACTCGTTAGGAACCATCGTCATGGCTTCGAGCAGTGCATCCATTAACGTTGAAGCCATTGAATACAACATCATGTCTTCTTTTGGTCAGGCCTGCACGACATTTACCGGCGCCAACTATGGAGCCGGAAAGATCGAACGCTGCAAGAAAGTTCTCAAAACCTGTTTGACAGAAGGCTTCCTGGTAACTTTTGTCAGCGCCGGAACCATCATTCTCTTTGGCCATCAGCTCCTTGCGCTTTTCAACAACAACCCCCAAGTCATTGAATATGGTTATCTGCGTTTAGTCACCTTGCTTTGCTCGTATTTCTTCTCCATACAGTACGAAGTGATTTCCGGCTACCTGCGCGGCTTTGGCATCTCGGTTCTGCCAGCCGTTCTCACTACGCTTGGGGTGTGCGTTCTGCGCATCTTCTGGATTCTGTTCATCTTCCCGATGAACCCAACCTTCCAGACCATTCTTGCAGTCTTCCCCCTCTCGCTGGGTAGTGCAGCGATCTTGTTGATTCTGGCTTTGATCTTTACCCAGCCTGCCAACAAACGGCTCAAAGCCACAGCTCTTAAAAAAGAAGTCCAAGAAGAAGCGGCGCTTGCCTGAGTAAGGTTTGCTCTTCATCCTAACCTGAATCTTCTTATCTTCTTGAACATCAGAACCTGTCCGAAATCTGCGGCAGGTTCTTTTCTTTTGGAAAGCTATTATTTTCAGTTATACGGATGACGTTTATCTGCCCAAAGCGAAAAAAACCCTGAAGAATATCGGATTTCTCCTTTATTCTTCAGGGATTTAACTTCGTCTGGCGACTTCCTATTTTTGCTTTGGAAATATAAATTTGTAAGTGGATGAGACCCACCTATAAATTCATTTGTGGTTGAAAAAACGCGAGTTAAAGACGGGCTATAAAATGAATCTGTGGTAACCCATTCGGATTGGACGGAGCTTCAACAGACTTGGAGAACAAGAAGCCCCGATCATGAAACCGATGAGACAGCCACGCTCGCAGTGACGAAAAAATTTCTGGAGCGGCCCTTTACAGTGGGCTGCCCCCTGATAGACTACCCGTCGGGAGACATTTTTTCAACGACTGGGACGCTTATCGGGGGTCAGGGGGCAGGGGTCCCACTGTCAAGGGTTTAAGCGGAGGAAAATTTTTCGGAACGGCTGCGTCACGATTCTCCAGATTCCCGCTTCCTTTGCGCGGCCATAAGCCACATCGGTTTCATGATCGGAATGTTTTTGAAATATGAGTATCCATAGTGATTTTTTTGTGGTCAAATAGATTTAGAAGGAGCCTTGGTCATAGAAAAAAGGATCCGCGTCATAGAGTTGCACCTCTGACGGATCCTTTCCCATACGCAAGTCTATGACTTACTTACTGTATTTGTTAACTTAAAAGTGGCCAATTTCTTCCGAATATCGGTTGAAAAGTTGCCACTATTTTTATTACTCCAATTCTGATAATTTATCTCAGAATTGGAGGCCCCAGAAGGTGATTAATTACATGGATTATCAAACACTCATCAACCTGAAGCTCAAAGGTTTATCGAATCAAAAAGTCGCAGATGCAATTGGTGTTTCAAGAGAAACAGTCAGAAAGCGATGGAAAAAATATTGTGAAGAGCACGAGAAACTCGTTGAAGGCGGGTTATCAGCTGAGGAACTCGAGAATACGAAAGAAAAAGTTATCGCTCCGCCATCTTATGATTCTTCTCACCGGCAGCCAAGAAAGTACACCCCTGAAATTGACGCGCTGCTTGATAAAATTCTTGCCGATGAAGAAACAAAGTCGATGGAACTGACAACCAGAAAGCAACAGCTGACCTGCAGACAGATCCATGATCTGGTTTGTAAAGAAGGCTACGATATTGGTCTGA
>CAJTVE010000009.1 GCA_910579655.1 uncultured Allobaculum sp. | reverse complement strand
AAAGCTGCATTGTAAATATCGAACAGAAGATGCTTGGCGGCAATTCCTCCCCACAGCAAGCTATGGGGTTTCCTTGCCGCATTAGATGATCATCTTGATCGTTGTTTTAATTGTGATCAAGAAAGTTCTGGATTAACTCCCAACTCTGTTCTGGCTTATGTCTTGATCTAAAACAAGCACAAGCCACCAAGGCGTTGTCATTATCCTCAAGCAGTAAAAAAGGGCCGTGTTACCAGCACGGCCCTTTCTTTTGGCTTCTTTAGTGAAGCTCCCAAGGTGTTGTCATTACAGTCATAGTATACATCATTTCTCCGAAAAGCAAAACAATCCACAGCCTTTCTTTGCTCAATCCGATCTGTTTTAAGTTACCATTCACATCTTGATGCGATTCGGTGCATTTTTCCTGAATTGAAATTAATGCTTACTTTCAGTCAACTATGGTTAATTTGCCTTATAACTGGCTTAATCCAGTTCCATACACAACCTGTTAAAAGTGATATGAACGGATTTTAACAGTAACAAGAAACTGCCTCGCCAGTTCAACCACCGCTGACAGATTTAGAAAGAATTCGACAATTAGTGGCAAAGAGAACTTCCACCAAGTAAATCAGATTGAAAATCATATTCAGAAAAATGCTCTGGACACCATGAAACGAATAAAGAAAAAGGGGCTGTTTACCCGCAGCTCTTACAAACAGAGAAGCGATACAGTCCCTTTATAAACAGAATAAATCATTATTTTTAATAGCCGAAGATCTCGCCATCATGAGCGGTATATGGATAACTGGTGAAATTATAAGCATAGCCAGTTCCATTTACAGGTTCATAGTGAACCATGCGGTTGGTTGTATCGGTAATGCAGGTCTGGAAAACGATGCCGTTGTTGGCGCGAGCTCTGGCAATTTCATCCGTGGAAACATTGTCGTCAGAAACCCAGGTGTCGGTCATTGTATAAACCTGACCATCTACTTCTACATATTGCGGTAAAGAAGCGATCTTGTCGCCATTGGCCATACCAGAATGAGCAATGAACCATCCGTCTGCCCAGATGCCAATCGATCCATCTTCAGGAGCGGATCCGGCGCCCCAGGCTGGAATATAAGTGATGTGCCATACATTATCCTGTGCCGCTGTCATCTGGTCTGCGACTGGCTGTTCAACAGGAACAGCGGTTGGAGCCGGCGCGTAGTCAGGTTCAACTTCTTCAAACTCTTCAAAAGAAGTCTGGGCCATAGAAGTCTCTTCATGAACAGAGGCAGCCGCTTCTACGGGAGCATTCTGCTGGGCTGGAGTGGAAGGTTCAACGGATGTTGATTCAACGACTGACTCTTCTTTTGGATCCGCATCGGATGCGATTGCGGAGTTTGCTGGCTGCTCTGGTGTTTTCTCTTCAGCTTTAAGAGTTTTCTTGTCTGAGGCAGCCACAGCGACTTTATTTTCGCTGGTGTAAGCATGGCCTGCAACAACTGGTTTGTTCGAATTCATCATTGCAAATCCGATCACAGCAGCAACTGAACAGCCGGCGACTAAAGCTGCAAGTCTGAATTTCTTTGTTCCTTTATTCGATTTTAATGTGTTGGTTTCAGTTGTGTTTTTCATATTATTCCCTCGAACACGCATTCTGTTTTTCTTCGTTTTCTCTTGATTAGCGACGATGAAATAAAGATCTTCTTTATTTCTGAAAGGTATTTCTTTATTTTTTCTTAACTCTGTCTTTATTCTATCCTTATGTTATGGGCTTGTCCATAAAGTTTGCAGTATTTTTGAACATTTTTTGAAAACTATATTTTTTAAAACTATATCAATCCACATTAGATTTTTTATAATCTTATAAAGGATACAAATTAATTTTTATCTGAATTAACTAGCGATTGGACACGCTAATAGATATCGAATAAGTATATTTATAATCTTATTTTAGATATGAAGGTGATTTAAGCACAGAGAACCGTCGTATTTCCCAGTTTTTTCTTCGCACGTGTATAAATACAGCATTAATTTCATCAAGAAAATTAAGCACGATCTTTAACGATTTTATTCTTTCTTTTTTCACTCTTAACCCTCTCTCGTTATAGCTTTCATACATTGCCTAATCTGTGTATTTTTATCGTTAAAGTAGTTGGCCTCAAGCCTCCACTTTTATAAGTCTTTATAAATCTTTACATGTAATCGTATCCAAAAAAATAGCCAGTGGATTTTCAGCGCCTGTCTGGATCCAGCTTTCACCGAGCCTGAACTTGCCTGGCGTCCAACCTACTTTTCTGTCTGGCGGTCTTCCTTTCTTCACCGTTCAGATCTCCCGTCGATCTTTTTGGTCTTTCTCTGTTGTGTCTCTGTTTCTCCCTCGATCTTTGGCTGTGGGTTTTTGCGAAAACCACGCTCACGAAAAAGCCGGAGAGTCATTCACCAATCAGCGAATGATTCTCCGGCTTTGCGGGCCTCAAAATTCTGCCCGAACCTTCAACATTGTCCTTATCAATCTGTTTCCCTGGCCATTTCAACCATTTCCCCTTTCGTGGAAACAGGATCAGAAAACCAATGTCCAAATGAGACGAAATGCATTGTTAGATAAGAGTCTATGTTTTTTGATTCATTTCAATGGAATTTGAAAACTGAATCTTGATTGTCCACTAAAATATACCGAAGATAAGGAAAGTAAAATGATAAGGCCGGTGGATTGCCAATGGCAGTCCCCTTAGAAAGAATACGTATGAAACAGACTTCTAATGACTCTTCTTCCAGACCTGCGATTGTCTGGGTGTGTATTGTCTTTGTTGCCCTTTCGGTCTGTCTGGCTGGTTTTTCAATTTATTCAGCTCTGATCAGTAAAGAGAAGACAGTCGCCCAGCACGATAGCCAGTCTTCCACGACTTCAGATGTCAGTCAGATTTCTTCGATCTATCAAGATCCGAAAGCCATCACCAAGCTTTTGACCACTCAGATTGAGTCCTATATTCACGATCGTGACTATGCAATGTCCGATCTTGCGATCTATGTGGAATCGGGTGATGAAAGCGTCACCTACAAATTAAATGTGGATAAAACCATGACTGCTGCCAGTACCTACAAGCTGGCGTTAGCCATGTTGTATTACGATCAGATTGCCCAGGGGGAGAAGACAGAACAGTCTACCCTGACCTTTGGAGCGGAATCGGTGCGTGACGAAGGTTCAAACCCCATTCTTGGCTCCTATGGGATTGGATCCGCCGTTCCCATCGAGGATGCGGTCGCCTTTACGCTGACGTATTCCGATAACACGGCTGCTGCGATTCTCTATGACAATCTGGGCGGCTGGGAAGAATTCTGCGATCTGCGCTCGCGCTATTCCAAATACCCGGGCATTGCTGAAAATCCTCTCGATAACGTCTGCACAGCAGCCCAGCTGATGGATGAAGTCCGGCTGTTGATGAACAACCAGACCAAATACAAACCGATCATTTCAGCCCTGGATGGAGCTGCTGCAGATTCCTATCTCAATGACCTGGTGGAAGAAGATACGATGATCCAGAAATATGGCCAGGTTGGCGGAGCAACCAACAGTGTCGGCTTTTCAAAAGTCGGAAATCCATACCGCATCGTTGTCTTATCCAATTCCAATGACAATACGGTTGATCCGGGCGTAATTAACAAGATCGCCTACAACGTTCTCAATCAGACAGCGGATGCCAAAGAAAAATTCTGGGAAAAACTCGAACTTCAGCCAGCCGGACCTGCCGAAGAGATTGAAATCACGGAACCATATTATCCGGCAAGCCCAGATACAGAACCCGATACGGCTACGCCTTACTATCCTTCAGCACCAGTTTCACCTTCCATCGATGATGGAAGCAATGACTATATTGCTCCGCCTGTTTCGACTGAACCTACAAATCCCGTGTTGCCAGATGCGCCTTCTTTAACTCCGGACGATTCAGGAACCAGTGCCGATCCCGGCATTGATCCAGGAATGCCAACGCCAGATCCTGGCGCCGCAGATCCATCCCCTGCTCCGGTTCCGACAGAACCAGCCCCAATCGACCCGCCTGAACTGGAAGAAAGCGCTCTTTGCTGACAAGAAAGTGAAAAGCACAATCAAAGAGAAACGGCCACGATGATGATGGCCGTTTTTTCGTACTGATGGGCCTATCAATTTCAGAAGAAAATCATTTTGCCCTGTAGTTTTGCACAGGAGCTGCTTTAAACTCCTATGTCTGAATAACTGATAGACTGATCAGACAGGCAAAAAAGATGAAGAAAATGATGGCGGTGATAATAACGAAAATGAAATTGCCTGGAAAAGTGAAATCTTTTACCAGGCGACTAAGGTTTTTCATCAGGCAGGCTCTTCATTTCCCTGCCTGATCAAAGTCTCGCTTTTTTGCATTTTTCTTCCAAGAGGTACCGGCCTCTTCGCGTCTGCGTGTCAACATCAACGTGCAGAAACTCATTGGCAGCCAGATAGAGTTAACGCAATAAAGGCAAACTTCCAGTCAGTTTGTTAATCTTTTTCTTTGGACCGCACAGGGCGACTCCAAAGTATCGTAAAGATTCTTCAAAAGAGTTGCCCATTTTCTCGATAAATTCGTCATAGGTCTTGCATCCCTGGGCTAAATCCGAAAAATCCACCACCGTCAAGTCCTGAAAATCCGGTTCGTACAGTTTGGTACGAATCTGCCTGATCTGCTCGAGTGATCCTTCCAGAATTGGAATTGGGACTTTTACAATCCCTAAATGTTGATTTCCACTCTGGTCCATGACCTCAACTCCGATCATCTGCGGCTCTGTTTTACCAAGCGTCATCCCCAGGATAGCCGCTGTATTGGCAATAAGCCCCCTCGATAGATTTTTATCAATGACCATTACGCATTTTTCATCTTGTTGAATCATCTTTTGTTTCCTCTTTTCTTGTAAACCGTCCGTTCTCTGACAAAATCAGACCCGCCAGGATCAAAAATGTCCCGACAAGCATGAGAACAGTGATTTGTTCATGAAGGATAATCGCCGAAGTTGCCACTGTAATGACAGGAACCATATAAATATAAATACTCGTCTTCACAGCTCCCAATACTTTCACCGCATAGTTCCACGCCACAAAACACAAAGCAGAAGCACCCAATCCCAGGTAAAGAAGATTGCCCAAATCAACCGGATTGGAAAAACTGGCGATCCATGTCAGATCCAGCCTGAAATCCAGCAGGAACAAGGCCGGCAGCATGAATAAAATTCCATAAAAGAATACCCGGCGCGTGGTAAGAATGGTCGAAAATCCGAAACCACTGATTTTCTTTGTCAACACCGAATAGAAAGCCCAGACCACAGTTGCCAGCAACGCCAACAAGTCGCCAAAAGGATTTAACTTCAGACTGGACCCATTGAAACTGATCAGGGCGATCCCGGCCATGGCAACCACAAAGCCAAGATAAAAGCAAACTGGCGGCTTGTTTTCTTTCAGAAACAGGGTCGAGAAAACAGCGGTAAAAAATGGAGCGACCGAAATAATTACGCCGACATTAGAAGCCAGGGTGCAGGTCAGGGCAATATTTTCCAGCAGATAGTACAGACAGATTCCGCAAAGTCCTGCCCCCGCAAAGATCAGTTCCTGTTTTCTGCTTGTTCCTTTCAGCCGCTCAGGACAAATCAGCCAGAGAGCTGACAGTCCGATGGCAAACCGGAAAAACAGAATCTCAACCGGCTGTAAGTCTGTCAGCAGAATTTTCGTCGAAATAAAGGTCGTTCCCCAGATGATGATCGTAAACAGAGCGCACAGATGCCCCATAGTCTGGCTATTTTTCATGGATTTTCTCCTTTGGATCCTGGAAGATCTTTCGATAAACGCCCGGCGCCAGTCCAATCAGGCGATTGAAACAGTTTGTAAAATGGCTCTGATCATAAAATCCGGTGCGCAGAGCGGTTTCCACCAGCGAATCGCCATGTTCCAGCATCTGGCGGGCCTTTCCGATCCGAATGTTCTGCAAATAGCTGTAGGGCGTGACGCCTTTGGCGCCCGCAAAGGCTCGAAGCAAAGTCGATTTGCTGACAGCTGTATATCGACAAAGCTGATCGAGGTTAATGGGTTTGGCATAATGCGCTTCCATAAATGCGCAGGCCCTTTCCACCTCTTCATGATCTTCTGAAACAGCGAAGGCAAATGGCTGACTATAGTGCTCGACAAGCAAAGCGATCAACTGTCGCAAAATTTCCTCTTTTTTCGATTCATGGGAACCTTTCATCATCAGTTCGTGAAGCCTGTACAGATAGTCAGCAGCCTCTTCATCACAGATCACGTTTGCCCAAAAGCCCGGCAGCACCCGCTGGCCGATCGCTTTCTCGACTAAATCGAGCATGACACTTTGCGAAATGTTCATTCCTCTGTAATCCAGCGTTCCTCCATCCTGTTGACTACAGGCGTGAATATCTCCTGGATTCAGCAGGAGAATATCCCCCTTTTTGAGGGTGTACTGGCAGTTTTTACAGCACAAAATCCGTTCCCCTTCTTCCACCAATCCGATCACATAGTATTCATGAAAATGCTTGGGAAATGGCTGGGTGATGTTCGCAAAGGAATAAGCCTCAAGATGCAGCCGGTCATCGTAGACTGCCGTTCGTATTTCTTTTTTCATGCGATTTCCTCATTTTCTGTCCTATTTTAAGAATTGAAAAACTGAACTGGCTTGGAAAATATCTTCATTTTCATCCCCGACTTAAAAATGGCACAGGGTCAGACTTTCCCTGTGCCATGATCAAAATACATTCTTTCGGTTCCAGATTTAAAACCACTGCCATAAGCGCAGCTGCAGTCATTCCCTTGGACAGACTCTGCTCAGATCTGATCAGAAAAAGACCGCAAGATGGCGGACGATTATTCTGGTCTCCAGACGCGTCCATCCAGGCCAAAAACCGTTTTTTCGGAGAGTTTGCCTGGGTCCAGATTGCCCTGCACCTGGTCAAACATCCAGATTTTGGCATCAATCTGGTCCAGAAAATGTAAAATCATGGCTTCCCGAAATCTGGGGGTGATTGGACTTCCATACTCCGGTTTGCCATGGTGGGATTCAATCATGTGGAATAAGGCCAGGCGCTCGTTTTCGCTGGGTACCGGAAGATTTTTGGCTTTCATCTCTTTCAGAATTTCTTCCAGCATCAGAAGACCAATAACCAGATGCGAAAGCAAAACACCAGAAACCGAATAATCAATGACCATCCCTGTTGGATCACGAGAAAATTCCTGGAGCTTGCCCAGATCATGGAGCAGAATGCCGCTGATCAACAGATCCTGATTCACTTCAGGATAGACTCGGCAAAGTGAATATCCAAGCCGGGCCATACGCAGCGTATGGAAAACCCATCCGCCCAGCACATCATGATGCATTGATTTTGCGGCTGGCAAATCGATCAGAACCGATTGATATCGCTCCAGTACATAGAGTACCAGCGACCGCAGCCCAGAACTTTGAATCAGTCTGCCGCATTGATACAGAGCATTCAGATTTTCCCGACGATCAGGCAGCGCCGGAATGAGCTGTGTCAGATCGCCTGCTTCAGAAAGTGTTACGCCCTGCATACTGATCACTTTCGCCTGGGGACCATAGCGGGCATCCTCTTCATATCGAAAAGCGACTTTTGCAAATCCGCTGGGTATAAACAATTCTTTTTGGCTGAGGTTATTTTCATTGATCGAAAAGAAGACGGCTGGAAGCCGGTCAAAGGCATCTGCCAGTTCCAGTCTGGCCATTGGATTGCCGTTGCGATCGCTGGACAGGGAAAACTGAGCGATCCTCCAGACTCCCTCATAACTCTGATTGAATACCAGTTTCTGGATGGGTGCAAATGGCATAGCGATGCTCCTTTCTTGTTTTTATGACCGTCGCTTTTGAAAAAAGCTTAGTTCAAGTCGAATCCCGTACTCGAATACAAATTGGTCAGGTTTGCTAGGATACAATCAAGGAAGTCCTGTAGAAAAAGCGCTATTCATCTTCTACTTTTTAGACAGTTCTTGAAAAGGTTGGTCAGCGCCTGGCGAAATCCAGAAGATTGCCCTTTCTCATCCGGCCACAGTAAAGCGGCTGCGCATTTTGCATGGTTTTTGCTGAGTGCAGATGCACCACCAAAATATATCTACATTCAAGAGTCTATCTATTCATTCCATTTGATTAGATAGATCCTATCTATTCATTCCATTTGGTTAGATAGATCCTATCTATTCATTCTATTTGACTCAACGTATAATATAAGGCTATTTAAAAGCTTTCTTGAAAATGTAAAGCCTCAGATTAATGGAAGACTTAATCTGAGGCTTATTCTCGTTCTTTTGATTGAAATTTGGCTGTCCTTTTTTCAAGGGAGCCTGACTATTGTGGATCTTTCATCAACAGCACCATAACCGCTTTCTGGGCATGGAGTCTGTTTTCCGCTTCTTCGAAGATTTCATCGGCATGGTCTTCAAAAACTTTTTCGGTGATTTCCTGACCCCGATAGGCTGGAAGACAATGCTGGACCATCACTGGATTTTTGGCATGGGCAAGCAGTTCATCATTGACCTGATAGCCCTGAAAGAGTTTGAGGCGTGCTTCTTTTTCGGCTTCCATGCCCATACTGGCCCAGGTATCGGTAAAGACAACATCCGCATCTTTGACAGCTTCTTCGGGACTTTCCGTCCAGGTAAAGTGGTCTGGATAGGCCGCCGCAAATTCAAGAACAGCTGGATCTGGTTTGTGGTCCGCCGGCGTCGCAACGGCGACATCCATCCCCATTTTCAGACCGCCAACGATCAGGGAGTTGGCCATGTTGTTGCCATCGCCAATGTACACCATTTTCAACCCTTCCAGTTTGCCGAATTTTTCGCGGATGGTCATTAAGTCCGCCAGCACCTGACAAGGATGGCAATAATCAGTCAGACCATTGATGATTGGAATGGATCCATATTCGGCCAGGTCTTCGACTTCTTTCTGTTCATAGGTCCGGATCATGATGCCATCCAGATACCGGGAAAGAACGCGAGCCGTATCCTGAACAGGTTCCCCACGGCCAATCTGCAAGTCCGCCGAAGACAGGAATAAAGGCTGTCCGCCTAACTGATGGACGCCGGTTTCAAAGGAAACACGGGTTCTCGTTGAAGATTTCTGGAAAATCAGGCCTACGGATTTTCCCTTTAAATAGGGGTGTTCAATCCCATGTTTCTTTTCATATTTCAACTGATCCGCAAGATCGAGGATCCGGGTGATTTCTTCCGGGGACAAATCCTGCAGTTTCAATAAATGATTCATGCAAAAACCTCCTTCATGGCTGCGACTGCCTGGTCCATCTGCTCATAGGAAAGAGTCAGCGGCGGCAGCAGCCGGATCGTGCCTTTGCCAGCTTTGAGCGCAAGCACGCCTTTTTCTCTTAATTTGGCCAAGTCATCCAGAACTGCATCTGGACCGACTTCAATGCCGATCATCAGACCCATGCCGCGTACGTCTTTGACGTGATCAGAATCCAATGCTTTGATGGCCTCCATCAGATACTGGCCTTTTTGAGCTACATCATCTAAAAATTCAGGCTGGCCGATGGTATCCAGAACAACATTGGCCGCACTGGCTGCTAAGGGGTTGCCGCCAAATGTTGTGCCGTGATCGCCGGCTTTTAAAACATCCTGCGTCTTTTCACCGGCCAAAACAGCACCGATGGGAACTCCTCCGCCAAGACCCTTGGCACAGGAAACGAGATCCGGATGCAGGCTATAATTCTGGTAACAGAAGAATGCCCCTGTCCGGCCGACACCCGTCTGGACTTCATCAATCATGAGCAATACATCATTCACTTTGCAAAGTTCTGCGGCTTTCGAAACGAACGCTGGATCCAATGGACGTACGCCGCTTTCTCCCTGCACAAGTTCCATCATGATGCCGGCATATTTGCCCGAGCAAAGTTTTTCACTGAGATCTTCCAGATCGCCCACTTCCACGTAGTCAAAGCCATTGGTAAACGGGAAGAAGTTGGCATGGAAGTGATCCTGGCCCGTGGCTTCCAGAGTGGCAATCGTCCGGCCATGGAACGAATTGCGTAAAGTCAGAATATTCAACCGTTCTGGATCCTGGTATTTGTCCCAGCTGTATTTGCGGGCAATTTTGATCATACCTTCATTGGCTTCAGCGCCCGAGTTGGCATAGAACACGCGTCTGGTGCCGGCCAGTTGATTTAATTTTGCGGCCGCATGGATCATGGGTTCGGTATAAAACAGGTTGCTGGCCTGCATCATTTTTCCCGCCTGATCGGATACGGCTTTGACAAGGGGTTCATAGTTATGGCCCAGGGCATTGACACCAATCCCTGAGGTCAGATCCAGATAGGGTTTTCCTTCCAGATCATATAAAATGCAGCCATCGCCGTGATCTAAAGCCAGATCAAACCGGCCGTAGGTCTGCATCAGATTGTCCTGTTCAATTGCTTTTAAGGTTTCAAAATCCATCAGATTTCCTCCTGGCTGAACATTGTTCCAATGCCAGCGTTGGTCAGTAATTCAATCAGAATTGAATGCGGCACCCGGCCATCAATAATACTTGCTCTGGAAACGCCCTGCCGGACCGCTTCCACGCAGCAGGCAACTTTGGGAATCATGCCTCCCGAAATGACACCCGTCGCTTCCAGGGCGGGAATCTGGGAAACTTTAATATTGGCAATGACACTGTCTGGATCCGCCGGATCGGCCAGCAGGCCGCTGATATCGGTTAACAGAATCAGCTTTTTGGCATGCAGCGCGCCAGCCAGCTTGCTTGCGGCAAGATCGGCATTGATGTTGTAGGAATGCCCATCATAAAGTCCCGCGGCAACCGAAGAAATGACCGGGATATAGCCTTTTTCAATGACATCCGAAACGAGCTGGCAATTCACCTGGACGATATCGCCGACATAGCCATACTTTGCATCACTGCCCTCTTCGACATGCGGGATGGCCTGGAAGAGATTTCCATCCATGCCGCCAAGACCAATCCCTTTGCCTTCCAGGTGGCTGACCAGTTCTTTGTTCACCTTGCCGCAAAGGACCATCTGCACGATTTCCATCGCTTCTTCATCCGTTACGCGCAAGCCATTGACAAAGTGGGATTCGACGCCCGTCCGTTTGAGCATCCGGTTGATATCCGGTCCGCCCCCATGGACGAGCACGACGTGGATGCCCACCAGATGAAGCATCAGGACGTCTTCAATGACGGCTTTTTTCAACTCTTCATCAATCATGGCGTTGCCGCCATATTTCACGACGACCACTTCGCCGTTATATTCTTTTAAATACGGCAGGCTTTCCGCTAACAGCGCTGCTCTTTGCTCTGGCGGGATCATGTCCGATAGTCTCCGTTGATCTTGACATAGTCATAAGTCAGATCGCAGCCCCAGCAGGTCGCCTGTTTTTCGCCTTCATGCAGATCGGCAATGATTTCAATGGCATCGGGTTCAAGGATCCGGGCTGCCTTGTCTTCATCAAATTCAATGCCTTTACCAGCCTTGCAGACGAGGACTTCACCGTTTTTCGAAGCAAAATAAATGTCTACCAGTGCCGGATCAAATTCAGCTTTGGAATATCCCATCGCACAAAGCACCCGGCCCCAGTTTGCATCGGCGCCAAACACAGCGGCTTTTAACAAGGAAGAAGAAGCCACGCTCATCGCCAGCGTTTCCGCCTGATCTTCTGTTGCGGCATTTTTAACCTCAACTGTAATCAGCCGGCTTGCCCCTTCGCCATCACTGGCAATCGCGATGGCCAGATGTTCCATGACCACTTTCAGGGCCATTTTAAACGTTTCATAGTCTGTCCCTTCCCCAGTGATTTCGGTATTGCCGGCCAGGCCGTTGGCTAAAACGATGCACATATCATTGGTCGATGTATCGCCATCGACGCTGATGCGGTTAAAGGTCTTTTTGACATTGGCTTTCAGCATCTGGCTTAAGCATTCACTGCTGATGGCCGCATCGGTCGTGATGAAGCAAAGCATGGTTCCCATATTGGGGTGAATCATGCCCGACCCTTTCGCAATGCCGCCAAGACGGACAATTTTACCATCCAGTTCAAATTCCACTGCGTATTCTTTGACTTTCGTATCGGTAGTCATAATCGCATGGGCACTTTCCAGCGGATCCTGGCCTAAAACAATGGCGTCGGTGCCCGCCACGATTTTTTCAATCGGTAATTCCTGGCCGATGACGCCAGTCGAAGCAACGAGGACATCTTCAACATCCAGGTTGAGTTTTTTTGCGGCTGCTTCAGCCTGAAGCAGGGCATTTTTGGCATCATTGATGGCACAGGCGTTGGCATTGCCTGAATTGACAGTAATTGCCTGGGCTTTGCCATTGGCCAGATGTTTCATATTCAGATACAGGGGGGCGGCTTTGACCTGGTTGGAGGTGTAAACCGCTGCGGCTGTACAGGGGACACTGGAAACAATGAGCGCGAGCTCTTTTTTCTCGGGGTTGCTGCGCAGGCCGCAGTGTACGGCGCCGGTAGAAAACCCCTGAGCTGCTGTAATCGAAGAAGTAACAGGTTTCATCCAGATTTCCTTTCTATTTTCATCCATTTCATCCATTTCATCCATTTCATCCATTTCGAATTTTCTTGATCCATCGTTCAGATTTTGAGAATCTGAAAAAGGATTCAGAGGTTTAAATTTGTTCTTTTTTCTCTTCAAAGGACCAGGCCTTCAAATTCTGGCAGGCCAAGCATGAGGTTCATATTCTGAACGGCGGCCCCGCTTGCTCCTTTGCCCAGGTTGTCGAAACGGGCATTGAGCACATAGCCATTTTCATTGCCGTTAATAAACAGTTCCATCTGATCACTGCCCGCCAGCGTGTTGGAAAAAAGGGCAGGCTGGCCGGGATGAACCTGAATATTGGTGTTGGCATACCACTTGGCAAAAAACTGGTACAGACTTTCAGGGTTGAGTTTCTTTCCTTCTTCAGTTAAATCCGCTGGATCAAGGAAGACCGAAACAAGCATGCCCTGTGCAAAGTCATCGACAACCGGAACAAATAACGGGGTCTGTTCCAGATGGCAGACCGTTTTCATTTCGGGCAGGTGCTTATGGCTGAGCGTCAGGCCATAGGCTTTTGGACTGGCCATCGCTTCGGTTTTATTTCCTTCGTAGTCTTCAATCATCTTGCGGCCGCCCCCGGTATATCCGGTTAAGGAGAAGGCTGTCAGTTTCGTATCGGGTTTGAGCAATCCACCCAAAACGAGCGGGTACACCAGAGAAATAAACCCACTGGCATGGCAGCCTGGATTGGCAACGAGTCTGGCCTTCTGAACCGCTTTTTTGTGCTGTGCATCGAGTTCTGGAAAGCCATACGTCCAGTCTGGATGGGTCCGATGGGCCGTGCTGGCATCGATAATTTTGGTATCCATGCCCAACATCAGTTCAACGGCCTCTTTTGCGGCCGCATCTGGCAGGCAAAGGAAGACCAGATCGGCTTCTTCCATCAGTGCCCTGCGGGCCTGCGGATCTTTTCGCAAGGCAGGATCAATTTCTAAAAGCTGTAAGTCCGGGCGGTTTTTCAGCCGTTCATGGATCTGTAATCCGGTGGTTCCCGCCTGGCCATCAATATAGATTTTCTTCATGTTTTTATTTCCTTTGGCTCTGGCTTCTCCTCTTGGAAGAACAGAAAGCCAAACACAGGCCAGCCAAGCCTGTGTTTATGATCTTTTTTTCTTCATGTAAAGTAAAATCAAACATTCCATCCCCATTCGTTTCTGGAATGGATCTTTGGCCGGATCGAAAGCAGACCGGATGGGTTTGAATCGTGATCAGGATTTATGCGCTTTGGCAAACGCTTTGGCTTTAGCAGCCTGATCAAGAACCGACTGTGGGGATGGGCCGCCATAGACTTTGCGCTGGTTGACGCAGTTGAGTAAATCAATGGCGGGATAGAAGTCATCCTCAAAGAGCGGACATAAGGCCTGCAGCTCTTCGAGCGTTAACTCTTCCAGTGCTTTTCCCTGTTCGAGGCAGCTGGCCACCAGCTGACCGGTCAGTTTGTAAGCATCACGGAAAGGCATGCCTTTTTTCGCCAGATAGTCGGCACAGTCGGTGGCATTGATAAAGCCTTTCAGACCGGCCTGTTTCATGTTGGTCTTGTTGACTTTCATCGTCTTTAACATTGGAACCAGAACTTTCAGGCACTGTTCCACGGTGTCACAGGCATCAAAGATCGCTTCTTTGTCTTCCTGCATATCCTTGTTATAGGCCAGCGGCAGACCTTTCATCACCGTCAGTAAGCCCATCAGATCGCCATAGACTCGACCCGTTTTGCCCCGGATCAGTTCGCACATATCCGGATTTTTCTTTTGCGGCATGATGGAGCTTCCAGTTGAGAAGGCGTCATCAAGGTCAATGAATTTGAATTCCCAGGAACTCCACAAAATCATCTCTTCACACATACGGGACATATGCATCATCAGGATGGAGAGATCAGAAAGAAATTCAATGCAGAAATCCCGATCTGAAACGGCATCGATGGAGTTGGACATTGGTCTGGAAAAGCCAAGGCGTTTTGCGGTGAAGTCTCGATCCAGATCGAAGGTAGTTCCGGCCAGAGCGCCGGCGCCCAATGGACATTCGTCCATGACATCGAGGGTGTTTTCCAGCCGCTTGATATCACGGCTGAACATATTGGCATAGGCCATCATTGTATGGCCAAAGGTCACAGGCTGTGCCCTTTGTAAATGGGTGTAGCCTGGAACAATGGTGTCGGCATTGGCGGCAGCGATATCAGCCAGGGCATCCATCAGCCGGCATAGTCTGTTTTTGATTTCATTGATGCGTTCAACCACAAACAGGCGTGTATCAAGTGCCACCTGGTCGTTGCGGCTGCGGCCGGTATGGAGCTTTTTGCCGGCATCGCCGATCTTGGCCGTCAGCAGCTGCTCCACACAGGTGTGAATATCCTCATATTCATCCGTAAACTGAATGCGGCCGGCATTCATGTCGGATAAAAGTTCAAGCAGGCCATGATGAATGGCTGCTTTTTCATCTTTAGTCAGAATGCCCTGGTTTTCGAGCATGCACGAATGCACCAGAGATCCCAGAATATCCTGCGAGTACAGTCTGTTATCAAAGGAAATGGAACTGTTAAAGTCGTTTGCGGCAGGATCTGTTCCTTTCGAGATCCGCCCGGCCCAGAGCGTACTCATTATTCAACGCTGGAGAAATGTTCTCCAGTCTGTTCAGCCAGGGCCTGGTCATTGATTGCCCGAACGGCAACCGGCAGACCAAACAGGTTGATGAATCCGGCAGAATCGGCCTGATCGTAGCAGTCATCTTCATCAAATGTCGCCATGCCAGCGTTGTACAGCGAGAATGGAGAAGTGACCGATACCGGGATCATGTTTCCTTTATATAACTTCAAAGTGACATCCCCGGTAACCGTTTCCTGCGTAGAGTCTACGAATGCGGACAACGCTTTTCTCAGCGGTGTGTACCACAGACCGTCGTAAACCAGTTCCCCGAATTTCTGGCCGACGATTTCTTTGAAGTGTTTCGTGTTTTTATCGAGCGTGATTTCTTCGAGTTTCTTGTGGGCGGCATACAGGATGGTTCCACCTGGTGTTTCATAGACACCTCTGGACTTCATGCCGACCAGTCTGTTTTCAACGATATCCAGAATACCGATGCCATTGGCTCCACCGACTTCGTTGAGTTTGAGAATGATTTCTTTGGCGGTCATTGGCTGATCATCCAGCGCTGTTGGAACGCCTTTGTCAAAGTGCAGTTTGATTGTGGTTGGCTTGTCGGGAGCCATTTCCGGAGACACGCCCAGTTCCAGAAAGCCCGGTGTATTGATTGGGGCTTCGTTGGCCGGATCTTCCAGGTCCAGGCCTTCATGAGACAGATGCCAGAGGTTTTTGTCTTTGGAGTAGTTGGTTTCTTTGGAAATCTTTAAAGGAATGTTGTGGGCTTTCGCATATTCGATTTCTTTTTCTCTGGAGTTCAGCTCCCAGAACCGCCATGGAGCGATGATGTCCATTTCAGGAGCGAAAGCTTTGATCGCCAGTTCGAACCGAACCTGGTCGTTTCCTTTTCCTGTGCAGCCGTGGCAGATGGCTTGCGCGCCTTCGGCTTTGGCAATTTCAACAATCCGTTTGGCGATGATGGGTCTTGCAAAAGAAGTTCCCAGCAGATAGTCTTCGTAACTTGCCCCTGCTTTTAAGGATGGAATGATATAGTCATCGACAAATGTGTCGGTTAAATCTTCGATATACAGCTTGCTTGCTCCAGTGGCCAGGGCTTTTTCTTCCAGGCCATCCAGCTCGCCGGCCTGGCCGACGTTTCCAGAAACAGCGATCACTTCACAGTTTCCATAGTGTTCTTTCAGCCATGGAATCAGGCAGGATGTATCCAGTCCGCCAGAATAGGCGAGGACGATTTTCTTATAGCTTTTATTTTCGTTATGTAAGTTGCTCATAATGGGTATTCTCCTTAGTTGTGTCTGTTTTCCTGAGTTGTCTTCACATGATTTCCATGTGGGTTTTCTTTGCGACCGCCTTTGATGGCTCTTTTTTACGCAGCCTGCGATCGATCTTTTCTGAACATCTTTTTGTTGGACAGGTTCAGATTCAATTGGGTTTTCGGTTTGCGCTTTGGACATTCAGGAATAGGACCTGGATGTCCTCAGTCAGCCTTGAAAGGTTCAAGGGTTCGTCGGCCTTCCTGCATAAGGAATCTCCCCTTTCAAAAAAAAGCCCTTCCCCAAGGAAAGGACGATAAATATCGCGGTACCACCAATCTTCCCCCTGATCAATGCAGAGGACACTTTCCCATAACGCCAGGTCGCGGGAACCACTCGATTTCTGTCGCGGCTCCACTCACGGACACGTTCGCTGTCTTCCGGCCGCCATGTTTCACCACGCCATGGCTCTCTTTGGACTTTCCGACAGGTACTCCTTCCGGTCATCGATTTGATGATTCGTATTCTAACGGCCTGTGCTCAAATCGCAACGTTTTTGAAATGTAAACTTTGATTTTTTCAGAAAAATGGTGAAAAACGTCTGAAATACTGACGATTCATCAAGAAACCAATCCAGTTCATCGTCTGATTATGGGAAAAAGCAATATTCAGGATGACCTCCGGCCAGAAATGGAAAACAAAAAGCAGACTGGAATCTGTCTGGTTTGAACAGATTCCAGCCTGCGGCTTTTCTTCCTTTCATCCAGAAAAGTGTGCTGATATCAGCAGGGCGAAGCCTGCACACAGGAATTCATTTTCGAGAAGAATGTCTCCATCTGATTGTCCACTTTGTTTGATTGTCCACTTTGTTTGATTTTCGATGAGCATGTGGTCATTTTCAGGTTTATTCTTTTTCCCGCCTGTTTTCTTCGAGCTGATATCGTTCGGGCAAAGCGATAAAGGTACAAAGAAACAGGAACCCCGCACTGACCAGCGACGTATAGTGGCCAAGATAGGGACAAAGCATAGCTCCGCCAATAATCCCCGCAAAATAAGCCAGCACGATAATCAGATACACCATCGCCCGAAACGCATCCGCCCGGTCATGCACCGTTAAAAAACGCGTGAGATGGGTGATGGAATTCTGAAAACTGCCGGTGATGACAATCGTAGCCACCGGGGTGCGCCGGATTTTGCGAAAGGTGATCGTCTGCAGACCGGTTGCCAGGCCGAAAATCGGATTGGCCAGCGCATTCCAGCTGTCGGGTAAAAAGGAAGCCGAAGTAATCAATACGATTTCAATCAAAAATGGAATCTGACGCCATCTCGGATAATCCGGCTTGTCTTTATAATGTTCGGCAATGACGATGCCAATCGCGAACATCATCGGTGGAAACAGATACTTGGTGACGTTCGCAAAGTTGCCCTGGGCCAGATCAAGGCCCAGATACAGGATATTTCCGCTCTGGGAGCTCGCAAAGACATGGCCTCTCGTCACATAGGTACAGGCGTTCAAGATCCCTACTCCAATGGAAAGAAGCACTCCAAGGCGCACAGATTCAATGTGCTCCTCGCGGTCGTTTTCCACGATTTCCTGAAGCACCGGGCGTTGTTGGTGCTGCTCTTCAGCCAGGGAAGCCTTGGCGCCAGCGGGCTGCTTGAAATGAGGGACACCTGCCGCTCTGGCAGGGGCGATAGAGGAAGAATTCTGCTTTTGAACAGAAGCAGATTCAGGTTGTTTTGAATTGGATGGTTGTTGACTCATGACTTTATTATCGTCACCAAAACAACCCAATTCGCTGCAGATACCCATCTATCCTGCCTCCTTCTGAATTGACTGCTTCTCTTCTTTCTGGCTCTTTTGATCCTCTGATTCAGAAATCCTCTTTCTCTTCCCTCTCGTCTGGAAAGCACAAAAGATTTGTCCTGTTTTCGGCTCATTTGATTTCTTCCTGAATTTGGATTGGCTGCGGATATTTTCAGGATTTCGGAAACTGTTTATACTTGTGCCATGAACAGAAACGATGAACTGAAACAGCTCCAGCCCTGGCGGCGCAATCTCCATCAGATTCCCGAACTCGAACTGGATCTGCCTTTAACCAAACAGTATTTACTCCAGCAGCTGGATGGGCTGGACTGCATCATTACCCATCCGATTGACTCGGCCATCGCGGCTTTTTTCGATAACGGAAAGGAAAAAACGATCGCTTTTCGCAGCGATATGGATGCCCTGCCGGTCAAAGAGAATACCGGCCTGCCTTTTGAAAGCCAGTTTGAAGGCCGCATGCATGCATGCGGCCATGATGGCCATATGAGCAATCTGCTCTTGCTGGCGCATCGCATTCAGAAGATTTATAAAGATCTGCCCTGCAACATTCTGCTGATTTTCCAGCCCGGTGAAGAAACACCAGGCGGAGCCCAGCCCATTCTGGATACCGGCCTGTTTGAAATGTACAATGTCGCGGCTGTCTTTGGCCTGCATTTATGGCCGCTTCTTCCCGCTGGCCAGATCGCAACGATTTCCGGTCCAATGATGGCCAGTGCCACTGAAATTGATGTGGACATTGAAGGCAAGGCGGTTCACGCTGCCCGCCACGAAGAAGGCATTGACGCGCTCGAAATTGGCATGCGTTTTTTCCGCTATGCGATGACCCTGGAAAACAGTCTTCCAGAAGGGGTTAACCGCCTGCTTCAGTTTGGCAAAATGAGTGCCGGCCGGGTTCGCAATGTGGTTGCTGACCATTGCCTGCTGCAAGGGACACTGCGCGGGTTTGATTTTGAAACCATCCATTTTCTCAAAAGCGGCCTGGAAGAAATTGCCCAGGAACTCGAACACCAGAGTGGGGCCAAAATCACCATTCACTGGTCCGATGCCTACCCGCCGGTCCACAACGATGAAGCGCTGGTTGAACGCATCACCAGCACGATTGACGGCTTCACGTTGTTAGAAAAACCCGTCATGATTGCGGAAGACTTTGCTTCCTACCAGCAGAAAGTGCCAGGTGTCTTCTTCTTTTTAGGCACAGGCACCGGAATTGAACTGCATGATTCCCGCTTTACCTTTGATGAATCCATCCTGTTAGAAAGCGCGGATTTATTCGAAAAGCTTGCTTACCTTGAATTCTAGACAAACAAAAGGACCGCTCCCTGCGGTCCTTTTGTTTGTCTGATTTTGTTTTATTGAAAGACTTTGATGGAATTAAAGACCTTTTTGGCCTTTAAGAAAACGATCAGAGGCGATTACTTGCCTTCTGTACGATAGCCATCTGGATTGTTAGACTGCCAGTTCCAGGAAGTGCGGCACATGTCATCCAGGTCGTATTCAGCCTGCCAGCCAAGTTCATCTTTAGCCAGGTCACTGTTGGCATAGCACATCGCAATATCGCCTTCGCGTCTTGGTTTGATGACATAAGGAATTGGATGGCCGCACGCTTTTTCAAACGCGTGGATCACATCCAGAACGGAGCTGCCTTTGCCGGTACCGAGGTTGTAAACTTTGACACCGCCATTGTGTTTAATCTGACCTAAAGCCGCCACGTGGCCTTTTGCCAGGTCAACGACGTGGATGTAGTCACGAACGCCGGTTCCATCTGGGGTTGGATAGTCATTGCCAAAGACACCCACTTCTTTCAGTTTGCCAACGGCTACCTGGGCAACATAGGGCAGCAGGTTGTTTGGGATCCCTTTTGGATCTTCTCCAATCCGGCCGGATTCATGGGCGCCAATTGGATTGAAATAACGAAGCAGCAAAACATTCCAGTCAGGATCGGCTGTATGAACGTCCGTCAGAATCTGTTCGATCATCCATTTGGACCAGCCATAGGGGTTGGTGCAAGTGCCTTTTGGACATTTTTCAGTAATTGGGATCTCGACTGGATCGCCATACACGGTAGCCGAAGAAGAGAAAATGATATTTTTGACGTTATGGTTTTTCATGACGTCGATCAGGTTGAGCGTGCCGCCAATGTTGTTTTCATAGTATTCGACCGGCTTGCGCACACTTTCGCCAACGGCTTTTAAGCCGGCAAAGTGAATGACCGCATCCACCTGTTCCTGATCGAAGACCCGATTCAGGGCTTCTTTGTCGAGCAGATCGACTTTATAGAATTTCACTTTCTTGCCCGTGATTTCTTCAACGCGCTCTAATGCTTTTTCGTCTGCGTTGTATAAGTTATCCACAACAATAACTTCATGACCGGCATTGAGCAGTTCAACGTCAGTGTGGGAGCCGATATAGCCGGCGCCGCCAGTAACCAGAATTTTCATACGATGTCTACCTTTTCTACCTTTCGTGGATTCAGCTTTTCAGTCCGTCTGTTCAAGCTGTTTTTTGGTTTTAATCAAACCGGATCATACCCGCCTTTGACCAGGCAAGAGCTGGTTTTGGGCGGATTGATGGGGTGGATGTTGCCTGGGAGTGTTCTCCAGGCTGTTTGGAGTCTGCGGTTTTTGTGGTTTTCAGCCTTTTGTAAACTGAACTCGATTAAAGAGCAGCGATAAAGCGGTGGAATGCCTTGCGGCCTTCTTGATCTGTCTTATAGACACCGGCATCTTCCAGAACGTGGCTGAAGACTAAGCCGATTTCATCATGGATGATCTGATCGATATTGGAGGCATCCAGATCTGGATGCTTTGCGAGAATCTCGTCAGCCCAGTCGGCGTGTTTTTCAAGGGTTGGATTGGCACGCAGATCTTCATGGTTGAGGATGGCTGCTTTCAGATCAGACATTTCCTGCTTCAGACGAGCCGGCAGAACAGCAAGACCCATGACTTCAATCAGACCAATGTTTTCTTTCTTGATATGGTGCCACTGTTCATGGGGATGGAAGACACCAAGTGGATGCTCTTTACTTGTGATGTTGCAGCGTAAAACCAGGTCGATTTCATAATCGCTGCCGCGGCGGCGCACGATTGGGGTAATGGTGTTGTGTGGTTCGCCATCGTTGGCAATGATCGTTGCGGCTTCATCCGTATATCCACGCCATGTATCGAGAATATGGTCAGCTGCTTCAATGATGCGGCTGCGATCTTCCCCGCGCAGACGAATGACAGACATTGGCCAGTTGACAATCCCTGCTTTCAGGTCCTCGAAACCTGGAATGGTGATTTCTTCTTCGATTTTTGCTTTGGCCATGGGGAAATCATGATTTCCGCCCTGGAAATGGTCATGGGAGAGAATCGATCCGCCAACGATTGGCAGATCAGCATTACTGCCTAAGAAATAGTGTGGGAACAAATCGACAAAGTCGAACAGTTTCACAAAGGCATCGTGGTTGATTGCCATTGGAGTGTGCTTGCCGTTGAAGACGATGCAGTGTTCATTGAAGTATACATATGGCGAATACTGGAAGCCCCAGTCGGAACGGTTAATGGTAATCGGGATAATGCGGTGGTTGGTGCGTCCTGGATGATTGACACGGCCGGCATAGCCTTCGTTTTCCATGCAGAGCTGGCATTTTGGGTAGCTGGACTGTGGAGCGTTTTTGGCAGCCGCGATGGCTTTGGGATCCTTTTCCGGCTTGGACAGGTTGATGGAAAGTTCCAGTTCGCCATATGGAGAAGCAGCACTCCAGCGTTCATCTTTGGCAATGCGGTCGCGGCGGATATAGTTGGAATCCTGAGAGAGCTTATAGAACCAGTCCGTTGCCGCTTTTGGATTTTCCGCAAAGAGGTTGTCAAAAACTGCCTGAATCTGAGCGGGGCGGGCAAGCAGAGCATTCATCAGTTTGGCATCAAACAAGTCGCGGTAGGTGATGGAGTCTTCGATGATCCCGCGCTTTGCAGCGAGGTCGAGCAGATCCTTCAAGACTTCCGGTAAGTCGATGGGGTTGCCATCTGGTGTCCAGGCGTTTTCATCGATCGAATCCTGGTGCATCAGGTCCAGAAGCAGGTTGGTGGCGTAAATACGTTCACTTTCAGGAAGCAGGCCTGTCTGCACTCCGTATTCCACCAGTTTTAAAATTGATACGTCAGCCATAATCTTTCTTCTTTCTACCAGGCGGGCTGGTGTGCCCCCCAGAATGTTTTACTAAATATCTATCTATAATTTACTAAAATTTTACCTGAATGCAACCCTCTGGAAGAAGATTTTAAAAATTTTTTTGAGGCGCCGTTTTCTTTCTCAACCAGATAGCCGCAGTTTTCTGCGTTCAGGCCATCAACTCGTCCGCCGCTCCTCTCTTTATTGTAGGTCACAAAAGAGATGAAAGCGTTTTACTTTCAAAATTCCCACAAAAAGCCTGTCGAAAGGATCCGATTTAGATGATCTCTTATGGCCTTCAATCTTTACTTCCAGTTTTACTTCACCTAAGGTATCCGAAAAAGATGATTTCAGTCTCGAAAAGCATCGAATGAAACGTTTCAACTCTTTTTTCTTGTATCTGTATGGCAGATGACGTATTCTTTTCTCAGATGAAGCAAGAGCGCTTACACCATTCAATAATCCGATAGATAAAGCTGATTTTTGAGGGTGAATTCTGCCGCTTTCAGGCGGCTGCAAGGAGATTTATGTCAGAACTTAACTTACATCACATTAAAAAAGTATATCCGAACGGTTTCGAAGCCGTTCAGGACTTTAACCTCGACATCAAAGACGGCGAATTCGTTATTTTCGTCGGTCCATCCGGCTGTGGTAAGTCCACTACCCTGCGTATGGTTGCCGGCCTGGAAGATATTTCCGATGGTGACCTGTACATTGATGGCAAACGTGTAAACGATCTGGACCCAAAAGACCGTGATATTGCCATGGTTTTCCAGAGCTATGCTCTGTATCCTCATATGACAGTCCGCGAAAACATGGAGTTCCCATTAAAGATTGCGAAACTGCCAAAAGAAGAAATTGACTCCCGCGTTGCCGAAGCTGCCAAGACTTTAGGTCTGGAAAGCCTGCTTGACCGTAAACCAAAAGCGCTGTCCGGTGGTCAGAGACAGCGTGTTGCCATGGGCCGTGCGATTGTCCGTCATCCAAAAGTACTGCTGATGGACGAACCATTATCCAACCTGGATGCAAAACTGCGTGGTCAGATGCGTGTCGAAATTTCCAAACTGCATGAAAAACTGGGTTCCACAATTATCTATGTAACCCATGACCAGACTGAAGCGATGACTCTGGGCGACCGGATCGTTGTTATGAGTGATGGTGAAGTTCAGCAGATCGATACCCCATCCAACCTGTACCAGTACCCAGTGAACAGATTCGTTGCCGGATTCATCGGTTCTCCACAGATGAACTTCATGGACGTCGTGATTAAAGAAGCTGGCGACAAAGTTTACCTGACAATCGGCGATGACGATATTTTGATCTCTGATGAAAAAGCCGCTAAGCTGAAAGCCAAAGGCTACAAAAATGGTCAGTCCGTTGTTTTAGGTATCCGTCCTGAAGACTTATCCGACCACCCAGAGATGCTGGCAAAATTCCCAGAATCCACTGCTAAAGGTAAAGTTGAAGTTTACGAAATGCTCGGTTCCACTTCCAACCTGTATGTAGACTGCAACGGCACTCAGGTCACTGCGGCAGTTGACCCATCTACAAAAGCACGCGTTGGTGATGTAGTGACTCTTGCTTTCAATAACAACAACATCCAGATCTTCGATAAAGATTCCAACAAGAACATCCTCGTTGATCTCGATCCAAACACAGGCACAATCCTGAAATAGTCAGAATCATCGAATACCCGGAATTTTTTGAATTCCTCCAGGTCAGGACCCGTAAGGGTCCTGATTTTTTTGTTCTCTGGTCCATTTTCTGGTCGAAAACAGCCTGATCCGACAAAGATGCGCCTTGATTTTTGATATCGCTTTCATGCAAAATAAGTCTGTTAACCATTTAGAAACAAAAGCATCCGCGCCGGATTCTTTTGTTCAGAAAGGAAATCTAAATTCATGAAAGTTTGTGTTATTACTGGCGGCACCCGCGGCATTGGATTTGCGACTGTCCAGGCCTTCTTAAAAGAAGGCTACAAAGTCGTTCTGTACGGATCCCGTGAAGAAACGGTCACCAAGGCGCTCAACGAACTCAACAACGATCCAAACGCAGAAGGACGCTGGACCCATTTAATTGATGAAGAAGCCATCAATAAAGACTTCGCCGAAATCAAGGAAAAATATGGATCCATTGACGTTCTGATCAACAACGCCGGCATTTCCGATGCCACTCCCTTTTTGGAGTATTCTGAATCCCTGTTCACCAAAGTCATGAACCTGAATGTCATCGCTCCTTATGTCTGCTCCCGTGCTGCAGCACCCATCATGAAAGAACAGGGCCATGGCGTCATTCTGTTTACCTCTTCTATGGTTTCCAAAGAAGGGCAGCCATCCGGGGTCGCTTATCCAACCAGCAAATTTGCGATCAACGGCCTGACCATTTCCCTGGCCCGCGAACTGGGTAAATTCGGCATCCGCGTCAACGCGGTCGCTCCAGGCATTACTTTCACCGACATGGTCAAAGCCCTGCCAGAACAGATGATCAACCCAATGATTCAGGCCATTCCTTTAAAACGCATCGGCGAACCTGAAGATATTGCCAAAGCATTTGTCTTCCTGGCCTCCGATCAGGCAAGCTATATTACGGGTGCTGTACTTCCGGTAGATGGCGCAATGATGGCCTAATTCACTCATCATTTAGTCTTTATTTTAAACAGATTTATCATTTTACCTTACAGATCCAAAGCTTCAGAAGTGTCTCTGGCAGCATTCAGCCACTACATTATGAAAGTTTGGATCTTTTTATATTGGTGCTGAAAAGCTTTATGAAGACCTAAAAAGTCTATTTAGAAGGTCTTCTTTCTCAAAGCATCGACAAATCAAAGACAAACCAAAAGAAACGCAGATTGTAAACAAAAAGGCAACGCCTCCTGCGAACACCAAGAAGCAAAAAAAGGAAGGGATCCTTCTATGAAACACCTTTTATGCTTTTGATAAAGATGTTTTACCAGATTCAGAAAGCAGAAAAAATATCAGTCGAATTATTTTCGGATATGAAAAAAAGACCGAACGGCGAGATCATTCGGTCTTTCAAACAGGTTTATATTTCAGGAGTCAGGACTTGAGGTTCAGATTCAAGAATCTGGAGCATTTGCTGGATACTCAGACTTTGAAGGTGTCTTTCAATGCCCTGATCGAAATGGATTCGGGAAATTCAAAGGAATTGGTTTAGGTTGATTTTCGGATTGGGTTTCATTCTGGATCGGAGGCTGACTTGCTGGATCAGCTGCCGATTGTCTATTGGTTATTCTCGCATGGTAATTCTGATTGTGATTCTTTCGAAACGACGATTTTATATCCGTCAATTATTTCGATTTCTTTTTGAGGGTCATTTTCGAAGCGGCTTTAGCCAGTTTCTTTGGAGCAGAATTGGCTTCAGTCACTTTATGATCCCAGGCTTTTTCCTGAGCAGCAGCCTCTTTTACAGGCGCTTCTTCTTTTGGGCAAGCGGCCTTCGCTGGAGTATCCGCTTCTAATTCAGCGACAGACTGTAAAGGTTTATCTACGTTTTCGAAGCCTTTGAGATCTTTCAGTTTCCAGATATCGTTGTTGTACTGGGCAATTGTGCGGTCGGAAGAGAAGTAACCAGCCATCGCAATGTTGGTCAGAGCCATTTTTGCCCAGTGTGCCTGGTCTGCGTAGGCAGCATAGGCTTTCTTGCGCTCATCCATGTAGGAATCCAGGTCAAGCAGAGCCATGAACCAGTCTTTCGTTGTGATGTCGTGGTGCAGACGGTTGAGGCACTCTGGATCGCCATATGTCATCATTTCTTCGCCGACCAGGTAGTCAACGATCTTGTTGAGTTTTGGATCGGCTTCGAGGATGGACTGTGGGTGATAATCCGCATGTTCATAGTGACTGATGACGGTATCGGAATCTGTACCGAAAATGAAGATGTTGTCATCCCCAACGAGCTGGTGGATTTCAACGTTTGCTCCATCGTCTGTACCTAAAGTCACAGCACCGTTGAGCATGAACTTCATGTTGGATGTTCCGGATGCTTCTTTGGAAGCCAGAGAGGTCTGTTCGGAGATATCAGCAGCTGGAATCAGTTTTTCAGCGCAGGTTACGTCGTAGTTTTCAACCATGATCACCTGCATGTACTGGGAAGCAACTGGATCGTTATCTACGATCTGAGCAAAGACAAGGATTGCATGAATGATATCTTTTGCCAGGATATAAGCAGGAGCCGCTTTGGCACCGAAAATAATGGTGACTTTCTGTTCTGGTTTATATCCATTTTTGATTTCCTGGTACAGATTGATAGCGCAAAGCAGGTTCATCTGCTGGCGTTTGTACTCATGCAGACGTTTAACCTGAATATCAAAGATGGAATTGACATCCAGATCTACGTTCTGGCGGTTCTTTAAGAAAACAGCCAGTTCCTGTTTTTTCACGTTCTTGATAGCCATCAGTTCTTTTAAAGCTTCTGGATCTTTGGTGAATGGGAGCAGTTTGCTTAATTCATCCGCATTGCTCAAAAAGCCGTCTCCGATTTTTGAGATGATCCAGTCTGTCAGCTGCGGGTTGCAGGCCTGCAGCCAGCGGCGGAAGGTAACACCGTTGGTTTTGTTGTTGAACTTTTCTGGGTAGAGTTCATAGAAGTCATGAAGCTCGGTGTTTTTGAGGATATCAGTATGGATCTTTGCTACACCATTTGTGGATTTGGAGTAGTGGATATCCATGCTTGCCATATGGACAAGGTTGTTGTCGTCGATAATGAATGTTTTTGGATTTTCAGAACGTTTCTTCGCCTGCAGATCCAGATACTTGATGATTGGCAGCAGATCTGGATTGACTTCCTGTAAGAAGCTCATTGGCCATTTTTCCAGGGCTTCGGCAAGAATTGTGTGGTTCGTATACGCGCAAGTCTTTTCCACCTGAGCGATGGCTTCATCCATTGTTAAACCGTTCTGGATTAACAGACGAATCAGTTCAGGGATAACCATGGATGGGTGGGTATCGTTGATCTGAATGACAACGTGGTCACTGAGGTTTTTCAGATCCCAGCCATTTGCTTTTACATCTTCCAGAATCATCTGGGCGCCAGCGGATACGAGGAAGTACTGCTGGTAAACACGTAACAGGCGACCTTTATCATCGCTGTCATCTGGATACAGGAACAGAGTCAGGTTTTCAGCAATGTCCGTTTTATCGAAGGAGATGCCTTCTTTGACAATTGCTTCATTGACAGAATCCAGATCGAACAGAAGCAGTTTATTTTTCTTTTTGGTGTAGCCAACTACATCAATGGAATACAGGTGGGCAGGCAGAGTGAAGTCTTTGAATGTGACTGGGTAGTATTTGCCAGTGTCCGTCAGCCAGCTGTTATCTGTAATCCATGGGTCTGGCAGTTCGTGCTGTTTGTAATCTGTGAACTGCTGATGGAACAGACCTAAATGGTAGTTCAATCCTACGCCATCTCCTGGCAGTTCCAAAGTTGCGATCGAATCCAAAAAGCAAGCCGCCAGACGGCCCAGACCACCATTTCCTAAGGATGGTTCTGGTTCGTATTCTTCGACTTCAGCCAGTGAGATGCCATTTTCTTCGAGAACGGTTCTGACATCCTTATACAGACCTAAATTGATCAGGTTGTTGGAAAGCAGTTTACCAATCAGGAATTCAGCAGAAATGTAATAGAGTTTACGATCACCCTGGATCGTTGGAACGTCTTTGAGCAAGTCTTTCGTGAGGTCGAGCAGAATATAATAAATTTCACGGGTGCTGCAGTCTTTTAATGGCTTTCCATAATAATGGGAAGCGATGTCCTGCAGAGTTTTGTTCATGTCCATAAGAGATCCTCCTGTATAGAACCTTACCGAAGCCCTTCGCCAAAATCTAATCATGTGAACGCAATATTTAATCTCCAGGGCACTTCAGAGACTAAAATTTGCATTTTTCAGATTCACACTCATATCATCTATTTGATATGATAAAAAATAACGTGATCACGAGGAGCACACCATATGGCCTTTTATTCGTTATGGATTTTAGGGATTCTGATACTCGCACTGAGTATCGTCTTCCTCTATAAACAAGCGGTTTCACTTAAACAAAGCTTCGACTATCAGCGAAACTTCATGAAACTGCATCCCGGTACTGTGAAAGCCACCTTTGATCAGGGTTGGCTGTTTCTTGATATCGTCCTGGCATTTTTCGTTCTGTCGTTTGGCAGCCAGTCGTTAACGATGGCTGGAGAAAACGGATTCTCGCCAGAGACCCTCTGTTTTATCGGGATCGCTGTTTTTTTGGGGGCTAAAGCAGTTCAGCGCTGGAATGACGGCCGGCTTCTGTTTTATAAACAGGGGCTGGTTTACCATACTGACGACATCCCCTACTCTACTATCCGCTCGCTGGAAAAGTATGGCGGCAGTCAGTATGAACTCTCTGCTAAGAAAGGGAAATTCATGATTTCCCGTCGTGAGAAAGAAGAGATTGAGCGCTGTCTTCAAAAGTGGAAGCAGGCTAAGCGAAGCCGATAAACCAACCGATCAATCAACGGACCTGGTGGTCCGTTTTTTTACTTGTTAGAATATTCACGAGCTTAGTCCTGATCCAGCTTTCTGGTTGTTAAGGGCATATAGGCCTCGAACGGGGTGGTTCAATACCACCTTTGTTATATACCTCAACATTTTGAAATGCAACGATTTGTGCATCTGTTTCGTTTAATTCTGCTTTGTTGCACGTTGTTGCACGATCTGGAATCGTTCGTATTCGCTTACATATTCCCAATTTAAGCGTTTTACGTTTACTTGACACTGTGTGAGAACGGTGTAATCGATTTCATCCGCTTTTCAATACAAAAGGCCAGCCTCCCCATGCAGGAAGCTGACCTGTAATTGATTACTAAATCGAATACTTTGTTTCATAGTGCTGGAGCATTTTTGCATAATCCGGCTGCATCTCGGTGGTGTACTGACGAAGATACCGGTGGATCGAGAAATCCTTTTCCGCTTCTTTGACAATATCCAGAGCAATCGCAGCGCAATGATCAACAATCCGCTGATAGCAGGAAATAATATCCGCCTGTACAAATCCAAGTTCCATGGAGCAGGTACCGGCTTTTAAACGGGCCATATGGCGTTTTTTAATCTGGCTGGCAGACAGCGAAACAAGCTGGGAAAGGGCGAAGACTCGCTTGATTTCCGTTGTATCGTTGTTCATGAAGGAATTGACAGTTACTGTGACCGCTTCTTCCGCTGCCGCTGCAATGACATTGAGCTCATCCAGGGCTTCCAGTGAGAATTTCTCTTTCTTTTCCTTCATGGCTTTTGTCTGATCAGCAATCGTTAAGGAATAGTCACCGATCGCCTCAAAGTCGGCAATGGCCTGTAAAGACTTCGAGATATTCTGCGATTCACGATACGTAACACCAGCAGCCGTTAATTTCACCAGGTATTTTCCCAGTTTCTCTTCATATTTATTCAGTGACTGTTCCAGATCGCAGATCTTTCGGTAGCCTTCATTGGAAAAATCATTGATCAGATTGACTGAACGGATCACTGCCTTCCTGGCTTTTCTACCCATGCCATCCATAACATCCATGGCAGCCGAGTAAGCAAGGTCCGGGTTGGCCAGCAGGCGGGATTCGAGTTTGTCGAAATCGTCGAGATCTTCTTCCTCTTCCGGCTTGGATGGTACAAGCACGAAGGTAAGTTTCTTGATGGCTTTGGTAAATGGAAGCATCAAAGTCATCGTAACCGCACGGAAAATCGTGTTTACGGCCGCAATGCTGAATGGATCCATAATCATCTGGTTAAACGAGAAGACATGAGTCATTTCCAGCGGATAGAACAGTGCGCAGCCAAGAACGGCTGAAATAATTGATGCCAGTAAATAAACAAGTGCCGTTCGCACACCATCTTTATTGGCCCCAATTGCAGCAAGCATAACCGGGAACGAAGCACCGATTCCAATCCCCATAATTAATGGAAAAGAGGATTCGAAAGTCAGAGCGCCAGTTACTGACAAAGACTGAACAACGCCCACTGCCGCTGAGGAAGACTGTAAAACGCCTGCGGCCAGAATACCAAAGAGCAGTGAAATCAATGGATTGCTTAAGGTTTGCATCATGGAGATGAACTGTGGATTTTCCTTAAGCGGAGCAACCGAACCGGACATCATGCTCATGCCCGTCATTAAAACCGCAAAACCCAGCAGGATATTGCCAAACGCTTTAATCGAATCGCGCTTGCCAAACATATACATGCACATGCCAATGACGGCCATGACAGCTGTTATCGTTGACGATGAAAAATAGGAAGCCCAGCCTGCGCCATCCAAAAAGGACATGCAGACGATCCATCCCGTAATACTTGTACCGATATTGGCGCCAAGAATGACACCAATCGCCTGGGTGACTTTCATCATACCGGAGTTGACGAAGCCGACAACCATAACCGTTGTCGCTGAGGAAGACTGAATAACACAGGTTACAGCAGCTCCCAGCAAAAAGCCTTTCCAGGGTGAATTGGTCAGCCGGTACAGGATCATTTCCATCTTGTTACCCGCTACTTTCTTCAGACCATCTGACATCGATCCCATTCCAAAAATGAAAAGCGCTACCCCTGTCAGAAGGCTGAGGACCATAGAAACAGTTGAATTCATTTTCCTCTCCTGACTCTTTCAGAGTCTAAAAACTGATTACTCCTATTTTTTCATCTTCTTTACAATTGAACAAGACTGTTTCCTGTGACTTTTCAAAGAATCTGAGGCCATTTACACGGGCTTTATCGGAATTTTACACAATTTACTCTTCTGTAAACGATTGATTTTCATACTGTAAAGTTTGAATTTAACCGATTTTACGCCCTGCTTTTCCCTGATATTTGTCTTTCGTACCGATTGCAGCAAGTATCCAATTTTTGCCTTTTGCCAATTCAAAATCCGAAATCTTCTTCATTTTCGAACAAATCCCGTAATTTCGCTGTATATGGTTTGATTGCAATTCAGGCTTTTTCGGCGTTTCCAGCTTGTTTCAGCTTTCCGATCCATCTTGCAGGTCCATATCAATCTTTTCCAGCCTATCCATCCCCAAACAGCCAGCGAGCCGATGTTCGAATTCAATCCTTTCAAAATCCCTCAGGCCGGCTTTATTGGGCGCTCTACGCCAATCATTTCTTCTTTTCTGCAATTTTGCCAATTCGATCCCATTTCTCAAACAACCGGAAAACTCCAAAATGTAGAGGACCATTTTCTTCGATTTTTGGAAGAGTTTTAAACACTTCCTAAAAAGCCGCGTATATCAAGGTGAACATTCACCTTAACTCCATTGCCTGACCTTTCTAAAGACCGCTTGGATCAAATGCTTTTTTCATCCAGCAAAAAAAATGACGACAAACGAGTCCGCATTTCTCCATTCTGGATGGTCTTTGGATCATACAGTCCAAGGAGTATGCATCAGGAAAAACTGGCAAAAGAAGTTGTGAGCGTTCCGATCACTTATAATTAAAGGAGAAGAAGGAATGGACGAACAAAAGCATCCGACATCCATTGCAGGCAAACTGCAAAGCACCGAAGAAAAAGCCAGCTACGACGCGGCCTTTAAACGACTGTTGTCAGAGAAGATAATTCTTGCTCATATGATGAAATCGTACCTGAAAGAGTATCAGGACTGTTCTGTGGATGAGATTGCCAGGCGATATATCGAAGGCACTCCAGAGGTCGCAGTGATTCCAGTCAATCCGGACCAGACAAATCCGGTCATCACTGGCATGGATACAGCGGATAAATCCGTCAATGAGGGAGAGGTGACTTACGATATTTTGTATCGGGCACTGGTTCCTCATACAAATGAGCGGATTGGCCTGATTATCAACATTGAAGCGCAAAAAAAGTACTATCCGGGATATCCAATCGTAAAACGAGGAATTTATTACGGTGCAAGATTATTATCTTCACAAAATGAGCGTGAGTTTACAAATTCTCAATATGGAAAGATCAAGAAAGTCTATTCGATCTGGATCTGTACCAATCCGCCGGTAAAGAAGAGAAATACCGTCACCGCGTATGAAATTCATCCACGTCCAATCGTCGGCCATGCTATTGATCCTGTCCGTCACTACGATTTAATGTCTGTAATCATCGTCTGTGTTGGCGGACCTGGAACAGAAAACTACAATGGTACGCAGAGAATGCTGGATATTCTGCTCTCTGATCTCAAAAGCGCGGCTGAAAAAGCAGAAACGCTTCAAAATGACTATGGAATTCAGATGACACAATCGATGAAAAAGGAGGCAGCCTAAATGTGTAATTTAAGCGAAGTAATCGAAGAAAGAGGGATCCAGAAAGAATCATTACGTTCGATTCATGCCCTCATGAAAAACGCCCATCTCTCCAGCAAGGAGGCCATGGACCTGCTGGAAATTCCTGAAAGTGATCGAGCCAGATATCTGGCGCTGCTCAAGCAGCCACAGTAAAATGTGTAATTTAAGCGAAACAATCGAAGAAAGAGGAATCCATAAGGGGATTCAGGAAGGGATTCAGGAAGGGATTCAGGAAGAATCGTTACGTTCGATTCATGCGGTCATGAAAAATGTCCATCTCTCCAGCAAGGAGGCCATCGACCTGCTGGAAATTCCTGAAAGTGACTGGTCAAAATATCTGGAATTACTCCAGCAGTCTCAGTAATCCCCCTGGCAATCCACCAGACATCACTCCCTCATAGAGTTTAATAAACCATTCAAGAAGGCGAACGTCGTAAAATTGGCGTTCACCTTCTATTTTTTGATGGTCCTATGCTCCAGACGTTGTATGTGGCCCTACCGCCATCCGGCCGCATTTCCCACATAACCGTAAAGCACTAACAGGTGTGGAGGATCAGATTGCGCAATTGTGAAAAACCGAAAAAGACAGGATATTTCTGCAATGAGCAGATATCCTGTCTTGGTAAGAGGTATAGGAAGGATAAATTACAGATCAGGAAATTGGCAAAGTCCTGATCTGTTTTGGACAGATTCTAAAATCTAAAAAACTCTGAATTAGTCCGCTGCAGTCATTACTTCTTCGACAAGTTCTTTGTCTTCAGTGCCTTTTTCAGGCTTTTTTACAACAGGTCCACGGCCATACAGGTCGGTTACCCAGCGTAAAGTGCCCTCAATATTGTCATCGAGCTGTCCCTGTTTTAAGCGCCAGGTCCAGTTTCCGCCCAGACGTCCTGGCGTGTTCATTCGGGAAGAAGAATCCAGATTGAGCAGATCCTGAGCCTGAACGAGAGTCGTATCGGCAGGAGAGGCGATCACAGTACGCATCATTTCCCAGTTGTATTCATCTGGGTTGTAGGCATCCATGTAATCGCAGGCGTATTTCTTATCTTCCGGCGAAATGTTCTCGAACCAGCCGCGGATTGTGTCATTGTCGTGAGTTCCGGCATAAGCAACACTGTTCTTTGGATAATTATATGGAAGATACTCTGCCCCAGATCCATCACGGGAGTCAAATGCAAATTCAAGAACTTTCATGCCCGGATAGCCTGTGTCAGCAAGCAGTTTCTTAACAGATGGAGTCAGATAGCCAAGGTCTTCGGCAATAATGGTCTTTTTCCCCAGTTTCTTTTCAACCGCATTGAACAGATCCATGCCTGGTCCTTCAAGCCATTCACCCTTTTTCGCAGTTGTAGCACCAGCCGGGATGGCATAGAAGGAATCAAATCCACGGAAATGGTCGATTCGCAGGATATCGTAAACTTCTGTCGTATGCGCAATCCGACGGATCCACCAGTCATAACCGGTTTTCTTGTGGTATTTCCAGTCGTAAATCGGATTACCCCATAACTGACCGTCAGCAGAGAATCCATCAGGCGGGCAGCCAGCCACTAAAGATGGTTTGCCATCTTCATCGAAGATGAACAGTTCCGGGTTACTCCAGGCATCCACGGAGTCCTGGGCAACGTAGATTGGTAAGTCACCGATGATCTGAACACCGTTTTCAGAAGCGTATTTACGAACCGCTCTCCACTGTTTGTAAAAGAGATACTGGAGGACTTTGTAATAGTCCATGCGATCCTTGAACTCCTCTTTCCAGGCTTCCGCTTTTGTGGCGTCGTATTTCCGGTATTTTGGATCCCATTCGAGCCATGGCTTGCCTTCGTGCTTGTCTTTTAAAGACATGAACAGAGCGTAGTCATCGATCCAGTCTTTTTCATCTTCGAGAAACTGCGCATAGTCTTCTGGCGGGTTAGCCAGGAAACGTTCAACCGCTTTGTCGAGAACTTTATAACGCTGGTTGTACATGAGGCCAAAGTCAACGCGGTCCTCTTCTTCATACCATTGCAGGTCTTTGAATTCTTCCGGTTTGAGCAGTCCGTCTTTTTCAAGCAGATCCAGATCGATCAGATATGGGTTACCCGCAAAAGTGGAGTAGGACTGATACGGAGAGTCACCGTAGCTGGTTGGTCCTAAAGGCAGAACCTGCCATAACTGCTGGTGAGAGCGTTTGAGGAAATCAATAAAATTGAAAGCTTCCTGACCAAGAGTACCGATCCCGTACTTGGAAGGGAGGCTGGTGATGTGCAAAAGCACGCCATTTTTTCTCATATACGTATCCTTTCTTTCTAATCGACAGAAAGCTTTCCCTTTTTGAGAATCGTTCCTGACTGCAGGCTTTGTAATGACTCAGGATGGGGTTCGATCCAGAAGGGGGCTTCTGTCTGCTGATGAGATAAATCTAAATAGTTATAATCGTTTTTCGCATATTATCGGGTGAATCAGAATAGCCAGCGTCAAGAATCCATAAATCGATAATAGCACTCTCGCCTTCGTTTGATTTCTTTTTAACAGTCTGGTTAAAAGGAAAACGTTTCGAAGGTATGATTTCGCCTTAAGAAAGAGCCGGATCAAACGGATGCATGGGCTTTGGACAGGATTCTTTCCAGCGAACCTGCCATGAAGCTTCGCGCATCGGAAGATCAAGCAGACTCCAGTCATGACCTTCCAGCTTCAAAACCAGCTCGCAGATCTGTCTTGCATCGTCTTCCAGATCCCTCCTGATGCCAGAAAGCCGCGGAATCGCAAATTCAGCGTTCTCGGTCAGATCCAGAGCAAAAATGGCCAAATCTTCCGGGACCCGTTTGCCAAGATCTGCCGCTGCCCGCAAAGCCCCCAGAGCCTGGTCCTCATCGCCCACCAGCACGGCATCCACATCCGGAACCTGCTGCATGAGCTGGAGCAGACCCTGATAGCCGCCGCGAAGGGTGGATGGCTGCAGGGTCGAGCGATCATTGGCCACGAAGACCAGATCGCGGGAATAAAATGCGTACTGGACGCCTAAAAAAGACTCCTGCAGTTCTGGATAGGTATAGCGATCATTCAAAATGACACCAATGGATTTGCGGCCGGTTTCAAACAGCCACTCTGTGGACTGCTGGGCCACTTCAGTCTGGGGGAGACCGAAACTGATCAGTCTTTCCAGGCCGAGTCCGCTCTGGTCTACACCAACACAAAGGGCCGGAACTGCGCTCCGACCCAGAGTACGAAGCTTGCTGCGTCTTGCCCCAAAAAAGATCAGAGCACCCGGTGTCTGACAGCGCATCTGTTCATGGGCTGCTTCAGCTTCGTTTTCATCATGGTGAACTTGAACAAGCGTAACCCTTTTTCCCTGCTGTTTCAGTCTGTTTTCCACAAGACAGGCCAGTCGGGAATAAATCGGGCATCCGTCAGCCTGTACAATCATCAAAATTCCTTCCGGGCGCTTTTGTCTCAAAGCGCTGGCGAAATCATTTTTCTGATAATTGAGTTGTCGTGCCGCTTCTAAAACTTCTTTTCTGGCCGTTTCATTGACACCCGATGCATCGCTCATCACCCGCGAGACAGTCCCTAAGGACCAGCCCGAAGCTTTGGCGATGTCTTTCATGGTGACCTTGGCCAAAATCTTTATCCTTTAACGGCGCCGGCAGCAACACCTTTAATAATGTGTTTCTGACCCAGAATATAGACGATGATGATTGGGATGATGGTCATCATGATCGAAGCCATCATTGGACCCATGGCAACACGTCCGTAACTTCCACGGAAGTACTGAATCAGCATTGGGATGGTCTTGTACTTGGTAATATCAAGAACCAGTGTTGGTAATAAGTAGTCGTTCCATACCCACATCGCCTGCAGGATGGTAACGGAAACCATAGTCGGTTTCAGGATTGGGCAGACGATCTTGAAGAAGATCTGCAGCGGTGTGCAGCCATCGACCAGGGCAGCTTCTTCGATTTCCACTGGAATGGATTTTACGAAGCCTGCAAACATGAAGACGGCAAGACCGGCACCAAATCCGAGGTAAATAATCCAGATGTTGTACGGTGTGTTCAGTTTGAGCATGCCCGCTGTCTGAGACAGGGTAAACATAACCATCTGGAACGGTACAACCATGGAGAATACAAATAAATAGTACAAAAAGTTATTAAATTTCGATTTGACACGGATGATGTACCATGCACACATACTGCAGCAAAGAATAATCGAAGCAACAGACGTTACGGTAATCAGTGTGGAGTAACCCAGAGAAGATAAGAATCCCTGAGAATTTAATGCTTCAGTATAGTTCGCCAGGCCGGCAAACTGACCGGGGCCAGGCATGGAGAATACACTGCTGGTTGTAATTGCACTTTCGACCTTTAAGGAGTTGACCAGAATCATGAAAACTGGGTAAATCCACAGGACAGTCAGAATGCACATGAGAATGAATAACAGGACTTCTTTGACTTTGGAGCCTTCTTTTTTCATTATGCCTGAACCTCCTTACTTCTGGTGCTTCTTAACTGCCAGAATCCAATCAGGATAACAACAATCGAGAAGATAACCGATTTAGCCTGTCCAATGCCTTTCCAGGCTGCACCGGCACGAGCGTAGAACGTGTTGTAGATATTTAATGCAAGCATATCTGTCGCATGACCTGGATCACCGTTAGTCAGAGCTAAGTTCTGGTCGAACAGTTTCAGTGAGTTGGTCAGCGTCAGGAATACGCAGATCGTGATAGATGGCATCATCATTGGAATCTTAATCTTCCAAAGAATCTGCCAGTCGTTGGCACCATCGATTTTTGCGGCTTCAATCAGATCATCGGGTACGTTCTGTAAACCAGCGATGTAAATAATCATCATGTAACCAATCTGCTGCCAGCACATCAGGATGATGATGCCCCAGTAGCCGGCTGTAGCATTCAGCTTTAACAGCGGCTGTCCGCAGATTGACAGGATCACGTTGATCAGAATCTGCCAGATGTAACCCAGAACAATACCACCAATGAGGTTAGGCATGAAGAAGATCGTTCTGAAGAAGTTGGTTCCCTTTAATTTCTGTGTCAGAGCCATTGCCAGCGCAAATGCAAGAACGTTGATTGCGATGATATTGACAATTGTAACGGCCAGCGTGAACCAGGCTGCCTGTAAGAATAATGGATCCGTCAGGGCGCTTACGTAGTTACCAAAACCGATAAACTGCGCGTTGCCTACAGTGGTAAACCGACAAAACGAAAGATACAGACCTTCTAAAAAAGGAATGATAAATCCAATCGTAAATGCCGCCAGAGTAGGAAGTACGAAGATCCAGCCATAGCGTTTCAGAGCCTTTTCCATAATTTTTTCCTTATCTTCCTAAATCAGTATTTTTTCTTTTTTGGCCAACTGTTTCCTTACGGTGTTTCGACTTGATTTAAATTCAATCAGATTCAGGACTGATCAGATTGAAATCCAGTCAAATTAAGTTGTTCTTTCAAACAATAAGCGCAGGCGGAAGTGACCTCCTGCCTGCGCGTTAGTTCGATATACAAACCGAAGGAATTGATTGATGAATACCTGTCTGAATCCGTATTGGTTTTGCGGCTTCATGAAAATCATGAACCCGGCGAAGCCCTGCGCACCAGATCAGGTTGTTCTGTTTCCAGAACGAATATGGACATCTTTCAACTTATTCTGAAAGATGTCGTGAAGCTTTAAAGAAGAATTCCGGCTTGCAACGAAGAGAGTCAGCCAGATCATCTCCCTCCATTGTGCAAGCCTGCTTTTGCAGGAAACAGACTTGCACAAGGATGAACTGAAGCCGATCCATCCATGGAAGATTCGATGTGTACAGCCGGATTCAAAAGCTGCCCGCCCGTCGATTCATCCAGATGGATTGTTGAAAAGCTGCTGATCAGATTGTCTTGATCAGATTGTCTATTCAGTGAACTGTGAATTGTATTTGAGAATCAGAGGTTTGAATGGTCCAGATTACTGAGCAAGTTCTTTTTCTGTCTTCCAGTTGTCAACGAATGCTGCTTTCACTTTATCCCAGTTTTCATCCGTTGGATCCGCTGCATAAGCAGTCAGAGCAGAACCTAAACCGTTCTTCCATTCTTCAGAAGGCATTGTTGTGAAGTTCCAGGATACTGGTGTCTTGCCATCCTGAGTCAGCTTGATATCTTCCTGAACGAATACGTTTGGAGATGGTTTTGCATCTTTGAATGGGATAGTCAGACCGAGGTCATCCGCCATGAAGGCTGTACCTTCTTCAGAAGTAACTAACCAATCCATGAATTCGAGAGTCGCTGCGATATCATCTGCGCTTGCTTCTTTGTTCACTACCCAGTAGTTTTCAGTACCAGTAGTCAGACCCTGGTTTGCTTCGTCGCCGGCACCAATGTAGATTGGGATCATTGTGATCTGTTCATCTGTCATGCCGTTGTCGATCAGGTTTGTGTATTCCCAGGAACCGTTCTGGAAGAATACAGCCTGACCAGAAGTGAATTCACGTTCACTGTCATCAGCAGTCTTGGAAGCCAGATCAGCACCCGGAGTTGTGGAATCTGTGACGTACAGATCAAAGATCTGACGGTAGTTTGGCAGATAAGTTCCTGCGAGTTCTTCTTTATCCGCTACGCCATCATCCTGGTATTCGAAATACAGAGGCATGTTGGCCAGGTGAGTTTTGAAGCGCCAGTCAGAAGAGCCGTCCATACCAGCGGAAGTGAAGGCAGCAAATCCGAGTTCATCTTTGCGGGACTGAATGTCGTCGGCAACTTTCTTCAGGTCTTCGAAAGACTTAATGTCATCTACTGTGTAGCCAGCTTTGCTGAGCAGTTCAGTGTTGACGATGATACCGTAGGATTCGATTGCATAAGCGATTGCAGCGACATCATTATCCGCTTTGTCGCCAATATATAATGCATAGTCATCACTGGTCAGCTGATCGAAGACTGGAGTGCCATACAGGTTGTATGCATAATCTTCCCAGTTTTTCAGACCTACAGGTCCGTTAACCTGGAACAGAGTTGGAGCACCGCTCTTGCCCATTTCAGACATCAGAGTGGTTTCGTAGTTGCCGCTTGCAGCAGTTACAACTTTTACGTCGATACCCTTTTCTTCAGAGTATTTTTTCGCCATTTCCTGCCATGCTGCGTCAGCTTCAGGTTTGAAGTTGAGATAGTAAACAGATCCTTTAGAAGCATCCCCAGCTGCTGTGGATTCACCACCAGCTGTAGATCCCGTTGTTTCAGAGCTGGAGCTGGAGCTGGAGCATCCGGCCAGAGCCATTGCGCCGATCACTGCCGCAGAAGCAAATTTCTGCCAATTTTTCATATATCCTCCTAATCGTTTGCACGCCGGGTTTCACTGTCGCACCGGCTTGTTTCGCAAACTTGTTCTGTTTTGATTATAGCAACATTATGCGAAAGTGCTACCACTTAGAAAACGTTTTCCGCATTTTTTTGAAACCGCCTTCTTCCCCCTTACACGGCCAATCTCATTCGTTTTATGAATCCAACCCACAGATTTTCTATGATTCCGTTTTCATTTTTTCAATATTCGAGTGTTTTTACCTGTATCTTGTCAAAATAATATCGAAACAATTTGGTGCAAGCCGTTTGCACGAAAAATTATCATATAACTCACCGAATCGGAATCAAATTCAATATTCGCTTAGGCATAAAGAAAAGCCCGCAGATGGCGGGCTTTTTGTTGCATAAATTGCGGCACAATAAAAATTGAAATTGCACATCACATAGCATTTGTTGCATTACGAAAACTCCGTTTGCACTGACGGATTTTTTCGCTATAATAATTCCTATTTTCCAATCTTGAAACGTTTTTTTCTTCACTGACTCCGGATTGATTTTTGTATACTTTTTACTGCTTTTTTCGCATTCAAGAGCATCGATTTGATCGCGCTCAATTTAAATGCTCAACTTTTCCCACCATCATCATAGACATTGACCAAAAAAAATCCGGCCTTGTATGACCGGATTTTTGAAAACGTTTCATGAAAATTGTTTTTTTACGCCGACATTGGCTTTTCTACAACCAGATTCTTCGCTTTTAAAAGCATCATGGCTGCCTGCTGGGCTGTAAAAAGACCCGAAGTCACTCCGCCAGCCAGAACGGCCAGCTGACCATCTGTTAAGACCGCCGCAATCGACTTGGCAATCTGCGCCAGTTCCGGATATTCCTTCAGGGCATCTTTCGTGATGACAATCCCTGCCGTCATATCCTCGCGCACTCCCAGATCGTCTTCCAGAATCACGAGTTCCGCCTTATTGACATAGCCATCGACTGAATGAGCCGGAATGACATCAATCTTCTGATCAAGCAATTCTTCAACCAGACCATCTTCCGGCAGGTTGCTTGTCGAGGCAAAGTCAAAGCCATACTCGCTTTGCAGATACGGGTAGCCTGTCGAGTCTTCAAAGAAAATCGTCGGCGCTCCAATGGTCAGCTGATCATCGATTTTCAAAAGCTCCGACAGTGTATGGATGTTTTCTTTGAGCATCAGCCGCCGGGAGATGGCCAGTGTGTAATGATCTTTCACTTGCGGCAGGTTATACCAGGAAAGCCCCAGTTTCTTGTATTCACTCTGCAAAATCCCCAGATCTCCGGCATGATAGGAGTCTTTCTTCTGCAAAACATTTCGCCAGGCCGCTTCGGTAAACTCAATGCCTACCTGCAGACAGTCACTTTCCAGCGCTGGCTGCAAACTTGCAATTCCACTTCCCGTCTGGCGGATCTGGCACTCAATTCCCTTACGAGCTGCCAGTTCTCTGACCATATAGCCAATAATCTGGATATGCGCCTCATCGCTGACGCCCACCCGCACAACGTGTTCATCCGCACATCCGGCAAGTAAAGACAGGCCAAGAACAAAACTCATCAGCAGTCCTGCATATTTTCGCAGTCTTCGCATTGTCCGCTCCTTTCCTGGAATCCATCAAAACCATCCAATCCTCTTTGCTCCTCGCTTTTTGCTCATTGCTTTTTGCCGTTTTTCATAAATCTGCATCCAGCAAACCTTTATGGGGATGGATCGTCCGGGATTCTCTTCCTATTTTTCGTTCGTCAATATCTGAACATCTGCTTTCAGTTCAAAATGCGGTCTTCTTTCCCTGATAGAGTCGGATAGAGTTGCATGGAACTCCATAAAACTCCATAGAACTGAATATCTATCCAAACTGAATATCTATCAAAATTTGTCTGCTATTCCTGCACAGAAACCTATTCTGTATCTTCTCTGCCTGCCAGATCGATCGGCCAGAGCAAAGAGGCCCGCTTTTTGTCAGCTTTATTGTAACGAACAAACGACCTGAAAAAGAAAAGAAAACCAGTCCGATCCTGATGAAAAGAGCAGACTGGTTGTTCTTCTGGTTCTTGTAAGCAAATGCATCTCTGTAAGTTTTTCAGCCGCTCAGCCAGCCTGCGCATTGGTTTCCAGCTTCTGCGTTTTCAAGTTAACGACCAGAATGCCGGCACTCATAAAGATCGCACCCAGCGCAATTCGAAGACTTAGCGGCTCATGCAAGAACAGCGCTGAGAACAGAACTCCAAACAGACCGATCGTACAGCCAAAGACCGCCACACTGGAAACCGGCCATCTGGAAAGCAAAACACCCCATAAGGTATAGGCACCAGCAGAAACAAAGGCAAGCATCAATAAGAGCAGCACACCCGCTCCATTCCAGTGAATCACGGGATGGCCAATCAGAAAACTGGCTCCAATCATGGCAAGCCCACCAATGGCAAACTGCCAGCCCGAAAGCAAAAACGGACTCGACTGGCGCGAGAAGATCTGAATGAAAATCGCCGAGATCGCCGCGCAGACCTGCGAAAGTACCAGGACGCCTTCGCCATTGAGACTGAAGGTAAATCCACCGGCCGTATAGTTCATGATTAATATTCCGGTAAAGCCAGTCAGGCAGCCGATGAATTTGAGCGGTGTCATTTTCTCGAGCCTGAAAAGCCAGCAGGAAAAAACCAGCTCCAGCAAAGCAGCCAGTCCACTTAAAACCGACATCATCATGCCGGTTGAATGCCCCCCACCAAGATAATAGAAAACATATTGACCAAATGTCTGGAAGCAGGCCAGAACCAGAATCGGCCTGATCTCTTTTTTGCACGGATGGACAAAGTGTTTTTCTTGGAGACTGCTCCAGGCAATGACCATCACGCCGGCCAGAAAAAAGCGCAGCCCCGCAAACAGGATAATCGAACTGGTTGATTCAATCTGCATAATCGAATAGCCGGTTTTAATCAACGGCGGCGCCAGTCCCCACAGTGCGCAGCAAAACAATGCGCCAGACCATAAAGAGAAGCGGTCGTTTCCACCACTTTTTTGCATCATTGAATTTTTCCTCATGTTCACAAGCATAGCGCAAAACCCCCAAAAGAGAATTTTCTGATCCTGCCAGAACGCTTTTTCCTGGAGAGATTTCGATGATTTCCGGCCAGTTTCGAATTTCTTCTTGTTTCCCGATTTCAAAGCCGTCAGTGCCCTCAGCTTAAATTCCCGCCCGTAAGCAAAAAATCAGATGCTATAATGAAGACTAACTGCGGTTTCAGACCGCAAGGAAAGGTAAGTATTTGTCTTATGGTTCTGTTTTCTCAGGTCGTCCTGGTCATCCTCACCCTGCTGGTGCCGTTTGTGATGACCGTTTCCTATACCTATATCAAAGACAACGGCTGGCGCCCGGTTGTCTTCGGGATTCTGGAAATGATTTCGACACTTGTTTTAGTTCGCCTGATTCTGCCGCTGATTTTCATTCAGTCAGACTGGTTTGTTTCATTGATCAACAATGAAGCCCTGTTCAACCTGGTCTACTCGATTGTTTTTGCGCTGATTTTAACTTTGCTCAACTGGGTGGCTTTTCGCTTCCATTTACAGAACAACTTCCTGTCTTCCAAAGCTGTCGTCTTTGGCTTTGAACAGGGATTTGCCTATGAAGCTTTATTTGTCGGATTTATCGGGCTGAGTTCCTTGCTTTCAAGCGCATCGGCTGATATTGACCCCGCCCAGATTGGCGGCTTATGGTATGCCCTTGGCGAGGCTGTCTGTATTTTGGTTCTGTTTGCGGGCATGGGAGCCCAGTTTGGCCAGGCCATGGAAAAGAAAAAATACATCCAGCTTGGCGCCTGCGCCCTGGAAGTTTTCCTTTTGTTATATATCGGCTCTTGCTGGTATACCCTCTGGAAACTGCCAAGATGGATTCTGATGACTTTCATGATTGTTGCAGCAATCCTGACAGCCTGGTGGCTGAAAGGCAGAGTCGACTGGTCGATGTTGTATAAGTCCGAAGCCAATGAGCCCCAGGAAGATCCTGAATATCTCAAAGAGCTGGAAGAATACGAAAAAGAACGCCAGGCCAGACGGGCTGCCAAGGCAAAAGGGGAAGCCAGCGCCAGTTCCCAGACTTCTTCATCTTCCTCTACCCCTACAGGCACGGCTTCTAGCAATTCTGGAGATTCTGATTCCACTGCAAATCCTGCTGACTAATACTCTCAAACCGTATAGTTATAACGGTTAAACAATACCGCGGAATCCCACTTAAACCTGAACAATTCACCAAAACCGATAAATGGCTGGAAACACCTTTAAAGAACGTGTTTCCAGCCATTTTGCTTTTCACCGAACAGGTGAGCGTAAATTATTCATCATTCCTGTACAATGTTAACCACACAACCAAAAAAGAGTCCTAATCAAAGGACTCTTCCTATCTAGGACGACGTACTTCACATACGCCTAGTTGTTAACCACTATCTAGATATTGACCTGTCGAGTTATCTCCGGTATCCAGAATATAGATGGAATTAATCCTGATTTCAAGGATTTTAAAAATCTTAGCCAGCGAACCCAGAAAGATCCTGAATATCTCAAAGAGCGGGAAGAATACGAAAAGAAAAAAAGCATTCGAATTCATGATCATCAGGCCTGGAAATCGGGTTCTGCCAAGATTTCCAGGCCTTTTTGCGATCCTGCCAACTTCTGGATTGGCTGGATCACCATTTCTGATCCACTGCCAGAGGTGAAAGAGAAAGCAGCACAGGACGAAAAGCAGCCTTTGATTTCCTTGAACAAACAAAAGAAACGCTCTGTTCCATCTGGTAAACAGAGCGTTTCTACATAAACAGAGCATCATAAACAGAGCATCATAAACAGAGCATCATAAACAGAGCATCGCTTCATATTCTTCGTTTATTGATAGAGGCGGCAGTAGCGACATCAGATCAAGGATGAATCATCTAAAATCCGTCTATTGTTCACGAACATTCGAAGCAAACCTGTCAGCTGACTTGGATCAGTCTTTTTTCACTTCATCAACAACAAAGTCAACGGCATTTTCCGGCTGACGCGTCAGGTTAATATATTGCGCGCCTTTGGTTTTCACCACTTTGATTCCATACTTATCCGCATCCGCCTTGATTTCATCGTAGCGGGTCTGCACCTGCGGACTTAAGACGACAAGCTGGAAGTTTTGCAGAATGCCAGTATGACCACCGAACGCTTCCGCCTGAGCCGTTACGGGCAGGCCTTTTTCCTGTGCCCCTTTGTTTACCGCGTTGGCAAACATGGCAGATGTTCCGGCTCCGACACACAAAACAAGAACATTGAGCGGCTTCATACTCGAATCCTCACTACTGGACAAAGCAGTCTGCTCGATTGTTTGAGCTTTTGCCATTTCCGCTTCACTTCCAGCTTTTGCTTCAGATGCCTGATTGCTGGAAACCGGAGCGGCTTCGATTGTCTTTGGTGCAGCCTGAGCAGCTTTTTCCACTTTTTCTTCTTCAAGTTCTGCTTCGCGGTTTTTGGCTTCTTCTTCAACGAGGGAAGTATCATACGCTTTGACAAATGGCAGGTACACCACCGCATCCACAACGATCAGCAGCAGGGCCAGAGCCAGCGCAAGCCAGCCCATGCCCGTGCCTAAAAACATCGCAATTGGTGCCGGTGTCGCCCATGGCAATACATAGATAAAGGAATTCATCTGCAGCACATCGACAAAGAATTTGAAGATCCATGCATTGAGGATGGGTGTGAGCAGAAAGGGAACGAAGAAATACGGGTTGAGCACGATTGGTGCTGCAAAGAGTACAGGTTCGTTGACATTAAAGATACAAGGCAAAAAGGATGCCTGGCCGACAGCTTTGAGCTGTTTGGATTTACAAAACCACATCAACAGGAATGGAACAACAAGTGTACAACCCGTACCGCCAAAGCAGACGATAAAGTTCTGGAATCCAGCGGTCAGGGCAATGGAAGCATGTTCTCCGCCCTGAACCAACATCAAGTTTGCTTCAACGTTGGCATAGATGGCTGCCGCAATGGCCGGTTCGACAATGGATGGTCCATGAATACCAAGGAACCAGAAGAACGCCATCGCGCCGCCAATCAGCCCCAGTCCAAGATAGGAATCGGCTGCCTGGAAGAACGGAGAGAACAACAGGATGACACTTTCCGCAAACCGGGCCCCAAAAATCTTGGTTGTCACAAGATCAAGCAATACGCATCCAAGCACCGAAAACGAGAAGGGGAAAACATTTCGGAAGACATTCGAGATGACACCTGGCACTTCTGGCGGCATCTTGATCGTAATATTCTTGATCATGCAGAACTTATATAGATTGCAGGACAAAAAGGCAGAAATAAAGGAGCAAAGCAGACCTTTAGTTCCAAGATAGGTGATATCAATTCCGCCATCAATTTCTGTAACGGCCAGTGTCAGAAATCCGCAGATGCTTGCCAGCATGACCGAAATGACATTAATACTTTGATTGGCGGGCAGTTTACGATTCAAACTTTCAGCCAAAGAGCGGGCTGTGGTTGCGGCCACCAGAATGGCCACCACACCCATGGTCAGGTTGTAGACGCGCCATAACCAGCTGGATAATTCAGCGGGCAGTACAAAGCCGAAGACTTCCGGCAGCGCCGCACACAGAATGAAAATACTGGAAAACAGAATTGCCGGCATGGCGGTTAAGAAACCGTCACGAATTGCCTGAAGGTAGATATTGCCGGCCAGTTTATTAAAGAAAGGTCTTCCCTTTTCAATAAAAGCAATAATCGCGTTCATGCTCTTTATCCTCTTTTGTACAGTTCAATCATGTCAGTAATCAGATCGCGCAGCAGAATGGTTGTCATCAGATGGTCCTGGCCATGGATGAAAATGAAGCCCATATCCATGTCTTCCCCACCTGCCTCAGCGGCCAGAATCTGGGTCTGGCTTTTATGAGCCAGGTTGATGTTTTCGTCTGCTTCAGCCAGTTTGGATTCAACGTTAGCGAAGTTTCCGTTTCTGACTTCCTTGAGCAGATCGAGCAGTGTGCTTCTCGCATCGCCAGAGTACGCTACGATTTCAAATCCAGTCATTGTTAATTCATCTTTCGTCATGTCCTTGTTCTCCTTCACAGTTTTCGTTTCAGTTTTGTTTAAAGCTTTATTTTTAAGTCTGACTTTCAGTTTTCCGTCAGTTTTTCGTTATTGATTATTGCTTATAGCTCTCTTTTCACTTCGATCCGGGGGAATCTGACTTCTTGTCTTTTCTGGATACCAGTCTCTTCTTGTCTTTCCAGAAAGTCAGCCCCTTCTTTGTTAGATCGCAAAACGTTTATCCTGAGTCAGCGTCTAGACAATTGTTTTGGTCTCAGAGAGCTGTTTGTACCAGTAGGCCGAGGCTTTGGGATAGCGCTTCTGGGTTTCAAAGTCGACGAAGAATAAGCCGTAGCGCTTGTTGTAACCATTCGACCAGCTAAAGACATCCATTAAGGACCAGAGGAAATATCCTTTGACATTCACGCCATCTTCAATGGCATCCGCCAGGGCCGAAAGGTATTTACGGATGTAGTCAATTCTTGGCTCATCCATGATGACGCCATCCTTGAATTCATCTTTATAGCCCATACCGTTTTCGGTAATATAAATAGCCTTGTAATTTGGATAATCCTCTTTGATCCGCATCATCAGATCATACAGGCCCTGTGGATAAATGAGCCAGTCCCAGTCCGTTCTTTCCAGACCTTCTTTGTAAATCCGCTCGCCAATGCCTTTGACCTTATAACTGCCTGTCCCCTTATCGCCGGTTCCATTGTGGTGAATGGCGTTTTCACCGTTGTAAGCCTTGACGAAGTGGCTCTGGTAGTGATTGATACCCAGATAGTCATTGCGATCTTTTGCCTTGCGCATTTCCACGAAATCTTCTTCTGGGAATTCATAGTGAGCATTGTTGGCCTGACAGATTTCATCAAGCGCCTGCAAGGTTTGGCTTGAATATTCACCTTTATACGTTGCATCCAACAAGAAGCGCACGGACAGGGCGTCATCGAGGAACGCCGCATGAATATCTTCTGGCGCATCACTGGCCGGATATTTGGTTTCCAGCGAATGCACCACACCGATCTGGCCCGGATAGCCATTATCCTTAAACAGATTCACGACTCTGGCGTGGGCATACATCATGTTGTGCAGGCAGGCAATCACCTTGGTCAGGTCGTATTTGATACCAGGTGGGAAGATTCCTAACAGATACTGGTTGGTTGCAATCGGGTAAATCTCGTTGAATGTGGTCCAGTATTCCACTTCCTTGAATTCGTCGAAGCAAAACTTCGCATAGTCGACAAAGGCATCAATTGTATCCCGGTTCAGGAAGTCCCCCTGATCAAACAGCGCTTTAGGCGTGTCGAAGTGATGCAGAGTCACAAAGACTTTAATTCCCCGTTTTTTCGCTTCCGCTAAAACGTTGTGGTAGAACTCCACACCTTTCGGATTGACTTCGCCTTTTCCTTTCGGGAAAATCCGGCTCCATGCGATCGACAGCCGGATCCCGTTCACGCCAAACATCTGGCACAGTTCAAGATCTTTTGGGTACTGGTGATAAAAATCACTGGCTGGATCCGCCAGAAAGCGTCCCTGTTTTTCCAGGTATTCATCCCAGGCCACTTCCCCTTTTCCGTCTTCGTGGGTTGCGCCTTCTGCCTGATACGCAGCCGTTGCCCCGCCAAACAGAAAATCTTCAGGTAATTTTTTCATTCTTCTCTCCTTAGCAGCAGTCATCGGGGGCGATGGCCGCTGTGTATGAACGCCTTCGTTTGTTCTTGTTCGAATTTGTTCTTCTTTGTTGTTACACCCACAATATACAGGACACCTACGCATGAGTCAACACTTTCAAACAACATTTTCAAACATCTAAACCGCTTACTCACCGACCAAAGAAGAAAAAATGTTTGTTTTTGTTTGTTTAAGCTTGACCTGTATAAAATTTCCGTATTAAATAAAAATGCAGATGCAAGGAGGATTCATGTATGTTGAAACGCGAACGTCTTATGCGGATCCAGGAAATGATTGCCGAAAAAGGAATTGTCACCGCATCCGAGATCATCAACGCTCTGGGGGTATCCGACATGACGGTCCGACGCGATCTGGATGAACTGGAAAAAAACGGAAAACTGATCCGGATTCACGGCGGCGCCCAATCGCTTGACTATAACATTGATTACGAACTGAGCCACCTGCAAAAAGCGACAGTAAAAGTCGAAGAAAAACTGGCCATCGCCAAAGCAGCGGTGGATCGGGTTGGTGAGCATGAAACCATCTTTCTTGGACCGGGAACAACGATTGAAATGATGGCCCAGTTATTAAAGGAAAGAAACGTCCGCGTCATCACCCCTTCTCTGGCGGCTTTTGAGGCGCTCAAAGAAAAACAAGATGACCAGATTCTTCTGGTTGGCGGATCCTATCGCTCCAATACCAAGGCTTTCTGCGGACCGCTTGCCAACCAGGTCATCGCAAGCATGAAGTTCAATAAAGCGTTCATTTCCTGCAATGGCATCGCCGATAACTCCATCACGACCTCATCCATGGAAGAAGGCGAACTCCAGAAGATTGCCTGCAACAACGCAAAAACCGTCTACCTGCTGGCAGACGATCACAAATTTAACCGTGAAGATTTTTATGTTTACTACTCGCTTCACAATATCGATGAAGTCATTACAGATGATCAAGTCTCAGAGGACACCCTCGATCATTACCGCCAGTTCACCAGTATCACCGTAGCCCCAAGCCGCGATCAAGCAGACGAAATCCGGGAGGGAAACAAAGCGGATCAGCCAGAACTGACAGAACAAGCAAGCCGCGCAAAGTAAACAAGAGTCATCCCTCCAGGCCAGGCATTGCGCCGGCAGCCTGGAACAGACCAGACAAATCCAGAAAGATAAGCATAAAAAAGGAGAAAACGAAATGCAAGGAGTAATTTTTGATTTTAACGGAACACTGTTCTTCGATAACGACAAACATGTAAAGGCCTGGAGCCGAATCGCAAGAGAACTTCGCGGTACGCCCATCACGGAAGAAGAGCTGCACACTCACATGAACGGAAAACCTAACATTGAAATTGTCCGCTACCTGACCAATGGAAAAGCCACACCCGAAGAAGCAGACCGCTTATCCAAGCTCAAGGAAAAATACTATCGCGAAGCCTGTGTGGAAGACCTGCCCAGTTTCCATCTGGTCGAAGGAGCTGAAAAACTCTTCGATGACTTGAAAGCCGAAGGCGTTCCGTTTACGATTGCTTCTGCATCCATCAAAGACAATATTGATTTCTTTGTCGAAAGCTTCCACCTGGATCAATGGATCAAACCTGAGAATATCGTTTATGATGACGGAAGTTATAAAGATAAAGTGGCTATGTTCCAGAAAGCATCCAGAATCCTGAATGTTCCACTGGCAAAAATGACTGTCATTGAAGATTCACTGGCCGGCATCAACAGTTCCATCAAAGCCGGTGTACAGGATATCCGCCTGATGGATTCCGGCAATATTTATGATGAAGTCAAAGACCTTTCACAGATCCGACAAGTTGTCATGAACATGAATGAAATTGATCGTTGATCCTTCCCTCTCTGGCTGACTAACTGGCCGATCCAGTCTTATTCCTAGTCTGTTCAGCGCATCTCTCCAGCAAAACCATTCATTGCGCAAGCCACCCATTGGATAAAATGGATCTTCTGAGGATCGGGCACCTATAAACCCAGAGATTTATAGGGATTAATCATTTATGTTTAAGCCAATTTTAAGCTAATTCACGCAATAAAAACGCTCTGAATTCCACGGTAATCTTCCATACCGGAATTCAGAGCATTTTCATTTTTTTACGCAAAAGCATGGGATTGCGGATTTTCATGCCAATCTACTCTTGCAGGATGGAAAAAAGCATCCTGATTCTTCGCTTGAAGGAGGAAAAGTCCGTTCTAGCGTTTAATTCCCGTCAGTTTTAACAGAAGAGACATGATTTTGTTTTCATCGAGAACAACCATTTTATCTTCCTGGATCTTTTCCGCAATACTGCTGACTTCTTCATCCGGATTGTAGTAAGAAACAGGAATGTCTTCCAGACCCTCTTCCTGTAAGATCGCTTCCATTTCCGGGCGCAGATCTTCATTTCCGACCACCGCAATCCCGTAAGGGGAAACAACTACATTGGCTGCCCGCTGGCCATCGCCAAACTCAACATCATCAAGCACCGTGTACTGTTTTGGCAAATCATTTAAGGAAGTGGCATTGGCCACGATTGGCTGGCTGGAATCCACCTCACCAACTGGAGCACCGGCTGTCGATTTGCCCATCAGGCCGCCCGAAGCAGGCTGGGAAGCCGCAGGAGCGTCATTGGGATGAGTCAGACGGCGTTTTTCGAGCGCCAGTTTCTGGACCTGGCGGGAGATTTTGGTGTTATACACGGCAATGCCGATCATCACCACGCAAATGCCTAAGACAATCCACGTGCTGTAGGCGGTTTTGATGACAAACAGGAAAAGCAGATAGACAACGATGCAGGCAATCAGAGCCCACATGGTCATCTTGTATTTTTTCATCAGATCCTTAATCTGGTTATCCAGACTGGCAACAACTTCTGGATCCACGACTTCGGCCTCTTCATCGCCAGTACTTGGAACAGAATCGATGATTTCGCCCTCTAATGGAGTCTCTTTTCCATAGCCGGCCAGTTCTTTGATCCCATCCTCCTGGTTGTTCTGGGCTCTATCTTCTGAATCTACAGGAGTAATCACTTCTTCTTCAACAACTTCGACGGTTTCAACAACATCGCTGCCAGATTCGTTTGGTTTAACAGGTTTCTCGTTTGGAACCTGATTTTTGTTTTCATCCATTTTTTCACCTCATATCCCGGTTATTATAGCGGATTGCCGCCAAGATTGGCATCTTCTGTCCGATTGATTGCTTCACTGAAAAACAGCCGAACGGAAATTGTCGCGTTCGGCTGTTGAGATCGAATCGAATCCAACAGAATTTGGAAATCTGATTTTACTTTTGAAGATCACGTAATTTTTCAAAGAGTTCGCGCTGTTCGTCGGTCAGTGGTTTTGGAACAGTGATGCGAATCTTCGCATATTCGTCACCAGTACCTTTAGAGGAAGCGATTCCTTTGCCTTTCAGACGCAGTCTCTGGCCCGACTGAATACCAGCTGGAACTTTCATTTCTACTGTGCCATCGAGGGTTGGAACGTCGATTGTTCCCCCAAGAGCTGCCGTAACGCAATCCACACTGACTTCAACGATGATATCCAGGTTATCCCGGGTAAAGGTCTGGTCAGGCTTGATATTGACTTCAAGATAGAGGTCGCCTGCCGGGCCGCCAAATACGCCCGGTTCTCCTTTTCCAGGAATCCGGATCTTCTGGCCTTCCCGGATACCGGCTGGAATCTTAACTTCCAGCGTCAGCGGCTTGCTGACACGGGTGCCGTTCGGACCTGGTTCGGTTACATTAAACGTGAGCGTTTCCGTGCCGCCTTTGGCCGCTTCCATAAAGTCGATCGTAATGCTTCCATGACGATCTTCACCCTTTGCCGGGTATTCATGGGACTGGCTGCTCTGTCGGCCAAAGAGGTCTTCAAAGCTGAAGCCGCCCTGGCCGCCGCCAAAGCCTCCAAATCCGCCAAAGCTGCTTCCTCCTCCACCGAAGAGATCGGAGAAGTCAAAGCCTGCACCATCACCAGAATAGGAGAAGCCGCCATTTCCAAAGCCGCCAAATCCTCTCTGGGCGTTATACATATCTTCATTGAAGTTTGGATCCAGGGAAATCTCACCGTATTTATCATAAAGTGCCCGCCGCTCCGGGTTGGAAAGCGTTTCGTGGGCCAGGTTGATTTCTTTAAATTTATCTTCTGCGCCTGCGTCTTTATTCACGTCAGGGTGATACTTCATCGCCAGTTTCCGGTATGCCTTTTTAATGGCTTTGTCATCGGCATCTGGAGTCAGCCCGAGAATCGAGTAAAGTCTTGTATTATCTGCCATATTCAGTCCTTTCCAAAAAGCCAGCTGGCTTTTCAATCGGACAGCGTCTGATTTACATGTGTGTCCTTTTATATTTTTGATTATTTCTGCCAAAACCGTGGCTGAAATGACCACCTTTAAAGCGATTTTTGTCCCTGCGCAGCCTGGTGGACTTTTGATACGTCCAGACAGGTCCGTAACTTTTTTGAAGCGTGGATTCAGAGTTATCCAGACCAGGTTCAAAGCTGCTTTAGAGAGAGGTTAGAGAAATAAAGGGCCAGGATCGTGTTTGGGGTTACCTTCAGTTTAGACTCTTCAGGACAAAAAGCCATTTTCAGCACTCAGCTGATTTTAGTGCCAAAACCATTGAAAACAACAGCCAGGACGCTGATTTCAATAGATTCAGATCCTTCGTCTGTCCTTTCATCTGGTCTTTTGTCCTTTTTTTGTCCGATCTTTTGTCCGGGCCTTGTCTGGTTCTTTGTCCTTTCAGCTGGTTTCTTCCATTTTCAGCCGCCATTTACAAGAGAACACTTCTTCCTGCCACTGCCCATTTGGCCCTTATAAAAAGCCCATCGGTTCTGAATCCAGTTCCAATGGGCTGTTTTTGGGTTTATTTTCCGGAGAAGAATTTTTTGAAGCGTTCAAATGGGCTGTCGGCTTTAGCTTCAGCGGAACTGCGCAGCTGTTCATACAGTTCGCGGTCTTTTTCGCTGATTCGTTTTGGAATTTCAACTTTAATATCCACAAACTCATCCCCGGCACTCTTGCCGTATGGAACCCCTTTGCCTTTGAGACGGAACTGCTGACCTGGCTGGGTTCCAGCTGGAATTTCGAGTTCAACATCCCCATGGACGGTTGGAACGTTCAGCGTTGTGCCTAAGGTTGCATCCAGTGCGGAGATTGGAACCTGAACCCGGATATCCTGGCCAGTCCGTTTGAAGACTGGATGCTCGCCGACGTTGATTTCAATGTAGAGATCGCCGTTTGGACCACCGTTCAGGCCGCGTTCGCCTTTGCCCACCAGACGGATCTGCTGGCCACTCTGAATGCCCTGCGGGATTTTGACATCGAGTTTTTTGGTGACATGCTCGTAGCCTTCGCCATGGCATTCGTGGCATTTTTCTTTGATCGTCTGACCGGTGCCGCGACATTCCGGGCACACTTCAGTCTGCTGGAAACGGCCAAATGGCGTATTGACCACTTCCGTGACGCGGCCAGTCCCGCGGCATCGCGAGCAGGTGTGCACATCCCCTGGATGTTCAGCACCCGTACCATGGCAATGCTCACAAGGCTCATCTACATCAACGGTGACGGTGCGAGTCGTTCCATCTACAGCCTCCATGAAGTCAATGTTCATGCGTTTGTAAACATCCTGCCCCTGGATTGGCTGGTTTCTGAAAGCCTGGCTCTGAGCGCCGCCAAAGCCGCCGCCGGTAAACATGTTGAAAATTTCCGAAAATGGATCATAACCGGACTGCTGCTGGTAGAAAGAACTGAAGTCAAATCCTCCCTGTCCATCAACCGTGCCAAAGCGGTCATATTGCGCTCTTTTTTCTTCGTTGCCTAAAATTTCATAGGCTCCGTTAATATCTTTAAACTTTTCTTCTGCACCTGGTTCTTTGTTGATATCAGGATGGTATTTGCGGGCTAATTTGTGGTAAGCCTTTTTGATTTCCTCTGCAGAAGCCGTTTTGTCAACACCAAGAATTTTGTATAAGTCTTTTTGCTGCTGCGGCATCGTATTCCCCCTTCTTACGCAGAAAGCTACAGAAGCAAGAGCCCCTGTAGCTTAATTTTGGTTCGTACCGTTATTTTAGTACAGATTGGTTCAATCTGTATGAAGTGCAGAGCATAAAGTCCGCAAATCCGCGTATTCTATGCCCGAAATTCGCTTTCATCCTGAAAAGACAGATGCACTTTGTCCGTATTCACTTACGATTCAGTCCATACAGACTGCATTCAGGAAAGCGGCAGGGCATGTTGGTTGCACTAAAACGAGGAACCTGGAAAAGAGTTTACTTCTTTTCTGTGAATTCGGCATCAACAACATCATCGTTGTTGTTGTCATTCTTTGGCTGTTCGTTATTTGGCTGGTTTGCCTGCTGATACATCGCCTGGCTTGCTGCCTGTGCTGCTTTTTCGAGAACGGACATGATGGATTCAACTTTATCCATGTCGTTTTCATCCAGGGCTTTTTGCAGTTCATCGCGTTTTGCCTTGAGTTCTTCTGCTTCTTTTTCTGGAATCTTGTCTTTGTCATCTTCGAGCATTGCATCAACCTGAGCGACAAACGCATCCGCTTTGTTGCGGGTTTCAACTTCAGCTTTCTTCTTATCGTCGGCAGCTTTGTTGGATTCAGCTTCTTTAACCATGCGGTCGATTTCATCTTCAGACAGACCATTGGAGTTCTGGATGACGATGTTCTGTTCTTTACCAGAAGCTTTATCTTTAGCCGTTACATTCACGATACCGTTGGCATCGATATCAAATGTAACTTCGATCTGCGGCATACCACGACGAGCAGGAGCAATGCCAGTTAACTGGAAGTTGCCCAGTTCTTTGTTGTCGGCAGCCATTGGACGTTCACCCTGTAAAACTTTGATGTCTACAGCTGGCTGGTTATCGGCAGCAGTAGAGAAGATCTGGGATTTCTTTGTAGGAATCGTTGTGTTGCGTGGGATCAGTGGTGTCATGACGCCGCCCATTGTTTCGATACCTAATGTCAATGGAGTAACATCGAGCAGCAGAACGTCTTTAACATCACCAGCAAGTACACCACCCTGAATAGCAGCACCGATGGCTACAGCTTCATCTGGGTTAACAGATTTGTTTGGTTCTTTGCCAGTTGCTTTCTTGACAGCTTCCTGAACAGCTGGGATACGAGTCGATCCACCAACGAGCAGAACTTCATCGATATCATTCACAGTCAGATCTGCATCTTTTAATGCATTTTCAATAGGAACGATCGTCTTTTCAACGAGGTATTTGGTCATTTCGTTGAATTTAGCACGAGTCAGAGTTGTTTCAATGTGTAATGGTCCAGCAGGGCCGGCAGAGATAAATGGCAGAGAAATCTGGGCCTGCATTGTAGCGGACAGATCTTTCTTGGCTTTTTCTGCGGCTTCTTTAATCCGCTGCATCGCCATCTTGTCAGCTTTCAGATCGATGCCGTTGTCTTTCTTGAACTGGTCAACGATCCAGTCAGCGATTACGTTATCGAAGTCATCACCACCAAGGTGAGTATCACCGTTTGTCGATAAGACTTCGAATGTACCATCACTCAGATCCAGGATGGAAACATCGAATGTACCACCACCGAGGTCATAAACGAGGACTTTAATTTCTTTATCCGTTTTATCAATACCATAAGCCAGAGCTGCGGCTGTTGGTTCATTGATAATACGAGCTACATTTAAGCCAGCAATTGTACCGGCATCTTTTGTTGCCTGACGCTGAGCATCGTTGAAGTAAGCTGGAACCGTGATAACCGCTTCTTTGACAGGTTCGCCAAGGTATTCTTCCGCATATGTTTTGATGTACTGAAGGATCATTGCGGAAATTTCCTGTGGAGTATAGTCTTTTCCATCCACGGTTACTTTTTCGTTTGTACCCATTTTACGTTTAATGGATGCAATGACATTTGGGTTCGTGATTGCCTGACGTTTAGCGGCATCACCAATAATTCTTTCATCATTTTTAAAGGCAACAACAGATGGAGTTGTACGGTTGCCTTCAGGGTTAGGAATTACTTTTGGTTCCCCGCCTTCCATAACGGCAACACAGCTGTTGGTAGTACCAAGGTCAATACCAATAATCTTGCTCATAGTTAGCTCTCTCCTCCTTTATTCGCTCACTTTTACAAGAGCTGGCCGCAGCATGCGGTCTTTGAGCTTATAGCCCTTCTGCATGACATCGGTTACGATGCCAGGCTCAACGCCTTCTTTTTTCTCTGTTGCCAGAGCCTGCATAAAGTTGGCGTCAAAAGGCTGGTTTAAAGCATCTATTTCCTGAACACCCTCGTTCGCTAACGCGTTGACGAGCTGTGTCTGGATCATTTCAAATCCCCGGACATAGTTTTGAACTTCTGGATTGTCCGGTTTGGCGGCAAGCGCCCGGTTTAAGTTATCCAGAATTGGCAGCAGTTCTAACGCTGCGCTCTGGAAACGATATTTTTTAGCCTGTTCAGCTTCACGCTGCAGTCGTTTGCGGGTATTATCCGTATCCGCATAGGCACGCAGCAGATCAGTTTTACTCTGTGTCAGCTGCGCCTGCAGTGAATCAATTTCCTGGTTCAGGGCATCAATCGGATCAACAACGTCTTTTTCTTCCACAATTTCAGCTTCAACAGGTTCAGCGGCCTGGTCAGCCACCTTTTCTTCTGCTGCTTTTGGATCAGGTTTCTTCTTTGTCTGATTTTTGCTCATCCTGTACTCCTTCTAGCCGTGGCCCAAACATCTTTTCGATCTGTTCGGACATGTAATCCATCAGGGCAATCACTTGGGCATAGGGCATACGGCTTGGCCCGACGACCATCAGCTGGCCCTGCTCTCCCGGACCGGTGTCAAATTTCGCGCTGATCACCGAGCAGTCCCCGATCTGAATCAGTTCGTTGCGCTGGTCGATTCGCGTGCAGATATTGCCCGGCATTCCTGTCCATTCATGGAACAGAGATTCATTTTCGAGAACTTTCATCAGGGTCTGAAGCTTGGCCGCATCCGCAAATTCCGGCTGGGCAAGCATGTTGGCCCGGCCATACACTTTGGATTCATGGGTGGCAAAGCCAAGCGACGCGGAAATAAACGCCTCAAAAAGAACTTCATGACGGGAGACATTGGCCGCCAGGGTTGGTCGGATCTCTTCCAGTTTTTCAACCAGCTGATCAATCGGAACGCCATGGAGCTGGTCATTCAACAAGTCCGTGCATTCTTTCAGATCCTCAATCGAAAGATCAGAAGAGAAATTAAACATCCTGTGTTCGGTCTGACCGGTACTGGTCACGACCACTGCCACTGCCTGAGTCTGGTTGACAGGGATTAAAGAGAGTCTGATCAGAGTCTGCCGGCTCTTATCCGGTTCAATCACCATACTGGTCAGATGCGTCATTTCCGCTAAAATGGAACAGCTCGTGGCAATAACATCTTCCAGGGAACAGTGACGTCTGGAAAACACCTGCCGAAGCCCCTGCTGGATGGAATCATCGAGTGAAAGTTCCATCAGGTTTTCTACGTAATAACGATATCCCTTCAAAGAAGGAACCCGTCCACTTGACGTATGGGTTTTCTCCAGCAGACCGACTTTTTCCAGAACAGCCAGCTCATTTCGGATTGTAGCTGATGAGATGGAGATTCCCAGAAAAGGAATCAGGGATTTGGAGCCAATTGGCTGGGCAGTACGGGTAAACTCTTCGACTACAGCCTTCAGAATTGCCTGCTGCCGGTATGTCAGGTCCATGTTCCCACCTCGTTTTGGCACTCTATCTGTTCAACTGCTAATCATGATAGCACCGCTTCTGGCAGATGCAAGTCTTAAGTGCTACCTGAATCTATTTTGACAGGGGATATATGGATTTCATATTTATTTGCTTACATCTATCGTTGTATTGGTATACTGAATTCATGACTGTTCATCATCTGAATCGGCTTGTTTTCTCTGATCAGATCATCCGCGGATGCTTCACGTTGCGCACGCCGGATGCTCCTGAAAGTGGGAATCTCGCTTTGCATGTCTGTCAGAATCCTCTGGATGTCATGGAAAACAGACGGATGCTTCAAAAAGAAACTCTGCCTTTAGAGCAATGGTGCCTTCCCTGGCAGAAGCATACCGCCAACATCACCCGGGTAACGAAAAAAGACGCCGGCAAAGGCGCCTTTGATGCTGAAAGCTCCATTCTGGAAACCGATGGCCTGTATACGACCGACCCTGGCCTTTTAATTGGCGTGTTCACAGCCGACTGTCTGGGAATCCTGCTGGAAGATCCAACCATTCCAATGATTGCTGCCGTTCATTCCGGCTGGAAGGGCACCGCCCAAGCCATTTTGCTTCGCCTTCTGGACGCTCTCAAACAGGACGGACTGTTCCATCCAGAAACCTTGCAGGTTTATTTCTCCCCTTCTTTACTAGTGCATTCTCTGGAAGTTGGTCCTGAAGTCATCGACCAAGTCTGTGAAATGGCGCAGGCGAATCATCTGTCCTTAGAGGGCTGTATTCACCCCGGCCAGGGAGATCGCAGTTTTCTGGACAATCAACTGGTCAATGTGCGCATGCTCGAAAGCCAGGGCATTCCACCACAGAACATTCACCTGTCTAATCTCAATACCAAAACCAGCCCTTATGGCTTCTCGTATCGCCGGGATGGACACAAAACCGGAGAACATTTCTCCTGTCTCTGGATTGAAGAAGAAAAGCCTTCCTTATTTCTGACCAGCGACTCCCTGCTCAAGCATCCTGACTCCCATTGGTCGTGTGGATTCAGCGCGGATTCGTGCCAGAACAACGACCACAACAACTGATCAGATCCATGCAAAACCCTAAGCCGAACATCTCTATAAAAAACTCCCGGACTCTTTCAAAGAATCCGGGAGTTTTTCTGTTATGGTTCATTCAATACTATTCGGCTCAATGGATAAAACCATGACTCATCCTTTGAAACCTGAACCTGATCAGATCTCAGTTTTCTATTTAACCTTAGATAATCAGGAAAGTAGAAGCACACTGTCTATTTTTCCAACAAACCCTTTAAGCATCAATTAAATTTCATATCTTCCTCGGTAGAACTATACTAAATGTGCTTCTACTTTGAAGCATAGAGGAGTGTGCTTCTACTTATGGCTTATATCAAGGTTCAGAAAATCGTTCGTGATGCTGAAAATAACATAGTCTCTGGGTCCGCGGCCATTGTTGAGTCTATTTATGCGCCAGAGAGGAAAAACCATTCTGCTCAACAGGTTTTAGAACGTCTTGGCAAGGTGATTTCACTTGCTGAGGATAAGAAATCCGGGGTTTTTCTTTCTCCAACACGTGGTTTAGTTCACTATAACGTGACTACGGATACTTTTTCTCCTGTTTCAGAAGAAGAAAAAGAGAACCAATGTAAGCTGGTTTTCCCAGAGCCGCAAATTCATACGGTTTTTGGTGACTCATATCTACTTCTACAATTTTTAGAAAAACGTGGCCTG
>CAJTVE010000008.1 GCA_910579655.1 uncultured Allobaculum sp. | reverse complement strand
GACACCAGATCAGCTAGCTATATTAGATGCATAAATAGCTAGAAATGATATCAAATTTGTTTGATAGGGGTTTTTTGCGCTTTTTTAGGAATAATGGGTGCAGGGGTTACAGAAAAAAAAAGAGGGAAGAGAGGGAAAAGAAGAAAAAGAAGGAAGAACAACCGGCCAACAACTGCAGACCGACAACAGAACGATCGCAAAGAGATTTGCCCTGCCGATGCCCAATCCCTTTTAAAACACGGCCAGCGATTGGAAAACTATCGCCCAGATCCTGCACAATCCGCGCAGAATCCCTGCCCAGACACGACCTCCAAACACAGGACCATTCTCAAGTCCTGCAAACAAACAAGTAAACAATTATCGAACAACTGCCCAACAGCAGCCAGATCGTTCACACAGCCAGGTCTTTAGATCCAGATCTCAGAATCCAGACCCTGTCCATGGTCTGTTTCCGATCGGAAATCGAGATGCACAACCAGGATGCACAACGTGGCTCAAGACCGGCTGTTCATCAATCGGTTTTTCCAGAAAAAGAACGAAGACCAGTCCGTTCATAAACCAGAAAATTCGATAAGGACTGGAAACAGAATATTCCCGTCTGATCGAAATCCATCAGACCAACAGAAATGAAAGAAAAGGTGAACCTATGTCCCGTACTTTGTCCTATTCCCAAACCCTCCCGATTGAAAAAGGAGTGCTTATGGACCAGCTGGCCAGCTATCAGCTGGCATGGTTTCAGTCCTTATCCAAGAAAGCAGAAGACCTGCACGAAGGCATGCAGGTCAGCCGCGATTTCTATACCAAAATCAACAACCAGAAAGTTCCCGGCAAAAGCCGGCTGTCCGTTTACAACGACCATGAACTGACGCTTTCCCATCTTTACAATGGCGGTCAGATCGACAGCTCCTGGATTTTAGAAGAAGCCAATGGCGCAACCAAAGTGACCTATCGAGAGACCAATTCCTTCGAGGAAAACAGGAATGAGTTCAATTTTTCCATCGTCAGTCTTGTCTATACTTTCTTCTTCAGACGAACCTGCAAAAAGCGGATCAACCAGCTGCAGGAAGCCTGCCAGAAAGGTGGTCAGTAATGGTTACGATTTCGCGGCTGGAAAACTATTTTGTTTTAACCAATCAGAAGATCAGCTACATTCTCGAAATCCTGCCGGATGGAACCCCTGCCCATGTTTATTTCGGAAAGTGCCTGCCGCACATTGATTTGCAGCAGCTGCAGTACATCTGCAGACGAGAGGGAAAGAGCGCGGGGACGATTAAAGTGTATAAAGGCAGCTCCTTCTCGCTGGCTGACCAGATGCTGGAGTATCCCGTTTATGGAACCACTTCCTTTCAGTCACCCGCTTTGATGATTTCTGTCAACCAGTCACCACTGTACCTCAATCTTTCTTTGCAGGATTACGAAATCCATGCCGCCTGTCACAATGAGCAGCCAGAAGCCATGCCGCACTGCCGATTTGATGAGCACGCAAAGACACTGGTTTTGCATCTGATGGATGAAACCTGGAAAATCGGTGTGGATCTGCTCTATACATTGACCGATGACAGTGCGATGGTGATCCGTCAGACGAAAGTAACGAATCACGGCGAGCAGTCCATTCAGATTGATAAAGCAGCCAGCGGCGCTTTAAATGTTGGCGGATCCGACTGGGATCTGGTTCATTTTGAAGGAAGCTGGGCGCGGGAGAGGCAGCAGGTCCGCCAGAACCTGGTCCAGGGACAGGTGGATGTGCAAAGTCTGTATGGTTCTTCTTCCCATCAAAGCAATCCGTATACAGTCCTGACCAGGACAGGAGCCAGAGAGGATCAGGAGGATGCCTATGGAGTGAATCTTGTCTATTCGTCGAGTTTTTTAAATGAGGCCATGGTCAATGAATTTGATGCGACACGGCTGGTCAGCGGTATTCACCCTCTGACGTTTGCCTGGACGCTTCGTCCTGGCCAGACGTTTACGACACCGGAAATGATGATGGGCTACTCGGATCAGGGAATGGATGGCCTGTCCCGTGTCTTCTCCCGGTTTATCCGTGATTTCATCCTCAACCCACGCTTTGCCTATCGACATCGCCCGATTGTCCTGAACAGCTGGGAAGCTGTCTATTTTGAGCTCAACGAAGACAATCTGTATTCGCTGGCTAAAAAAGCAGCCCGGGCGGGAATTGAATGTTTCGTTGTCGATGATGGCTGGTTTGGAAAACGGGATACGGATACCACCTCACTTGGAGACTGGTTTGTGGATGAGAGCAAATTTCCTCATGGACTCGATGCGTTTGCTTCGAAAGTCAGGAAGCTGGGAATGGAATTCGGCCTGTGGTTTGAGCCGGAAATGATCAATGAAGAATCAGAATTGTATCGCCAGCATCCGGATTGGGTGCTGCGCCCGCCCAAAGGACGGATTTCCTATGGCCGCAGCCAGCTGGTTCTTGATTTTGCCAACCCGCAGGTTGTGGAGGCTGTTTATCAGATGATGAAGCCGATCATTGAAAAAACCGGCCTTTCGTATCTCAAATGGGATATGAACCGGGATATTACCGAAGCATGGTCGAGCTATTTGGACCGTCATGGGATCAGCCAGATGGAACTTTTTCATCGCTATATTCTGGGGGTTTATTCTCTCTATGAAAAAATCCAGCGTGATTTTCCAGAGGTGCTGATTGAAGGATGTGCTGGCGGCGGGGGCCGTTTTGATCCAGGGATTCTGTATTACTCCAGTCAGATCTGGGTTAGTGACAACACGGATGGCTTTGACCGCCTGAAAATTCAGTATGCCACGAGCATGGGGTATCCGCTTTCCTGCCTGTCCAACCATATTGCGGAAATCCCCAGCCACCAGACTGGCCGGCTGATCGGGACTGAATTTCGTAAAGATGTCGCCTTCTTTGGCATTCTGGGTTATGAAATCAATCTGGAAAGAAAACAGGATTTAGATGAAGAACAGATCCGTTTGCAGATTGAAACCTATCGACAGATGGAACCAGCCATTCTGCATGGCGATCTGTACCATTTGCGCTCCCCATTCCACTCCAATCAGCCCGCCTGGGCAATTGCCGATAAGGAGGATCTGTATGTAGGGGTTTACCGGATTCTTTCTGATTTGCAAAGTGTTCCCACCGCATCCCTACGACTGCCATTTGTGCAGAAGGAAGAAAACCATCTGCCAAAAGAGTGGATCTGCAACGACCAGCGATTGACCAGCGCCCTATTGGCACAGATGGGACTTCGCCTGCCGTCATCCAACAATGGAACCAATCAGAAAAGTGCCCAGATGGTCGGGGACTTTCAGTCCTGCCTGATTCATCTGAAAGCCGTCAGGTAGGTAGATAGATGGATAGATGGCCTGCACCTGGCTTTCTTCAGCCTCGGCCATTTGTCCGTCGGACTTTGAAAAGGATCAGGTGATCTGTTTGAGCCGGCAGGTCCTATCATCGCAATCAATGTCTTCATTGCAATCAGGCCTGATTACAATATCCGCCGTGCAAAAGCCTCTCTTCTCCTGCTGGAATGCCTGCAGTCAGCAGCCTTTCAACAAACAACGCCCACAGATTTCGGATTGCCTGATCCGGTAACTGTGGGCGTTTTGTTTGTTTGGGCTGGATTCGGAGTGGACCAGAGGGAGTAGGAAAGTTTCTTAAGGGAGCGATCAGCCCAGCTCTGTTTTCAGCAATCTTGCGCAAATGTCGTTTTAGGGCGAATAATCTCGTTAAATAAAGCAAATAAATAAGTTTCATCATTCGTGTTTCTGATCCAGCAGCTCTATCCAAATCAAAGCGAATGGATCTGAGACCATTGGGCTATGGCTCTTAGCGGGGATTCTTATCGTCAATAATCACGACGACTGCTAAGCATCCTGTGTGCGTAAAAGCCGGACTTTTGAAGCGACGATTTCGGGATTTAAGATTAGTCTTTCAGAGATCTTCCGAGTCTATAGGACTGTTCTGGATACTGGCTGTGTCTGGTCATGGATGGTGTGCCACAGCCTTTGCCAAGAACCATGCCCTGATCCTGGAGGTTCAGGTAGCGAACCAGGGTTTTGTAATGGGCTTCGAGGGCATCGAACGTCCAGTCGTCACTGTTCCAGGCAACAGAGAGGAAAGCGGACTTCAGGTTTTTGTCCTGCAAGGATCCGTTGAACGCGCAGAAGCGGTCGATAAGGGTTTTCAGCTGGGCGGACATTCCGTAGTAGTAAAGTGGCGTGACGAAAACAATCAGATCGGAATCAAGGATTGCAGGTCTGATGATTTCCATATCGTCTTTTTGAGCGCAGGGACCATCATAGCCGCAATAGAGGCATCCGCTGCAGGGATGGATCTTGCAATGAGGGGCAGAGAAGACAGTGATTTCATGACCGGCTTCTCTGGCTCCCCGGATAAATTCTTTCGCAAGCATGTTGGAGGAGCCATTGCGGTTGGGGCTTCCTTCGAGAACAACGATTTTCATTGAAAGTCTCCTTTTCTTCCATTGAGTTGCTTCTTCCGTCCTGTTTCGCTTCTTTTTGCAAAATGTGTATTGGTATGTCAGGCAGCGAGGGGCGGTTTTTAGATGGAATTTTGTTTCGAGGGGGTAAGCGATATTCTTGTTTGTCTGGTTTTTGGTTTGTTCAGTGTTCCTTGGTGTTTTGCAGGCAGGCTTCCAGCAATTTTCTGGTTTCACGGTAAGTGATTTCGTAAATGGTCATGCAGACGTAGTGAACATCTGCCTGTTCCATCGCCTGTTTCTGTTTCTCAGTGACGATGGTATAGGGATAGATGCCAAACATAAACGGGAAAAAGGAATAGATGAAATCCTGTTTGTCTGGTTCGCTCATCTGGGGGAAGAACTGGTTCAGGCAGTTTTGGACTTCTTTCATGGAGCATCCATAGGCTTTTTTGAATTCAACCAGTCGTTCGATGCGGCTGTTTTCTTCCATGTCGTAACGGTTCATGGATAAAAGCTTGAGCAGGTTGGGGCGTTCTTCTAAAGATCTGGCCAAGACGCTGGCAAATTCATCGACACTCATCTGTTGGTGTGTATTTTGAATCTGCTTCAGGGCTTTGATCCAGGATTCGTATTCGCGCTGCATCAAGGCCAGAAAGATTTCTTCTTTGGTCTGGAAGTAGTTGTAGATGGAGGTCCGGGTAAAGGAAGTAGCCTGGCCGATTTCTTTGATGGTGATTTCCTTGAAACTCATGGTTTCGTAAAGTCTGGCGCAGGCATTGATGATTTCTTCCTTGCGGGCCGCGGTCAGTTTTTCAGATCCTTTTGGCATACTGGGCTCTACTTATTGAGTTTGTCTTTGAAGGACAGGCATTTGCCCAGAACTTCACCGGTAGACAGATATTCATAGGTTGGAAATTCGAACAAGACCGGCTTTAAGGCGTGGTAATCAATCTTTCCAGCTTCGTTGAGATATTTTTCGTCTACATAGGTGTTGTCAATGGAGCAGATAAAACTTTCAAAGTTTGGTGTGTTGTAGATATCCTCAACCGTACATTCCATGACGACCGGGGCTTTGGAAATGATGGGAGCACCTGCTGTTCCAAGTTCATATTCGAATAAATCGCTCTTATCGACTTTATTTCCACTGACAGAACCGGCGTAGTCGGTTTCTGGCAGCATGTTTTCATCGACAATGCTGATGGAAAGCTTCTTATTTTCTTTGATCAGGTGATTGATAAAGTGTGGAGCAGCCAGGCTGACCAGTACCCGGTCATGGCCGATGATGCCGACATGGGCAACGAGTGTCCAGGTGGGTTTGTTTTCATTCATGGCTCCAATGACCGTCACTGGAGTTGGATATAAAGCTAACTGAGATCCAATGTTCTTTTTCATCTTTACGAATTCCTCTTGTCTGTTACAGACGATTTTCTGAATGGACTGCCGCTTTGTCTTCTGCCCTTGATCTGGTCATTGACCATCGTCTGGATTGAAGACAATGCGGCAGGCAGGGTGGCTTTGGCAGAAATTTCTTTAAGGATTTTGCTGCCAAGCAATGAATGGTTTTATGCTGACACGATGTCAGTGACTCTTTTATAGCTCTGTTCTGACACGGTGTCAATATCAAGGGCTTTTGATCGCTGAAAAGTTTGACCTGGATCTTTCAGGCCTTGTTTTCAGGTCTTGCTTGGGGGCAAACAATTTACAAGTCTGCTGATCAATAGAGCCGATCTGGCTGATCGGTTCTGGCCTGGCTGATCCGTTTTCGATGAGAATCTGGTGAGAATCTTGCCTCTTTAAAACCTGTCCAATTTTGAGGATCTTAAAAATAGTTATGGGCTATGCGGACCGGGATCATTTTTTTCTGGAATTGGCCATTCTGAAATCACTTCATTTATCAGCGATTGTGATTATCCAGTAAAAAAAGAATGGAAAACAAGGACACGGACCGATATAGTTAAAACATTGAAAAGAGGTGTATTTATGAATTGGTTCTGCTTAATTGGAATCGTAATCGTCATCGTGGGATTCGCGTTGAAATGGAATTCGATTCTGGTCATTCTGCTTGCTGCAGCGGCTACAGCCCTGGTAAGCGGAATGTCGCCAGTCGCATTGCTTGAAACAATCGGATCTACGTTTGTCGCAAATCGAAATATGGCAATTTTTATCATTGTCATGCTTGTTACCGGTACGCTTGAGCGCAATGGCCTGCGGGAAGCGGCTGCTGGGCTGATCGGTAAGTTCAAAGGAGCAACCAGTGGCATGGTTATCGGCATTTATGGGGTCATGCGTGCTATTTTTGCGGCCTTCAACGTTGGTTTTGGCGGCGTTGCCGGCTTTGTTCGTCCAGTCATCATGCCAATGGCTGAAGGTGCAATCACTGCCAAAGGACATAAACCGAATGAAGATCATATGGAAGAGCTGAAGGGAATGGCTTCCGGTATGGAAAACATTACCTGGTTCTTTGGTCAGGTTCTGTTTGTCGGCGGCTCTGGTGCTTTGCTTGTGCAGGGCACGCTGGAGGGGCTTGGCATTCATGTTGAGCTGATTGATCTGGCGCTGATTGAAATTCCTGTCTGTGTGATCGCGACGGTGCTGGCAATCATTTACTACTATGTCAAAGACCGTCGTCTGTATAAGAAGTATTACAAGGACGAACTGGGGGAGGAAGGATTGAAATGAGTTTTTTTACAAATCCTGAAATTGCCTTCAGCGCAAAAGTAATGGAAATTATTTACATTTTTATGGGCTTTATGTGCATGTATACAGCCTTTAAAAACCTGAAAGACAAAGAAAATCCTTCTCAGGTCGGGACGTTTATTTTCTGGTTTCTGTTAGGAATCGTTCTGGCCCTTGGCCAGTGGCTTCCTTCGCTTGTTTCTGGAATTCTGGTTGTCCTCATGTGTCTGCCAGCTGTCTTTAAGAAAGTGGCGAAGGGACACGCGGATGTTCCAACAGTTCAGGAAACCCAGGCAAACTATCAGAAAATTGGAATGAAAATTTTTGCCCCGACATTATGTATTGGAATCTTTGCGATTCTGTGCGCAATGACCGGACTTGGAATCGGTCTTTCCGCTTTAAATGGTGTTGCGATTGGTGTTGTTCTGGCGATGATCATTTTGATGTTCCAGAATAAGGGCAATACCTTTAAAGTGTTTATGAAAGATTCTGAACGCATGCTTTCTGTTGTTGGTCCTCTTTCCATGCTGCCAATGCTGCTGGCCTGCCTTGGGGCAGTCTTCACCCAGGCTGGCGTTGGAGAAGTCATCGCCCAGGTTGTTGGAAACATTATTCCAGAAGGAAACGTGACGGTTGGAATCATTGTTTATGCGATCGGAATGATGCTCTTTACGATGATCATGGGAAATGCTTTTGCGGCAATTACCGTCATGACGGTGGGCATCGGCTATCCATTTGTACTGGCCTATGGCGCCAACCCGACTGTGATCGGGATGCTTGCTTTGACTTGCGGATATTGTGGTACGCTTTGCACGCCGATGGCAGCCAACTTCAATACTGTTCCAGTTGCCCTGCTGAATATGAAAAAGCAGTTTGGTGTGATTCGCAATCAGGTTCTGATTGCCGGAATTATGATTGTTGTTCAGATCATTATGATGATCGCGCTGAAATAACAGGAGGTCTTTTCATGAAAATTCTTATTACTGGCTTTAATCCATTTGGAAATGAATCCGTCAATCCAGCTTTTGAAGCAGTAAAACTGCTGCCTGATACCATCAAATCCGCTGAAATTGTTAAGCTGGAGATTCCGACTGAATTCAAAAGAGCCGGAAAAGTCCTGCAGGAAGGAATTGAAGCCAATCATCCGGATGTCGTGATCTGTGTAGGCCAGGCTGGCGGACGCAGCGCAATTACGCCGGAACAGGTTGGAATTAACCTGATGGATGGCCGGATTCCTGACAATGCCGGCTATCAGCCTTTCGACACTCCTGTGCGCGAAGATGGTCCAACTGCTTATTTCACGTCTCTGCCTGTCAAAGCAATGGTTCAGTCCATCCGGGATGCCGGCATTCCTGCATTTGTTTCCTATAGTGCCGGAACGTATGTCTGCAATTTTCTGATGTATGAACTGCTTTACCAGATTGAGCATTTCTTCCCGGGCATTAAAGGCGGCTTTATCCATGTTCCGTTCATGACTGAACAGGCTGTGAACAAAGCCAATGGCACGCCTTCTATGGATCTGAAGACAATTTCCAGAGGTCTTGAAAAAGCGGTAGAAGCCGTGATCGAACATGACACGGATATTGAGCTTCATACCGGCGATACCCATTAAAGTTTATCCAGACAATTTACAATAGAATAGTTCAGAAAGAGAACCCGTCTGATACAGAAATCGGACAGGTTCTTTTTTTTCAGAATTGTCAATCCAGTCTGAAAAGGAAAAAGACCCAAAATCTTTGAAGGGGAAGAGTTTGGGTCTTGGATCAGAAAGGGAGATAAAGAAGCTGCCAGATTCTGGTGGCAGGTTCTGAGAGGAGATGTTCGTTTATCGTATTGGGCCCTTTTGGGTTTAAAGAACGTTCAGCAAGCCGGAGATCCCAATCAACAGGTAAGTCATCTTGCGCAGTTTGGCATCATCGATTTTTTCAACGGCTTTCTTGGCCAGAACGGAAGCAATCAGGATAGCAGCCATCCCTGCAGCGATCATTGGCAAGTGGGCAGTGGTGAGGATACCGCTATACAGGCGAAACAGGGTGTTCCAGAGGACGTTGAGGATGGAAAAGGCCTGCATCGTTCCCAGGTATTCTTTTTTGTCTTTGGTCAGGTTCAGAAAGTAGATCACCATCAGCGGGCCGCCGATGCCAAACAGACCATCACAAAGACCAGAAGCGACAATGTAAAGAGCAGACATGGGTCTGGACATTTCTTTTGGGCCGGCGTTCTTGTTGAAGAACAGGTAGTAGAGGGAAAGCAGGACCAGAAAGCCGCCGAAAATCCGGACCAGAATCTCCTGGTTGACGCGAGTTGAGAACTGAATGCATAAGCTCGAAACCGTCAGATAGGGAACAACCGGTTTGAGGGCTTTTTTCCATTGGATGGATTTGCGGTACTGGAAGGTCATCATGGCGCAGATGGCCAGACAGATGGCCTGGGAAATTCCAGCGGCCTGCGGGATCGCATACAACAGAGGCAATACGATCATCATCACAATGCCGGCTCCAAATCCGGTTAATGCCTGCACTACTCCAGCCGCAAATGCAGCCACTAAAATCATGCCAATTCCATTCATAATTGATTTCTCCTTTAACAATCGTGTTTTGTTGATCTGGCTTTATCTTAAAAGCCAGGTTGAAAAGAAGAAATACTTGAAAAGCGTCTATCAAAACCGTTCACAAACTTTCGCTTTTTCAATGACGGGTTTGTAAATAGGATTTACAAAAGTGAACATTTTATCTTGAATGGACCATCTCAGACAAGTTTGCCTGAATCTCTGCCTCAATCAATCCCTGTCTGAATATAGGAGGAAATCTGGATTCGGTTTCTTTTGTTCACAAAACGCTCGTCCTTTTCACTTGCCTGTTTACAGGAATTCGAAATTTCTGTAAACATGTGGAGAGGGACGTGGGTTGTATGCTGCTGCAGGATCGACTGAAGGAATATCCGTTTTCCGCAACGGAAAAGGTGATTGTGGATTTTATTCTGGACAAGAAAATGGAACTTGCTGACTATTCCGCTTCAGCCATTGCCAGGGAAACCTTTACTTCTCCAAGTCTGCTGGTGCGCATTGCCAAGAAACTGGGATATTCCGGATGGAGTGAACTGAAAGAAGCCTATCTGCAGGAAGAGGCGTATCTGGCAAGTTCCTTCCAGAATCAGGATGCCAATTTTCCATTTAAGCCCGGCGAAAATTATATGGAAATCGCCGGATCTTTGACTTCGCTGTTTCAGGAGAGCGCTAAGGATACCTTTGACTTGCTGGAGTATGGAACGCTTAACCGGGCGGTGCGGCTGATGAAAAATGCCGTCCATATCAAGATGTTTGCGCTCAGTGATCTGACCTATCTCTGTGAGCTGTTTATCTTCCGGCTTCATCGGATTGGCAGGGAGGCGTCAATCTGTCAGCTCAATGGAGATCTGCTTTTAGAAGCGGCCAGACTGGATGAGAAAGATCTTGCTATTGTGGTTTCTTATTCAGGAGAATCACCAGCCCTTCTGGAAACACTGCCCTTTTTTAAACAGCGGCAGGTTCCCATTCTGGCGTTGACCAGTGTCGGGGATAACAGTCTTTCTAAAGCGGCCAATGTTGTCCTGAAGGTCTCGACCCGGGAAAAGCAATATTCCAAAATTGGTCCCTTTGCTTCGCAAAACTCCATTCATCTACTGCTTGAAATTCTGTATGCCTGCTACTTTTCCACGAATTATCAGAAAAATCTGGACTACAAGCTCTATTATTCAAGGTTGATTGAAACCCGCCGCCAGGTACAGAACCGCATTATTGAAGAAAACAGCCAGCTGACTTCGGATGAGAATTCTGTTTCGATAAAGGCAGAAGGAAGCCCAGAGGAAAACAAGTCTTGAATTCACTTGAATCAATTCAAAAACAATCTTGAAAATGGAATTCAAAAACAGCTGATCCAGAACTTGATTAAGCGAATAAATGCTCTTTGTAAGCCTGGATCAGCTGTATCTGTCTTCACATGCGAATTGAATAGGAGAGGCTGGGGGCAGCGCAAAAGCTGGGAAGGCTGAATTGGCGCTGAAAAGTGATGCTGCGGCAATGTCAAAGACCGGTGGTCAAGAACAGTGGCAGATCAGCGTGTGAGTCAGTATTCAGCTGGTCTTGAGCGCTTACTCCGAAATCTTTTCTACAACAAGTGAGAATACTTTGAAATCATGATCCGGTAATGGAATTGTAAAACCATGTCTGGCAAGCTGTTCACCACTCATGTGGATTCCAAGCGGTGAGAGATGGTAAATTGCCTCCGTATCCATGAAAGAAAGTCGAATAGGGCGATGAGCCTGGTTCGGCTCGAAGTGTTCCTGGAAGATCAACAGTTCGGCTTTGTTTTTATATTTATCGACTTTAGCCCAATAGCCATCTTCCTGATAGAAATCGGCTTCTTTCATCCAGTCTCGTTCGGCTTTGAGAATCTTGATTTCTTTTTTGAGATCATCCATTTCCTGGTCGTTCAGGTTTGCCAGGTTCAGCTCATATCCTGGGTTGAAAAAGCGGGTCAGCGCAAATCGATCTTCCATTTTGCTCAGACGGCCGGTCTGATGGTTGGGGGATGCTGAGACATGGGCAGTCAGTTTCTGTGGCGGTAAAAACAGGGAAAGACCAGATTGGATTTTGATGCGGTCAAAGGGATCAGTGTTATCGGAAGCCCAGTTTTGGTGAACATAGGCTAGAATGCCTGGATCAAGTCGATTTCCGCCGCTTGAACAGCCCTCAATGATGACCTCCGGATACTTTTGGGTGACAGTATCCAGAATGCGATAAAGGCCAAGAATATAGCGATGACTTTTTTCACTGGTTCGAATGTCTGTTAGCGGACGGTTCATATCCCATTTGATGTAGTGGATCTTGCCTGATGACAGGCAGGTCTCTAACAGATTGAGGATATGCTCCTGGACTTCAGGAAGGGAAAGATCGAGCAGATATTCATGCCGACCTTCCACCGTTTTGAGGTTTGGTAGATGCAAAATCCACTCTGGATGTTTCGCATATAGTTCGCTGTTGGCAGAGATGGCTTCGGGTTCCAGCCAGAGTCCGGTCTCCAGACCAAAGTTCTCAATCTTGCTGGAAAGTTTTTTGAGACCTTCAGGGATTTTTTTCGCATTCAGTTTCCAGTCCCCGATCGGAGAGCGGGAGTTGTTTTCCTTGCGAAACCAGCCATCATCAATGACGAGCATCTCCAGTCCGGCATCGCTGGCTCTTTTGGCAAGATCAAGCAGGTTTTCTGAGGTCGTGTTGTAGTAGAACGATTCCCATGAGTTGATGAGTAATGGGGCAGTCTCTTTTTTGAACAGGTGGTGAAGATACAGTTCATGAAACTGATGAGCCATACCATTCAGCCCATTTTCACTATAAGTCAGTACGCATTGCGGAGTGCAGAAAGAATTATACGGTCCAAGTGACCAGTTGAGGGTGTCAGGATGAAGACCGGCAGTGATTCGGATCTGGGAATAGTAGTCCCGTTCAACGACTTCGGCATGGTTTCCAGAATAGAGCAGGGCCAGTCCAATGACATTGTTTTTATCCCATGATGCCTGGCCTTGACACAGGGCCAGAAAAGGTGGGTGCTGGGAGGAAGAAGAGCCGCGCTTGCTGTCGAACGTGATTGTGCCATTGGGCAGATTGGTAATCTGGATGCTTCCTTCTTTTAAATGGGTTCCAGCCAAGGAAAGCAGTTTCCATCTTTCAGGAGGCAGATCCAGGCTGGCACTGGCCATTTTTTTGATCTGGAGAGTCTGAAACGAGTGGTTGATCAGTTTCTGAAATCGGAAAATGCCCGCAAAACTTTCGTTCATGCCGTAATACAGTTCAAGCAGCAAGTTCCGGTCCGGTGTAGTCAGGGTGATGACTAGTGTTTTTCCTTCTCCCTGAATCCCGGGCATTCCATCCGGTGCTTTGAGTTCGTCATAGAGATCCAAGTGGTCAAAGCGAAAATCAAAATAGTCGATCTTGCTTGATGGACATTCCAGGCGGAGGGCATCTTCTCGATAATCACCCTGACCAAACTGTGGATATTCAAAGGGAATCTCATCAAAGGGGATTAGAAATTCATCGTGTTCAGTTACGTAATTGCGTTTATAGGCTATGCTTTGTTCCAGCGAAAGCCAGCACTTGATTCTGGATCCAAAATAGACGTGAAGCAGCCGCCCCTGTCTGATTTCCATGATGTAGGAAACCAGATTGTTGGATAAATGGATCAGGTGATCATCGATCTGAAAGTCAATCATATCCTTATAAGAAAGAGAATCCACGGCGGGATTCTCTTTTGTCCTTTCTGTTTTTTCTGTATGGTGAATCTTTTTTTATTGGGATGAGTCCAGTTTTCTTTTTGGAGGCTGTTTTCCTGCTGTGGATTGGCAGCGATTCTTTCAGGCTGCGATAGGTTCCATATGTAAAGGCAGGGCTTCTGGATCTTCGTTGTTAGTGGTAATCATGATGACCACCGGATCCAGGTTTGCTTCTTTGATAACAGAAAGGTCAAAATCAATCAGAGACTGACCTTTTAAAACATACTGGCCTTGGTGGACATGGACTTTAAAGCCTTTTCCATCAAGGGAGACGGTATCGATGCCGATATGGATCAGGATTTCTTCACCATCATCTGTTTTCAGGCCGATAGCATGACCGGTTGGGAAGACCATCATGACTTCACAATTGCAAGGGGCAGCAAGATGTCCATTCGATGGAAGAATACCAACACCAGGATCCATCGTTCCGGAGGCAAAAACTGGATCACTGACTTTTGCAAGAGGAATGAGATCCCCAGCTACAGGCTGAACAAATCCGGTGTTCTGAAGTTCAGGGTTTTCAGTGTATTCCGCTTCTTCTTCAACGACTTTGTTAACAGTTTTTTTCTGGTCTTTGAAACCGAATAACCAGGTCAGTGCAAAGGAAGTCGCAAATGCAGATAGGTTGGCCACGATGTACATTGGAAGCATGTTATTGAGGTACAGTAGCATGCCAGGAATACCGGTTACTGCCATGCCCGTTGCTTTCAGGCCAGTTAAGGAAGCGATAAATCCACCGACACCGCCGCCGATCATAGCCATAATGTATGGGCTGACAAAGCGAAGGTTGACACCAAATACTGCAGGTTCAGTAATTCCAAGCATTGCGGAAAGAGCGGAGGGATAGGCAATCTGTTTGATTTTGTTATCTTTGGATTTTACGCCAACAGCCAGAACCGATCCGGCTTGGGCCATGTTGCCGCAGGAGCCGATTGGGTTGAGGAAGTTCCAGCCGGTGCTTGCCAGCATGCTGATTTCCAGGAAGTTGAGAATGTGGTGCACACCAAAGATACCCAGCAGCTGACCAAATGATCCATAGAGCAGGCCGCCAATTCCATATGGAAGGGAAAGAATCCATTCGACGGCAACCAGAACAACACTTTCAATACCATGCATGATTGGACCAACGATGAATAAGGCGATTATGACACCAAATAACAGAGTCAGAAATGGGGTGACGATCAGATCAATTGCATCTGGTACGTGTTTTCTGAGCAGTTTTTCGAATTTGGCTCCAGCGATTCCAGTAACGAAGGCAGGAAGAACGGAACCCTGATAGCCGCTGACATTTAAGAAACCAAAGAAAGTCAGAGGCATGGCAGCACCGCTGCCGACATCGTAAGCACTTGGAAGACTAGGGCTGACCAACATCAAGCCCAGGACAATTCCGATGACAGGAGACCCGCCAAAGTTTTTAAAGGTTGACCAGCAGACCAGCGCTGGCAGGAAAGCAAATGCAGTATCTGTCAGGATCTGGGTAAAGAGCAGCAGGTTGGCTGGAACCTGTTCGGCTGTCATACCGAAGATGGCAAGGACGGCATCCTGTGTGAGCAATCCACGAAGTCCCATGAACAGACCCGTTGCAACCAGGACTGGAATAATTGGAACAAACACATCCGCAAACATCCGGATGGCTCTCTGGAACCAGTTTCCATATTCTTTCTTTTCATTTTGGGCAGTGTTGGCGGTTCCGGTGTAACCAGTTAAAGCACAGACTTCATCATAGATGCGATTGACCAGGCCGGTTCCCAGGATAATCTGGTACTGACCAGAGTTAAAGAAAGATCCTTTGACCTTTTCAAGATTTTCGATTTTGTCAGTATCAATTTTATCTTTGTCATTAACAATCAGGCGAAGTCTGGTAGCACAATGGGCAACCGAGGAAAGATTTTCTTTTCCGCCTGCATATTGGATGATCTGTTGAGCAAGTTGTTTATCCGTCATGGGATTTCCTTTCTAAGCAAATTTACAGATTTGCTTGGTGTTTTCCTTTGTATGTTCTCTTGTATGTGTCTTCTTGAGGCAGTCTCAGTTTGTTTGGTGCTTTCTCAATTTCTCTTGTTGTAGTCTCATTTTTTACCTTTTCAATTTCTCTTAGAGCAGTTTCAGCTTTCTTCTTTTCGATTTCTCTTGTCGTTCCTTGCTTCTCTTCTTTGCCCTTGAACTTGGTGCACGTCATTTGCTCTGGATCTTACAGGTGCTTCATAATGTTTTGCCTTTGGCTTAGATTCCATTTTGGATGGGGTATGCTTCCCGGTTCAGACCGATGGAGTTGAGGTTTCTGAATGTTTCCTGAAAGATCTTTTCTAAGGTAAATGAACCTGGAATGGCTGGATAAAGATGCAGCATGTCCGGCTGGATGCCAGTGCTAAAAATCTTGGTGTCGTTGGCGGTTGGAAGAACCCGGGCTGAGAAAACGTATTGACCATCGTTAATGAATACTTCTAAGCTGGAGGTATCCATGAACAGTTCCACTTTGTTCAGCGTTTCAAGGTGAATGCTTCTTTCCTGCCATTTCTCCTTGTCCCAGTCCCAGCGAAACAACGTGAAGACTTGGGCTTTAGGGCACCAGCTGATTTGCGTTTCCCGGTCGTTAATTTTCAGATTGAATTCCTGATTGTCTATGCTCAGATCGGCTCTCCAGCAGCGACTATCGAAGCTGCTCGGTGTTGAAGACGGTTGTGGACAGAGTTCAAAAAGGGAATACAGTTCTCGAGCCGGCTTTTGGTACAGCTTTCCATCCCGGATGGAAAGCTCGCGGGGAAGCGTCAGGCAATGGATGTTCTGTGCAGCATTGGCAAGCCGTTTTTCCTGGCCATCATCTAACCGGTTCATCCAGGCATACACAAGGATCCGACCACTTGAATCCGTCAGGGTCTGGGCTGCATAGCAATCATAGCCAGCATCCAGAGACTTCCAGTCTTTATCAAGATCGATGGGTTTTGCAGGATCTTTTGGATCGATCAGCTTATAGACACCGAAGCTGTCGAGGCATTCATCACTTTCAGGATCGCGGTTCTGCAAGCCATACAGCAACAGGTCACAGCTTTGAAAGTGGACCAAATCCGGACATTCGATCATGCTGGTGTTTTTACTGATAGCGTAGAGTCCGGTATCCTGCCATTTTTTTCCATCCTCTGATTGATAGGTGAGGATCACACCCTGTTTTTCAAGGTTCTGCCCACCGATGATCATTTCGGGCTTTCCATTTCGAATCTTGACGTTGGGATCGCGGAAATGATCGGTAACGGAATCTGGCTTTTCAAGAATGGGTCCTTCTTTTTTGAAGTAGATTCCATCCTCGGAAACAGCCAGACATTGCCTGGTAAACCGGACACCGTCTTTCTTTCGGTTGCCAGTGTAGTAGGCGTAGATTTTTCCATCCCATTCCATACTGCTTCCGGAATAGACACCGTTGAGGTCATACTCACATCCAGGTTGGATCGGGCTGGCATGCCATGTCCAATGTAGAAGATCTGAAGAAGAGAAATGCCCCCATTCCTTGCTGGAGTGGTCTTTGGCATGAGAGTTCCACTGGAAGAAAATGTGATATTTCCCTTTGAAGTAGATGAGTCCGACCGGATCGTTGAGAAGACCGTGTTCCGGCTCTAGGTGATAGGTCTGCTTCACATTGACCATGGATGATAAACTATCCATATAAGCTTTATCTTTTACTTTTTCCAGATGCTTGTTCAAAGCTTTCTGCTCCTTTCCTTTTTACTTGACAACCATATTAAAACCTATTTCTTTCGATAATCAGATAGCAAAATCCAATATCTCTATAGCAAAATCTAACCATTCAGGCTTAAGATGGAGGGAACTGCAGCAGGAGTGAGTAGAAGATGAAAAAGGAGTTGAAAAAGAGAGATGAGTTTAGCATGTACCGAACAGGGGAGAATGAAAGAGATTAAAGATACCCATTTTTCCCGCGATGAAAAAGATTCCTCGGACTTGGTTTTCTATGCATGCGGCAATCATAGCCTCAAAAGCGGCATGTCCTATGGCCCGGTGGTCAGAAACTATTATGTCATTCACTTTGTCAGCGCTGGAAAGGGGACTTTGCACATTCGCAATCAGGTTTTTGAAGTCAGTGCCGGCCAGGCTTTTCTGCTGCCGGCGCAGGTTCCGCATTATTATGAGGCTGATCAGGAGGATCCCTGGCAATATTCCTGGATAAGTTTTCTGGGACTTCACGCCTCAACCTATTTCCAAATGCTCCAGAATGCTTGTCCCAATGCCTTTCTGATTCCGGATGTGAATGTCAGCTGGTATGCCACGGCGATTGAAAACATGATTCAGAACTATTCTGATGATTTCTCCGGCTTTTTCAGAACGAATGCGCTGATCTCGCAGGTTCTTGGACAGTTGTTTGAAGAACTGAAAATCCAGAAAAAGCCGGATACGCACGAAGACAAGATGGCAGAAATCCGCTATTTCATCGACATGAATATTGGAAAGAATTTAAAAGTCAGCGAAATTGCTGAAACGTTTGGCTATCATCCTAATTACTTGAGCCGAAGTTTTGCAGCTCAATATGGTCTTTCTCCTAAGCAGTACATCACCCAGCGCAAGCTTCAGAAAGCGGAAAAAATGATCAAGGGAAGTCCGGACTCCATTTCGTTTATCGCCTTGTCACTTGGCTTTCCGGATGAGTGTTCGTTTTCCAGGGCCTATAAGAATTACTATGGATATTCACCTTCTGCTTTACGAACGTGACGAAAATTGGTCTTTACCTTAACTGATCCGAATCAATCAAGAACACAGAAATGAAAAATCATATGCTCGTCATCTATAAAAAATCTCCACCGATAAAGGTAGAGACAATTGGATTTCGGATCCATATTCAGGATTCGGGCCGATTTCGGGCTCAAAATCAACCGAAATATGAAAGGCTGGCTTGAGTTTAGATCAAATATCGAATCTGGACTGCAGCTGAATCGGATTCAAATTGGATGAATGTTTTACTGACTCACCATATTTACAAAGGGCGTTTTGTTCTGGAGGGCATCCAGGTTCTGATTCACCAGTTTCCAGAGCAGTTCTTTGGTTTCTGGTAAAGAAAAGTCACCGGAGATATGCGGAGTAATCATAACTTGTTCGTTTTGCCATAAAGGACTGTCTGCAGCCAATGGTTCGATTTCAAAGACATCCAGAACCATCGATGAGATCAGTTTCTGGTCCATGACATCTTCCAGTGTTTTTAAAGAGACCAGATCCCCGCGGCCAACATTGATAAACATCGCCGTGGGTTTCATTTTTCTAAACGAATCGATGTCCAGCAGATAGCGGGTTTTCTCATTAGAAGGCAGTGTGGAGACAAGGATATCGCACTTACCCAGATAGTCATCCAGCTGATCGAGCGTAATGACTTCATCAAAACCTTCGATTGGACGAACGCTAGTGGCTGCGCCGATGGTATGGGCGCCAAGTGCTTGTGCTTTTTTTGCAAAGGTGCTTCCCAGATCCCCGCAGCCAAGGACAAGGATGGTTTTCTGGCTGATGGACTGAATCGGCTTGAGTTTAGAATTCCAGATCTTTTTGTTCTGTCTTTCTTTGAGCAGAGGGAAGTAACGGTATTGGTTGAGAATGGCGCCGATCAGATATTCGGAAACAGCCAGACCATAAATCCCAGACGCATTGGCCAGCGGACACGACACCGCTTCGGGCCAGCTTTCATAGCCCGCAAAAGGCAGCTGGACCAGTTCAAGATGGGGCAGGCTTTTGAGTTTGTCTTTGTAGGCGGCATCAATAAAACCAATGATGGCGTTCGTCTGGGGAAGATACTTTGGCCAGTCTGAATTGTCGCCATAAATAAAACGAAAATCAGGATATCTCTTTTGAAGAGCGGTTCTTCTTGCCGGCCATTATCATCCGTTGCTACAGGATGGCCATCCACAGCATTGTTGATCCAGCCATGAAAAAATCCCTGCCTTGGTCTCAGGACAGGGAAGAATGGTCAAAAACAAAGGGATCGAAAAGAAGGATTCGGTCCTTAAGAGTTAATTCTTTTCGTATGGATTTGAATCAACCGGGTTGCTTCCAAACTGATGGGGAGTGATCCGGTATTTTTTGCTGGAACGCAAGGCTGCCATCTTCTTTTCAAAGAAGGCCTGGACCTCTTGTTGGCGTTTGATGGGAAATATTTCCAGTAAGGGGCTGCGCAAAGGCTGCTCGTCGGCGTTGAAGTCCAGAAAGGGATCGATATTCAGGTCAATATCAGTGAAATAGATGAAAGTTGGCTTTGGAAGATAGAGGGTTCCCGTGCAGATCCATCCATGGACTTTTTCGTTATTTTCAGCCTGAATCAGAAAGCCACTTTCCTGCTTGAAGGGGAAGGATTCCAGCACGTTACGCCCCCATTGGGCTCTAATCGTTTCCCGATCCTTAAAACCAAAGGGAAGGGTTCTGATATATTCAAACAGCTTTTGGATTTCTTTTTCGCGGTCGATGGGTTCATCCGTGTAGGCCATGAGGGAAATCTCGGTCGGTACAATGCCAGAGTCATCATAGAACGAATGGGTTTCCGGGACGATTTCCATCCCAAGCTCTAACATTTTGATCTTCCAGGCAAACGAAGCCAGATCATCCTCGGTATGAATGATCTCGACAACGTTTCCACCCTTTTCAAGAAGATCTGGCAGATCGAGAACTTCCTGGTCGAGCTGCTTGAACCAGGCGCGGGCCTTTTGACGATAGTTGAGTGGTGGAAATGGCTCTTTCAAAGGATTGCATTCCTTATCCAGACAGAATTTATTCATGACCGCGCAAAGGACGATGGTCTGAAACGATCCACAGGCACTTGGATTGGCAAGATCGATCCGATGCAGGTTTTCCAGATTGAGCTGTCTGGATAGGGAGTCATTGATCAGACAGGGGAAGGATCTGGTATCGGGGTTGAGATTTCGTTTTGGATCATCAGGGGTCTCATCGGTCGTCGACAGCCAGCACACCTCAATGTCGGGAAAGCGCCAGGCGGTAAAAGCGGCCAGAAATTCAGCATTCAGGCCATAAAAGAAAGTGCGTCCGGTAAACAGGTCCTGGTGTTCCAGAATCCATTCAAAACAACCATCAAAGTAATGGTAAAGGACGGATCCTACATCTCGAATCTGGTAGTCAACGTCTGCTTCTGGACTGAGTTCTTCGCTGAGCATCTTGTAAAGTTCTTTGTCATTGTGTAAGGATGGATCATGGAGAATCCGATCGAACAGCTCACTGGCATGAGAAATTTCCAGGTGAGGATTTTCAGGATCGTAAATGACTGCCGCAAATTCTTCTTCTTCGAAGGGAAAATCAGGGTTGAAGCCCAGAATTTCGGAGAATTTGTCAATGACCTCTTTTGGATCGGATTTCCGTTTTGAAACGGTTTGAGTAGATTTTTTACGTGGCATAGAACATCTCCTTTCAAATGGTTCTGCTTTATAAAGGGTCTAAAAGTTTTTGCTGGAATCGAATACATATATTCATATACGGCCAGATGGGCCAGAGGATTCGTTTGGTTTAATGAATTTGCAAAAATGGACGAATTTCCATCAGTCTGTGATCAATCCTGCAAGCCAGCCAAATTCCTTTCACGAAGCAAAGGGAGTCAGACCGATGAAGAATTTCTGTGTAGAATCGATTTCAATATATCTTCCCTCAGTAGAAAAACCAATGTTTTTTTATGACGACGTTTAAAAAAACACTCCTGTCCTATGGACAGGAGCGAATAACCATTTCATAAGGGATCTGATGCAGAGTTCGGCATAGTCTTGCGTCTTATTTGCGAGCTTTCTTTTGAGTCTGCCTGGGAATCTGTTTTTTGGGCTTGAGTGCTTTATTGGGCGCAAAAGCGGATTTTTTGTAAAGCGGTTCATGAACTTCTGGTTCTGGTTCTTGATACCGGGCAACCATAATCAGCATGGCAGCACTTGAGATGATGTCGGTAAAGAAGAAAAACTGGAACACACCCAATACAATCGCCCAGGACTGCAAAATGATCTGCCGGCGATACATGGCCACCAGGCAGCTGATCGCAAACAGGGAAGTCAGTGCCAGCAATACCCAGTTGAAATAGCTGAACATTTCCACGCCGCTGCTTTTGGCCATCAGATAGTTCAAAAGCAGTTCTGGAATCAAAGCGACTTTCGCAAACAACGTAAACGAAAGCAGATGCCGCAGATCAAAGGGTTTGCGGATGGTCAGATAGAGGAAGACCAGCGAGAGCAGCAGACACGCGCCCAGACATCCCATCGCAATCGGGGCGGTGTCATTGGCAACACTCAGATAAAACCAGTGGCAGCAGGCAACCGTCGCATACAGGAAGAGTCCGGCCCAGTTGGTTTTGGTCCCAACCGCATAAGCGACCATCAACAGGATGCCGGCCAATAAGGAGGAATAACAAAGCAGCGCCATCTGTTCGGTGGTTACAAAGCCAAGCATGAGCGAGCAGAGCAGGAGACTGACTTGGGCCAGATAATAGAGAACTTTTTTCATATTTTTCCTTTTCTAAATTTCAGTTTTTTAAATCTGATGCATGAAGATCCGCCAACAGGCAAACAAACGTCAACAGGATAAATCCAGCCGGACAAGAGTCGGCAAAAAGAGCGAGCCTGACAGAACCGGCATAAAGAGCGGATCAGACAACGAACAGATTGTCGGCTGGGGCATCGTTTCTCTTTTGATCCAAAGTCTTAAAAGCAGAATGAATCGACTTTTAAAAGCGGAAAAGTTGATCTGATCCATTCATCCATCTCTTCATCCATCTCTTCATCCATCTATGCATGCAGGCATGGATTTATCTTGTTGAACAGGATTCAGACAAAGACGGTCAGATCGCTTTTTGGTGCTCAGGCCAACAGAAGTATTTTAGCATTCCATCAGTACAAACGTGAGAGTGGCTTGAATAACAGATGGAAAACGAAAAAGCGCTTGAAGGTTTCGTCTGGCTTTGTCTGATCGAATGGTCTGCGACACAATCAAAGGCTTCTCAAATCATTTCAAAATTTTGTATTTTGTATCTGAACCGGCTTTATTCAGGGATGAAACAAACATTTTGGAATATAAAAGATAACAATTAAATCCGATTTGAATCATTTAAAATGATTAATTTTTATGGTGGGCAAGGTCTCGAATTTCCTTGACAAAGATCATTAAAATAACGGTATGAATACTACCCGACCTGATGAAAAGCCGACAAATGATCGTGCTTTAAGTAAAAAAATTGAAGATACAATCCATGAACTGGAGCGTGCCAATACCCAGGAAAACATCGTGAAGCTGATTGAAGCTTTACGTGAATTTGTCAGTTCCGGGCAGTGCTTTTATGTACCGCTGGAACCCAAATCCAGTGAGGATTTACTGACTATCCCAAAACTGAATTTAGGAAAAATGACATCCGGACCCGTTACGGATTACCGGAAAGTTGCCATGAATCGAGGCGGAATCGCCTATACGGTATTTACAAGCCAGGAGGAGATGGAGCTTGGACAGCCGACCGATTATCGAATGGTTCCGGCCGGTGATCTGTTAACCCTGGCTAAAAATGATGAAGCGTCTTCCGGACTGATCATGAACCCATGGTCATTGTCTGTTCTGCTCAATAAAGATCTGCTCACAATGGTTCTTAAATCCGACGAGGAGGAAGAAGAGGAAGAAGAGCCAGAGCGGGAATCCATGTTGTATATCGATCATGGAGAAGCCTGCACTCAGGATGTAGAAGTGGTCGTCAATGCAGCGTACGTACCCTTTGATTTCAATGAACCCGGGTCCCAGGCTTTATTGGAAGCCTGTGGAGAACAACTGAAAGAGCACTGTTTTGCCAGCGCAACTCCAGAACCGGGAACAATGGTGGTTACCGATGCTCCCAATCTGAAGGCTTCAAAAATCTTCCATGCGGCTTTGCCCATGGAAGAAAATGAAAGCACACTGACAATGTTTATCACCAAGATTTTGAGTGCAGCGGATGAAATGGGCGTCAAATCCATAGCCATCCCTGCGATCGGCAATGAAGAAGCAGACCTTGAAGATGACCTTCCATTTCCAGTCATTGTTGCCGCAGGCTGGTTTAACGCCCATCCAAAATCAGAGCTGAATGTAACAATTACCTGTCGCAAGATGGAAACATATAAAAAGTTTGTTTCCTATTTATTCAGTTAAATTTCTCAGCAGCATCTGTCTGGTTAAGGCACTATAAAGCACTATATGGAAAGCATTGTTCCTGAAAAAAGCGAATCCAGTGATGGTTTGTATCGAATCAAAAACGAAAGTTGAAAGACGTCTGGTTGAACAATCAGGCGTTTTTTCTTGCCAGAGACAAAAAATGATCATGACTTGTCAAAAGTCACGATCAAAGGAAATCTGTCTGGAAATCTGAAGTGATCAGAGTAGAGTAATCAGAAAAGATGACAGTCTGGCTGCAGCTTTACAGGTTGTAAACCAGACCGATAAATTCCAGTGGTTCAGAGCTGTTGTTTTCCATGGAATGGCATTGACCATCTTCAATCGTGCAGATATCGCCTGGAGTCACCGTGCTGCGGCTGCCATCATTATCGATGAAGGTTCCTTCACCTTTTAGAATGTAGTAAGGTTCGGTTTCCCCGGTATGACGGTGCCAGCCAATGGAGCAACCTGGCTCGAGAACAACCCGGGCATAGAGCCGGCCGGCTTTTCCCAGTTCTTCTTTGGTCTGGATGTGATAGAGCTTGACAGTGCCTTTGCCGCCCATCAAATTTTCAACAGAGGTGCATTCTTCTTTGCGAATCATAATTGTCCTTTCTCGTCATAGTGTGGCTGCTGGAAGAGCAGATTGCGTTTCTATGGTCCAGTTTACCTTTCCTGCCAAAAATAGCCAAGAAGGCCCGCTCCATAAAAATCATAGAAAAATGAAAAGGCATTCTTGCGGGATTTGTGTGGATGAATTATCGGAAAATTTGGCAGACGGTATAGATTTGATTGCATTTTGATTCCAGCCTGATTTATTCTGCTTGAGACACAGGCAGCCGATCCCCAGGAAGGCCAGCTTTCAGGTGTCAAAACGCCTTATGGCATCAATGTTTACATCGTATTCACAGAGAAACGAAAGTAGAGGATTATAATGAAACGCAATCAAAAAACAAAGAACATGGCGTTGTTCGCAATGTTCCTGGCTATTGAACTGGTTTTGCTGATGACTCCGCTTGGATACATCCGCACACCATTCCTGTCCATCACACTGATGCACATTCCCGTCATCGCCGCTGGCATCTTAATGGGGCCATCTTATGGCGCCGCATTAGGTCTGGTCTTCGGCCTGACTTCCGTATGGAACGCAACCATGACTCCATCGGCGGCTTCCTTTGTCTTCTCGCCATTTGTTACGATTGGCGGAATCTCCGGCAACTGGACTTCGCTTGTCATCGCTCTGGTTCCTAGAATCTTACTTGGATATTTTGCTGGGCTTTTCTTCCAGCTTTTCAATAAAAAATTCAATCGTCCATTGGCAGCTCTGTTTGCAGGGGTGCTGGCCACTTTCTGTCATACCCTGATGGTTCTGGGTCTGATCTATCTGTTATGGGGTCCACAATACGCTCAGGCAATTGGACAGTCTCCGGATACGCTGCTGATGTACCTGTCTTTGGTGATTGTCACCAATGGTCTTGGCGAAATGGCTGCGGCTGGTCTTGTCAACATGGCGCTTGCCAAAGCCATCAAACCAACCATGGCTGGGGTTCCAAAAACCAAAGAAGCAACAGCTTAAGCTGTATCTGCTCCTGCCGGCAGCCGCTTTGGCCAGGGTAAGAATCAGATACCCAATCAAAATTGAATCATTCAAAAGAGGGATGCTGGGGTCTCTCTTTTTTTGTTCTTTGATCTGGTTTGTTCGCTGTTCACGTTTTATTCTTAGTCCTCGTTTTGCCTTCTGCTCTCTTTCTTGTACTTGACATTAGGTCCTCTTCATTTCATTTCCTGATTTCTGGCCAATTCTCGAACTGGCTGTCTTTGTGATCTTCATTTGACTGTCTTTACGTGCTGCGTGCATGACGCTTTCCTGTTGGCCTTCGTATTTCTTTTCTGTAGATATTCTGTCATTTGATGATTAACATGAAATCATCTGATTATCATTTTATTCCTATCTCTGTATTGCTTCTCTATATCCTTGATTTTGTCAGCTGTTACATGACTGGGCAGATTTTGGATTTTGATGATTTGCATCTTTTCGGTTTGTATCTTCGGATTCTGGATTGGATCAAGGCGTGAGAGTACTTGCAGATTCTGAATATTCTGACGGCCAGAATGAGTAAAGGAAACTGAACAGAAGAGGGCGATAATTATGAAGAAAAGAACAGATTGGAATTAGCAGTTTTGAGTATTTGAATGAGTGAGCCGGATAAACTGTCCTGTAATCATAAAATGAATCACAAAGAAATCAATCCGGTGGTCGGAATGAGAAAAAGAATTCCTCGGTTCTGTGAAAATCTGATACAATTTTCGTGATGTAAAACGCATTCAAATACAGGAGGAGATTAGGAATGTTAAAAGGAATTGCTGCATCAGCAGGCGTTGCGACCGCTAAAGCTTACAAGCTTGTGTCGCCTGTTGTTGTCATCGAAAAAAAGACTGACGTCAATGCTGCTGACGAAGTTGCAAAACTCGAAAGCGCTCTGGCAAAAACCATCACAGATATCGAAGGTGTCAAAGAACGTGCCGCTAAACGTCTTGCACCAGAAGAACTCGAAGTATTCGACGCTCACTTAATGATGGCCAATGACCCTGAACTTGTTGGCCAGATGAAAGCTATGATTGAAAACGATGGCGTGAATGCTGAATACGCTGCAGATCAGGTTTCCAACATGATGGTCAGCATGTTTGAAGCAATGGACAACCCATACTTCAAAGAAAGAGCTGCTGACGTCAAAGACGTTACCTACCGTTTAAAATGTAACCTGCTCGGTCTTACCATTCCAGATCTGAGTGCTATCGATGAACCAACGATCATCGTCGCTCATGACTTAACCCCATCCGATACCGCTCAGCTTAATGAATTCGTAAAAGGTTTCGTGACTGAAATCGGTGGAAAAACCAGCCACTCTGCAATCATGGCAAACTCCCTGGAAATTCCAGCTGTTGTTGGTACCGGTGGTGTCTTAGCCGAAGTCAATACTGGTGATGTCATTGGTATGGACGCTCTGGATGGTGAAGTCTTCATCAACCCTGATGAAGCAACCATCGCCAGACTGGCTGAAAAGGAAAAAGCCTACAAAGAAGAAAAGGCTGCCCTTAAAACTTTGATCAACGCTAAATCCATCACAACAGATGATCATGAAGTTGAACTTGCTGGTAACATCGGAAGCGTAAAAGACGCTGAACAGGTTGTTGCCAACGGTGGTGAAGGTGTTGGTCTGTTCCGTACTGAATTCCTCTACATGGATAATGACCACTTCCCAACAGAAGAAGAACAGTTCGAAGTTTACAAAGCTGTTCTTGAAACTCTGAAAGGCAAAAAAGTTGTTGTCCGCACTCTCGATATTGGCGGCGACAAGAAACTGTCCTACTTCGAATTCCCAGAAGAAATGAACCCATTCCTGGGCTATCGTGCAATCCGTCTGTGCCTCGACCGTACGGATATCTTCAAAACTCAGTTAAGAGCACTGTGCCGTGCTTCTGTTTATGGAAAACTGTGCATCATGTTCCCAATGATCGCCACCATCAACGAATTCAAGGCTGCAAAATCTCTGTTTGAAGAATGCAAAGCTGAACTGCTTGCCGAAGGCGTTGCTGTTTCCGATGACATCCAGGTTGGTATGATGGTTGAAATCCCAGCCGCTGCTGTACTGGCTGACGAATTCTCCAAATATGCAGACTTCTTCTCCATCGGTACAAACGACTTGATTCAGTACTCCATGGCTGCCGACCGTATGTCTCAGAAAGTCAGCTACCTCTATCAGCCATACAACCCAGCTATCCTGCGTCTGGTAAACATGACGATCCAGGGTGCTCACAAGAATGGTAAATGGGTTGGCATGTGCGGTGCCATGGCCGGCGAACCTTACGCTGTACCAATCCTGCTCGGACTTGGTCTGGATGAATTCTCCATGTCCGCAACTCAGATCCTGAAAGCACGCAAAGTTGTTAACGGCCTGAGCTATGCTGAGATGCAGGAACTCGCTAAAAAGTGCCTGTCCATGGATACAGCAGAAGAAGTACTCGACTACGTTAAATCCCAGGTTGACTAAGCCAAACTCGCTCTGAAACTCTCACAAGAAGCCAATTGACCCTGATCCGGTTCTGAACCCGATCAGGGTTTTTCTCTGGGCTGAAAGCGTATAGAACAGCAAAGAGGATGGCAAGAATGAGGGCAGGTATGAATGAGATTCGCCCTGAATCAGGAGGCAGGAAATACGATGGACGGATCAAGCAAAGAAACAGGGCCGAAAACACGCAAAATCAACGGACATCTGACTGTCCGGCTGTCTCTCGTTTTCTACCTTTCGTTTTCTGTCTATCGCTCTTTCTCTTTCTGGATTCAATTCTGATTGGAAACCATCAAAAAACTGAAACAGTCACTTCAGTGGTCGACAATCTTTCCCCTTGATTAAATATTAAAAAGAACATACGTACAGAATCTGTCTGGAAATGAAAATCATTCGTTTTGTGCAATTTCCAGATCAAGGCGCCAAAAGACTTCTGAACGTCTGGGTGACCAGACTGCTTTGCCTGAACGATCAGGCAAGGGATTAGATCTTTGGTTCTGTATGTCTGCCAAGAAGTTCAAAAAGGGGTTTAGTATGAAAAAAATCTGGGAGGTCTACAAGCGGGACCTGAAGAAAATCAGCCGTAATCTGTTTGCGGCGATTATCACGATCGGAATAATCATCATTCCTGCCCTCTATGCCTGGTTCAATATCAACTCCAACTGGGATCCTTATTCCAATACCAACGGCATCAAGATCGCAGTAGCCAATACCGATAAAGGGGCCGAGATTGCCGGAGCCAAGCTGAATGTTGGGGGAATGATCGTCGACCAGCTGGCCAATAACCATCAGATTGGCTGGCAGTTTGTCGATAAAGAGCAGGCCCTGCATGGGGTCGATGATTCCCAATACTATGCGGCCGTCATCATTCCGGAAGATTTCTCCGAAGATATGTTGTCGATTACCAATCTGGACATCAAGCAGCCAGTGATTGATTACTACGTCAACGAAAAGAAAAATGCCATTGCTCCAAAGATCACCAATTCCGGGGTCAACACCGTTCAGCTGCAGGTCAATGAAGCGTTCATTGAAACCGCAAGTTCGGTTTTGAGCACGGTCATCCGCGATGCCAGCAAGGAAATCCAGGACAACAGCTCCCAGACAACTGGCAAAGTCGTCTCCACGCTCAATGAGGCCAAAAGTTCTCTGGAAAGCTACCAGACCCTGTTAGTTTCCATTACCGCGTCGACCAAAGCGCTCGACAGCTCTCTGGCAGCCGTTGATTCTTTGCATCTGGATACCGATGCCATTCAAAGTGATCTCAACGATGCGGCAAGTGATGTCAATGATACAGATTATACCTTGCAGGCGCTGCTCAATTCGCTGACCAGCGTGATGGGCTCGATTTCTAATCAGATCGGTCAGGCGCAGACAGCCGTTTCGAACGTTGAAACCGATCTGGAAGGCAATCGCGATGGCGTGATTGCGAGTTTGCAGGCGGTTGTCGATCCGCTGCAGAAAATGGAATCCCTCGATTCTTCACTGCTTCAGTCTTTGCAGAAAATTCAGGATGCCCTGCCGGTTCAGGTCTTTGGGCTGCAGGAGATGATCGACCGCGTAACGGATAACAATAACCGTCTGATTGATACGATCAATGACCTGAATGGTTCTATTGAATCGGTTCAGGATGGCGAAAGCCTGCCAGCCCGGACTATTGATTCCGTCCAGGAGGCGCTTTCGAATCTTGCCAACACCCAGAATGATGTCCTCGACCTGTTCCAGAACCAGGTCCGTGATGGTCTGATGGGTTTGAATGATACGATCAATGACAAACTGGTTCAGGCCAGCGGCCTGGTAGATGGGGTTGCCAATTTCCAGCAGGGAATTGACAGTGCCATTTCTGCCACTCGCGGAACGCTTGCCCAAAGCACAATTGCCCTGGATCAGTCCCAGAACCTTTTAGGACAGGCCATTGACAAGCTGGATACAATCATTTCCGAGATCCAGAACTCGACAGCAGATGAAAGCCTGAAAAAACTGGCTGACCTGTTAGACCGCGATCCAGCGTTGATCAGTGCGTTTATGAAACAGCCGGTTTCGCTTAACCAGCATTCCGTTTATAAAATTGAAAATTATGGCTCCGGCATGGCGCCTTTCTATACCACGCTTGCTTTATGGGTCGGTGCCCTGGTCAATGTCGCCATTTTAAAAACGAAAGTGAAAGAAGAAGAAGAATTTGGCGGCCTGAGTCCAACCCAGGCGTATCTTGGCCGTTATCTGATTTTCATGACGGTCAGTGTCTTGCAGGCTTTAGTCATCTGCCTGGGAGATTTGTATCTGCTCCATATCCAGTGCGAAAATCCGGGACTGTTTATCTTTGCGGGGGTGGCAACTGCGGTGACATTCTCCTTGTTGATGTATACCTTAACGATCTCCTTTGGTGACGTTGGCAAGGCATTAGCGGTTGTTTTGATGGTCATTCAGGTGGCCGGATCGGGCGGTACCTTCCCGATTGAAACCCTGCCAGCGTTCTACCAGAAACTCTATCCATTTTTCCCGTTCAACTTTGCGATCAACGCCATGCGGGAATGCGTGGGCGGCATGTATGGAAACTATTACTGGATGGCCTTATCCAGAATGATCTGGTGGATCCTGGTTTCCTTATTGATTGGCCTGGTCCTGCGCAAGCCAATTATCAAAATGAAAGACTACATCGAAGAAAAAGTCGAAGAAACCGGCCTGATGGGCTGATTGAATCTATGATTGCTCGGATCTGATGAGTGAAATGAGTGATCCAAAATGAAACCAAGTCGTCTGTAAAAGGAAAAACAGGCGGCTTTTTTTGTGGCTGGAGGAAGAGAAAAGCAGTGGAAGTTACTTTTTTTTCGATACAGATGAACCATATTTCAAAATCTTTATATCGTCTTTACGTTCTGTTTCACGTTATTTCATCGATGAAACTGAATTTGAGAAAAAAGATGAAACTAAGTTTCGTGTTGTCTGAAAGCGGTTTTTCGATCGCTTGGAAATTGGTATTTTACAGGTGCAACAAGGAACACCCGACATCCCAAAGGGCCCAGAAATAAAAGGGAAGTCGGATCTTCAAGTAAGAAAAAAGAACGTAAGGAAAAAGCTAAGGAGAAAGTTCATGTCGAAAAAGTACGAAACACTTGCGGCTGACATTATCGAACAGGTCGGCGGTAAAGAAAACATCAACACGGCATACCATTGCCAGACTCGTCTTCGCTTCAAATTAAAAGATGAAAGCAGCGCTCACGATGAAGTCCTCAAAAATATGGATGGTGTTGCCGGGGTCATCCGGAATGCCGGTGTGTATCAGGTTGTCATCGGAACGCACGTAGCTGATGTCTTCGAAGAAGTTGAAAAACTGGCTGGTCTTGACCAGAAAGAAGCAGCCGATGCGCCAGAGGAAAAGAAAGGCGCACTCAATACCGTCATTGATTTCGTGGCCTCCGTCTTCCAGCCGGTTATTCCAGCCCTGTCTGGTGCAGGTATGGTCAAAGCCGTTCTGGCTTTACTGGTTGTCTTCCATGTCATCACCAATGATTCTCAGACTTATATTCTGCTCAACATGTTTGCGGACGCCGTCTTCTACTTCTTACCGGTCATGCTTGCTTACACAGAAGCTAAAAAACTGAAATGCAACCAGATCCTGGCTGCTGCTACGGCGCTGATTCTGCTTCACCCAACCTGGACAGGCATGGTTGCTGCCCAGGAAGCTGTAAACTTCTTTGAGATCATTCCATTCCAGCTTGTGAATTATGGAAACAGCGTCATTCCAATTATCCTGATCGTCTTTGTTCAGTCCTATCTGGAACGCTGGCTCAATAAAGTGATGCCAAAGTCGGTCAACCTGGTCTTCGTTCCAATGCTCGTGCTGATCATCATGGGAACTTTATCCTTCTCTGTCATTGGTCCGCTTGGAAATATCGTTGGTCAGTATCTGGCAACTGTATTTAACTTCCTGGCTGAAAATGCTGCCTGGGCGCCAGCTGTTCTGGTTGGCGGTCTGCTTCCAGTTATGGTGATGTTTGGCATTCACAATGGAATTGCTCCACTTGGTGTCATGCAGATGGCAAATCTTGGATACGATTCGATCTTCGGTCCTGGATGTGTCTGCTCCAATATGGCTCAGGCTTCGGCTGGGGCAGTTGTAGCCTTCCGTGAAAAGAAAGCCAAAGAAAAACAGCTGGCAACCGCTGGTTCCATCACTGCTTTTATGGGGATTACCGAACCTTTGCTGTATGGCGTTAACTTACCAAAGAAATATCCATTATATGCATCCATGGTTGGCGGCGCCTGCGGTGGTCTGTATGCAGGATTAACCCACACGCATCGTTTCGCTACTGGATCTTCGGGCCTGCCAGCGGTCCTGCTTTACATCGGCGACAATACGATGACTTTCTTTTACAACATCCTGATTTCCATCGTCATCGCCTGCGTCGTATCCGCTGTTTTAACCTGGATCCTCGCTTCCGCTTTTGAAAAGAAAGCTGCATCCAAAACCGTAACAGAAACAAATACAAATACAAATACAAACACCAGCTCCAGCCAGGAACCAACACCAGTCCTGTCCATGAATCAGGAAAAACCAGAAAATGAGGTTGTTCTTGCCACCACTCCAGGATCGATCCTTCCATTAAATACGGCTCCAGATGAAGCCTTTGCTTCTGGCATGCTCGGCCAGGGTGCTGTAATCCGTCCTTCTAAAGGAGAAGTGGTTGCGCCATTTGATGGCAAAGTCAGTGTGTTCTTTCCAACCAAACATGCAATCGGCCTGACCAGCCAGGATGGCATTGAAGTGCTCGTCCATGTCGGAGTCAACACAGTCGAACTGAATGGAAAATACTTTGATGCCAAAGTCAGTCAGGGTGATGTAGTCAGAAAAGGCCAGACGCTGCTCAACTTTGATGTCGACCAGATCGCAAAAGCTGGTTACCCAACGGAAACCATGGTTCTGGTGACCAATACGCCAGATTTCAAATCGGTTAACGTTGTCGAAAACCCGACATTCAACTAAGAAGATTCAACCCCCGCTCTTATCGTTGAGTTGGGCAAGGATTCAAGCCAGCCATTCAAAACACCAACAAGCCAGTGAAGCCAGACAAATCGATAACTTCCTGGCTTTGTGAAAAAACACCCTCTCTTACAGTCCCAAAGACCAGAGTGATCCTCTCTGGCCTTCGTGGGAGCTGTAAACAGACACCAGATACGAATATTCAAGTCAATAAAGCAGTCAAAAGACAAAAGCCGGAGCACCCGGCAGAAAGGAAAATCCTATGTTCTATTCAAAACCAAGTACGTTCCCCAAAGATTTTCTCTGGGGCGCTTCGACTTCCGCCTATCAGGTTGAAGGCTGCGCCGACAGCCATGGCAAAGGGCTTTCGGTCCAGGACCTTCATCGCCCAATCAACCAGGCTGACTTTAAAGATGCCAGTGATCATTACCATCATTTCAAAGAAGATGTAGCCCTGATGAAACAGCTTGGTCTCAAAGCCTATCGCTTCTCGATCTCCTGGAGCCGCGTGTTCCCTAAAGGCACCGGCCAGATCAATGAAGAAGGCCTGGAGTTCTACCACAATCTGATCGATGAACTGTGCAATGCCGGCATTGAACCTGTTGTTACGCTCTATCATTTTGATCTGCCCTTAGCGCTGCATGAAAAAGGCGGCTGGTCCAATCCTGAAACCATCGACGCGTTTGTAGACTATGCCAGCCTGATGTTTGAAGAATTTAAAGGCCAGGTCAGATACTGGCTGACCATCAACGAGCAGAATGTCATGATCAACCATCCAAATGCGATGTATCCTGGCAAAGTGCCAAGCCAGAAAGAGCTCTATCAACAAAATCACAACATGTTCCTCGCCGGGGCAAAGGCCTGCATTCTGCTGCATGAGATGGACCCACAAGCCAAAATCGGACCCGCACCGAACATCATTGCGGTCTATCCCAAAACCTGCAGGCCCGAAGACATTATCGCTGCTGACAACTGGGAAGCGATCCGCGACTGGCTGTATATGGATGTCTACGTACGCGGTGAATACAATCCACTGGCCTGGGCTTATTTAGAAGAAAAAGGCCTGGCACCAGAAATTGCGCCAGGTGATATGGAAATTCTCAAAAATGCCAGACCGGATTTTCTGGGCGTGAACTATTATGCGACCGCGACGGTTTCCGCGGCAAAAAACGATGGCCATGACCGCCAGCCAAGAAATGGCGACCAGCAGACAATGGTTGGTGAAGAAGGTGTCTTCCGTGCCGAAGAAAACGATCTGCTTCAGAATACCGACTTTGGCTGGAAGATTGATCCAGTGGGCATGCGCACAACCCTGCGCCGGATTTACGATCGCTACCATCTGCCCTTACTGATTACCGAAAACGGTATTGGCAGCCTGGATGTTTTAGAAGAAGACGGATCGATCCATGATGACTATCGAATCGATTATCTGACCCGTCACTTTAAACAGGCTGGCCTGGCCATTCAGGATGGTGTAGATCTGATCGGGTATTGCCCATGGTCTTTAATTGATCTGGTCAGCACTCATCAGGGTTATAGGAAACGCTATGGTTTTGTTTACGTCAACCGCGGCGAAACAGAGCTCAAAGACATGAAGCGCTATCCAAAAGACAGCTATTACTGGTATCAGGATACGATTGCCCAGAATGGAGCCAACCTCTAAGTGCTGCGAAACTGAAATCCAGAAACCCAAATCCAGAAACCCCAATGTGGACAGACAGCAGATGTCTGTCCCTTTTTCGTTCGCTTTTTTAATCGTCCTTATTGTTGATTGCTTTTATTCGCTGCTTTTTCTTTGTCAGATGATCTTTGTGCTTCAAAAAGCGGCTCTTTAAAAAATCAAAATTTTTCTGGCTTCCGGTCACACTTTCGAGGTCTGAATCGTGGTATAGGTGAAAGGACCTTTCAACATACGATTCATGATCCAAACCAACACCACAGATTTACCATCGCATCTGCGCAAGATAGAAAGAAGGGAAGAGAATGCAGCTGGATACTGAATATCTCATGGCGAAATACCAGAAAAACCTGTCTCTGGCTGCCTATTCCGTCCTGCAAAATCAGGCAGATGCCCAGGATGCCGTACAGAGCACGTTTTTAAAGTATTACCAGAAGGATATGGACTTCGAAAATGAAGAACACATACGCCGTTGGTTGTTTCGAACTGTTTTGAACCAGGCCAAAGACATACGACGGGCTTTCTGGAGGCGCAACAGGGTTTCCATTGACCAGATTCAGGAAACCGCCCAGCACCAGGATGACCAGGCACATGAACTGTTTAATGTGATTTGTTCGCTGCCTGCTCAAGAAAGAATGGTTTTGCAGTTGTACTACTACGAAAATTACAGCGCCCCAGAGATGGCGGAGATGCTTTCCATCAGTGAAGCAGCAGTGCGCAAGAGATTGTCTCGTGCCCGCCAGAAGCTGAAAGAAAAACTGAAAGGAGACTGGAACGATGAACAAGAAGAATGATCCTGCTTTTCTCGACAATCAGAAACGCTATCGGCAGGCGATGAATATCCTTCAGGATCCTGAGCCGGTACGGATTGAAGACTTACAGAAAAGAGAGCAAAATTCTATGAAAAAGACAAAAACAATGGCAGTTACAGCCGCGGCTGCCCTGATTTGCTTATTTGGAGCCACTGGCGCGTATGCCGCAGATCTTGGTGGCTTTCGAACCATGATCAATGGCTGGCTCAATGGTGAGCAGGTTGAAATCGAAGCCACTCCAGATGGTCAGGGCGGCTACACCTTTGCCACATCCGATGGTCAGGAAATCGGAGGCGGCGGTGGCGTTGAGATCGACCGGTTTGGCCATGAAACGCCACTGCCCGCACAAGATGTTTATGAGACTTTTGCCCAGTCTGTCCAGTATAAAGATGGCCGCATCATTTTGACTGACCATGAAAAGAGTGCGGATCTGACGGAACTGTTTGAAAAGAGCGATATCGTTTACGTCAAGATGGAAGTTCAGGGCACGATGAACTATTACCAGATTCAGCAAAACAAAGAGGATGGTGAAGTCATTGGATTTGAATACTCCGTTTATTCAGAACCGTTTAACGGCAAAAAAGAAGCAGACTATGTGGAAGTTGGAAAATAATCCACAACTGATGGCTTGAATGGATGGAGCCAATCTTCATAGCCAGAAGATCAGCATCGTTAATATCATTAACATTAACGTTAATATTATTAATACCAATATCATTAAGATCAACATCCTCAAGAAATAGAGCCAGTCTTCAGAATGGCAAGAAGATCTGAAAGCGAAAGACTGGCAAAGAAAAAATGCCCGCAAGTTCGAAAAGAGTCGAATTTGCGGGCGCTTTTGGGTTTTGCTTATTTTGGTTTGTTCTCGTCATGTCTGGATTTACGGCCGGGTTTCTTACGCAGACTGCCATCTTTATTGTAGAGGCCGCGCTTGGTGCCAACCGGAACGCCAGGCTTTTTACGGGCGGCTCCATTTTTATTATAGGGACCGCGGATCGTTCCAGGTTTGACGCCGCGTCGGCGGGGTGCAGGCGAGGCGATGTCCGTAAGAGTTGCCGGATTGATCTTTTGATCGGGGTTTGAGGAGTGAAGACCGACCAGACGATGGTTTTCAAAAGCAACGGACAGATAGATCAGGCTTTGCATATCCCGAATGCCAAGCGATTCAAAGAAAGTCTGGAGTTCATCGCTTTGATTGTGGGCGTAGACATAATTGTCATGATGCTTGTGGATTTGCAGATCGTGGATTTCTTCCAGAATGGTTTTCAGGTCTGTATGACAGAGGCTGGCGGCCTGTTCGAGCTCGTAACCAATGATCGAGCGCAGAAAGCCGATCAGAAAGAGAGCATTTACAGTCGAATTGAGGATTACCGGATACTGACCATAGCCAAGCTGAATCTTCATTGTTTTCAGATAGCTTTCCATCCTGCTTTGTCTTGTCTGAATGTTTTGAATTTCAGAAAGCGTAAGGTCGCACGAGTAAATCCACCCCTCCAGACCTTGCCTGTCAATGGCTTGCTGCAAAGCAGGCCGATGAATCCGGACAGGAGCGCTGGCTTCTGGATCGATGATCAAAAAGTTTTCCAGTTCCGGATCAATCTGGACGGGCCGATTTTGATCCAGCTGCTCTTGAATGGCAGCCTGAGCATGGAACACTTGATCAATCAGGGTTGTGGTTTGTAAGTGAGCCTGCTGGAAATCATAGAGCAACGCGACTTTCTGAGGCTTGTCCAGACTGGAAAAGACTGGCATTTCCATCTGCATCCCAAACAGAGTGGTGAATGGAATGAGATAATCCAGATTCATTTTCATGGCTTTTCCCGACTCAATCCATTGTTCTTTACAGGAAGCTGGCGGATCATTGACCAGAATCAGACAGGGAAGGGCAAGACTTGAAAAGAGTTCCAGTAAAGCAGGGGTGCACACTCCACGCGTGACCAGAATCCCCTCTAAAAAGAAGCCAAGATCTTCAAGATGGTGAACCGTTCTGACCAGAGCTTTGGAATTGGTAAGCCCGTCTTCAAAAACGTCATAGAAAACAGGTTTGCCTTCTTCGTTGAGCGCACAGGCAAAACTGATCGGTTCAGGCTTTAAGTCCGGATTGTTTAGATGGTCATTTTCCACCAGCTTTACACCGGAGTGGGTCCAGTCCTGGTTGGAACCATCCACGCAAAGCCACACCTTTTTCAGACCTGTGCCAAGGCAGCTGTCGGCCCATGTTTTGCGAAACAGAGATTCCTGATCTTTGGTCAGGTTCTGGAAAAACAGTGCGGGGAGGGCAGATTCAGATTTCTGTTTTGAATCTGTCTTTGTTTTTGCATCAGAATCCTGATGCTCAAAACCAGCGACGAAAAGCACCTCATTTCCCAAAGGCGGCCATGAAGTCAGAAGAGACTGGAGCTCTTGGAAAGTGTCCTTGTTTGGATAGAGAAGAGGGTAAAGGGCCTGTTCGAGCAATGCATAGGCACTTTGAACGCCATAAATCTGGGTGAGCAGATTGAGAAGACCAGTTTTCTGGTTGATTGCCTGAAGCAAAGTGAAAACGCCAATGCGTTTAACAGGGGGCGTGTTGGATTCAAACATCAGATTCTCCCATTGCTTTGGAAAGATTTTCTGGTATTGCGTGGTCGGATGCATTTTGGCTGGATCATCCGCACACTGATGGCCGATCGTGACGCGCTTTGGCTGCGGAAAACCTTTCTCGCGGTTGTAGGGAGCTTCGATCACGTACTTGATAATGGGGCAGTCGCTGTTTTTGTGCTTTTCAAAGAGCACATGACTGGTTGGAATATCAACTTTAAGATTTCGATAAATAGCCATAATGATTTTATCTCCATGTTATCAGCGTGAAGTCACTGAATTAATCTGATCGTAACATACTTGTTTTCATGAAAAATTAAAAAGCGGATATATTCAATCATCAATACCGATTATGAACAACTTACAACCAGATATTTACATTTATCGAACGTAAAATAAATAATAGATAAGAAAAATATCATAATTAATGTTCTAGTCTTACAGAAAAGAAAGTTAGATTCTTTTGACAAAGGGATGTCTGGCTCTACACGCCTTTTGGGCGGCTTCAGAAAAATCTGTCTGAGTTTCAATCAGGTCATTGAAAATATGAAGAATGAAACAGGCCGTCAGTCTGCTTCAGGAAGTGTGGCGAATCCATGGTATATTGGTTTCAAGGTGAAAAAAATGAAGAAAAAAATAAATATTCCCTGGCTGATCAGCCTGTTTGTATTGGGGCTAGGCGGCGGTCTTCTGACGAGTTCCGGAATCAGAAGCGGCGTTTTTGGAGCTGGAGCCGGATTTTTCTGGCCAGGTCTGATCCTGCTTGGAATCGGAATTTTCCTTTTGGTGAAAGGGCCAAAGGATAAAAAGCAGAATTCGAATAAGGATATGGAAATGGCGGGGCTGCTGGATGAAGAGCAGCTTCGAAAAACCTTGAAGGCAGTCAAGAAAGCCGATCCAAAAGTGTTTAAAAAAGAGATGCGGGAGCTTGATAACCAGTGCGTCCGCATGGAAAAGAAGAGTGAACAGCTGGATGTGGCTTTGAAGTCCTACTTTCAGGGTTCCCGGATCAGTTATGCCAAATTTGCGGAAACGATTAACCGTTGTCTGTATCTGTTTGATGAAAATGTTACGCAGATTCTTAACCGGATCGCGATTTTTGATGCGGATGGCTATGAGCATTTATTCAAAATCCATCAGGAATACACAGATGCGATCAAACCTTACCAGGCCAGTTTTGATGCCATTGCGGCGGATTTGAAGAAAAACGAAGAAATCCTGATCCGGTTTGACCGTCTGCTTCAGGAAGTGAACAATCTGTCTAACCCGCAGGGCGATCTGGATGATCTGCCGGCCATGCAGGAATTAAGTCAGCTGACTGAACAGACCAAGCTGTATCGTCAGCAGCATTAATTCTTTGATAGATTCCGGATCTTCCTGAATTCAGAATCAGTCCGGACACGGTTTTCATCCAGCCCGCTCAGGTTCTTGACAATATGTTGGATTTGTCTGGACCAATTCTGAATAAATTCTCAAATTTCGTTGAAGGAAGAATGTTGTTCTGATCATGACAGATACTCTTTGATATAACTAGATCAGGCATGATGCATGTAAACCAACCGCTCCAGTCTCAAGGAGCGAACCGATAAACAGCCGATCAGGCAGAAGGAGAACATATGGCTTTCAGTATGGATGTGGATGCGCTCGATAAGGAAAAGGTTACCGAACCTTTAAATCCGACGCCCCAGCAGAAGACTGCCCTGTCCAATATGGCGGCAGAAAACGCAAAAGAAGTAATGGGAATCAATCTTGATTCTCTTGAAGAAAGACGGAATATTGCCAACACCATTGACAGCTTTGGTAAAGATATCGTCGTAAAATCCAGCGAGAAAAATAAAATGCTGGAAAAGACCCTCAACGACCTGTCCAAAACCGGTTCCGAAGGCGGGCAGGTGGTGGATTCACTGGCCAAGCTGAACCGTGAAATGAAAGAACTCGATCCAACAGGGATTAACTTCAATAACAACAGCCTGTTTGGCAAAATGTTTAATCCCGTCAAAAACTACTTCCAGAAATATGAAAAAGCAGATTCCCAGATTGAAGAAATCATGGAATCCCTTGAAGCCGGCAAACGCGCTTTAATCAATGACAATACAACCCTTGAAATCGAACAGGCTTCGCTGCGCGATCTGACAGTAAAACTGGGCAAGCAGGTTGAACTGGGCACCCAGATGGATGAAGCCGTCTCCAAAGCTTTGGAAGAAGCGCAGATCAATAACGAAGACCCCGAAAAAATTAAATACATTCAGGATGAAATTCTGTTCCCGCTGCGCCAGAAGGTGATGGATCTTCAGCAGATGCAGGCCGTCAACCAGCAGGGCTATTTTGCGATGGAAATTGTCCGCCGCAATAACAAAGAGCTGATCCGCGCAGTTGAAAGAGCCCAGCACGTAACCGTCTCGGCTTTACGAACTGCCGTAACCGTTGCTTCCGCTTTATACAACCAGAAGATTGTGCTTGACAAAGTGAAGATGATCAACGATACGACCAACAACCTGATCCGCTCCACATCTGTCATGCTCAAGCAGCAGGGTGCATCGATCCAGCAGCAGGCCATGGAAGCCAATGTCAGTGTCGAAACCCTCCGGGAAGCCTTTAAGAATACCTTTGAAGCCCTTGATGCAGTCGACAGCTACAAGCAGAAAGCTCTGCCGCAGCTTAAAAACCAGCTCGATGCCTTCAAAGAAATGGCTGACGAAGGCGAACGCCGCATTCAGAAAATTGAATCGGCCAGAGCTTATCGAGATGGCATTTCACAGGATGAGGATATCCGCAATCTGCCTCATCTGCCTGAGTAAATGGCTTTTCAGGATTTGGCTGTTTATTTTTGATTCACGACGATCAGACGATTTACAGGGTGCTTTTTTAAGGTGCCCTGTTTTTTAGTTGTTGATTGATGAAGATATCAGGATCACTTGCGAAAGGGGCATTTTTCGACCAAAGCCTTTCATACTCTTCGCCAACACCCCCACCCAAACTGCTGAGCAGTTTGGGTGGGGCAGCCTTGCCTGACATCTTGCCTAATATCCGATATATGGAGGAAAAACAGTGATTATTACTACCCCAAGACTCATTTTGCGTCCCTGGAAAGAAGAGGACGCGCCAGTTCTTTACAAACTTGCCAAAGACCCCGATGTAGGCCCGGCTGCCGGCTGGCCAGCCCATCAGGATGAGAAAGAAAGCCTGAGAATTATTCAGACAGTTTTCTCTAAACCAGAAAACTATGCCATCTGCCTGAAAGAGAACAACCAGCCCATTGGTGCAATTTCTTTATTGAGCAGCCGCAATGACCACATCTATCCAGAAGGCGAATGCGAAATTGGTTTCTGGATTGGCAAACCCTACTGGGGCCATGGCTATGTCATTGAAGCCAGCAAAGCCCTCCTTGCGCATGGATTTGAGCAACTTGGCATGAAAACGATCTGGTGCGGTCATTATGTAAATAACGCCAAATCCGCCCGCGCCCAGCAGAAAATCGGCTTTGTCTTCGACCATACTGTCGATCACATGCCCGTACCGCTTCTCAATGAATATCGGGATGAAATCATCAACCGTATGACTTTTGAGGATTGGAAGAAATGCAAAGAACAAAAAGATCAGGCTGACTAATGCCTGATCTTTTCACTTTCTTGATTGTTGCTTGATAAGCTGAACTTTTTTTGAGCTGAGATTTGTCATAAGAAAAGGTAATCTTAATTCATTGACTACTCAAGATTGGCATGGCGACTGAGCAGATCTTCATCGCTTAAATGCAGACGCTGCTGGAGGACAACCACCAGCGTTTCGCACGCCAGAAAGGCAAGCTGCTCAAAGCAGGATCCAACCGGCTGAATGGAAGAAAAAGAATTTTCCTGCATCAGTCGGGTTGTTCCCGGCAGAACAATTCGGATAGCAGCGGACTTTGAAAGCGGGCTGCTTTCATTGAGCGTAATGACCAGAAGTCTTGCGCCAACAGAAATCGCTTTGCGGGCAAGTTCCAGAAGAGTTGTCGTTTTGCCCGATCCGGAAACAATAATCAGAAGATCGTCTTTTTCAATCGGACCGGCTGTGACTTCGCCCGTTCGAAAGACAGAAAAGCCAAGATGAACAAGACGATTGGCAAACAGGGAAGCCACCAGCCCAGAACGACCAGCGCCTGCCAGAAAGACTTTCTGATGATGGCGATACCTCTCTTCGAGTAAACCAGCTGCTTGATTGAGCTGGTCTGGATCGATGGCCTGACTGAGGGTGATCAACTCATTTAAAATGGCGTCCAGTGCGACTTTGGGATTTGCCAGTGTAGAAAGGGATTCAGGATTCATGGAGAGTCTTCCTTTCAGGTTTGGTGAACGATCCGTGCGATTGCTCTGGCTGCGGCTGTCGGATCTTTGGCATGGACAATCCCGCCGCCGCAGATGACGACTTCCGGCTGGAGCTCGATGTATTGGGCAACAGTCTTTTCATTGATGCCGCCGGCTACTGAAATCTTCAGATCTGGAGCCAGTGCTTTAACGGTTTTGAGAACTTCGAGTGGTGTCTGACCTTTTGCCTGCTGGTCGACACCAACATGAACGCTAAGACATTTCACACCGACTTTTCGAAGCTGCTCAATGCGCTCAGGAAGATTTTTGCAGCAGATCAGATCGACATAAACACTCTGGTTTTCATTGGCGCATTGGATGCAATCCTCAATGGTGGCAAGATCACTGACACCAAGAACTGTTGTCATATCCGCACCCGCCTGAAAAGCTTCACCAGCTTCCAGTGTTCCAGCATCCATAATTTTCAGATCAGCCAGAATTTCGTGATGAGGGAATTTGGAACGGAAGATTCTTACCGCATTCATCCCGTATTCGTAAACCATCGGAGTGCCAATTTCGATAATATCAATGGAATTGGCTACGGATTCAGTCAGGCTTAAAGCATCTTCCAGGCTCAGATCATCTAAAGCAAGCTGTAATTTCATCTTTTTTCTCCTTGGCCGCCATTCTTTCTGGGATTGGTAGAAATTGCAGGAAGAAAAGAGCGGCATTCTTTGCTTTGTTTCTACTCGTTTTTGGCCGGTTGGTGGTCAGGATTTTCGTTGCGATAGCTGGCCAGAAACAGATCCATATTTCCTTCAAGTCTTACCCAGCCCATCCCAGCTGGAACCAACACGGTTTCTCCCTGGCGGATTGGAATCTCATTGATCGTGCCGTTTCCTTTGACGCAGGTATAAAAGGCAAAGCGGTCATGTAAAAACTGCCCTTTGTCTTCGACCTGAATCCGGATAAGGGTATACAGGCCGGGTTCGTCCCAATATCTGGTCACTTTGCATCCCCATTCATCCGCAGCAGGGAACACTAAAAATTCAATCATCCGATCCGGAATGCAGACCTGATCAATGACCTGTTCAGGCTGGATGGGACGCTTTTTCTGGGTGGCTGGATCCATGCGGTCATAGTCATAAAGCCGCAAAGTCAGATCCGCATTGCGGGAGATGTTATAAGTGAGAACTCCTTTACCGATCGCATGAAGAGTTCCAACTGGAATATTGATAAAGCCATCTTTGACGGTTTTCAGATAGCGGAGCAGTTTGTTCCAGTTTCCTCCCTGACTCCATTCCTGGAATTGTTCACGGGTTTTGGCATAGTGGCCAAACTGAATCCGACCGTCTTCAGGGGTATCCAGAATGACCCAGGCTTCCGGTTTGCCGCGGCCGCCATTCCAGGTTTTCGCAAAGTCATCATCGGGATGGATCTGGATGGACAGATCCGCCAATGGATCCAGAATGTTGACGCGAATAGGAAGTTCAGCTGTTTCGCATTCAAACCAGTCCGGACAGTCCTGATAGAGTTCGGATAAAGTCCGATTCATTTCGGAAACAATGCAGTCGGCGTGATCTTTCAAAGCAACAACGTTATAAACTTCACCAAGCGGAGCAATATCTGGATGGTAGTGGAATTCATCCACCAGACGCGTACCACCGCCCCACATACGAGGTTCAAAAAACGGTTCGATATGGACGATCTGTTTTGATATTGAATTTTGATTTCTTTTTTCTTTGAGTTTCATACGCTTCCTCTCTTTTTCTGGAGATCTGCAACTTTCTTAACAGTATGGAACAGCTGCCTTCTGTTCTTCGAGTTGTTTTACGCGTTCAGCTTACTCAGTCTTCTCCATATTTCAAACTTGCGATTGGTTGCGATTTAAAAGATTATCGCAACCAATATGGAGTGTGTTCTGGCTGGTGATTTTTTTATGCGGTGGGATGCTGGGATATTGTTCTGGAACCGACCACATAACGATCCTAATGCAAAGTCTTTGGTCAATGTAAAAATCTCCGATGTTTTCACTTTTGAAAAGTGACAGGCACCGGAGATTTGCTTTATTTTATAGGCAGGGAAAACCACAAGGTGATAAAAGTGGAAAGATAAGCGATTTATTTACCTGGCTGTTCTTCTTCGAGAATAAGAGAAGCAAAGAGAATCTGGACTTTGTCTTTGAGCTGGTTATAGACCGCATCGGGCAGGTGGTCATCGGTAATCAGGGCATCGATCTGGTTCCAGTCAACAATTTCGTGCAGAGCCTCTTCAAGAAACTTGCTGGAATCGGCCAGAACGTAAACTAGATCACTTTGTTCAATCATGGCCAGCTTGCTGGAAAGCTCCTGATAGGAATGGCTGGTCGGTCCGGTGGCATTTTGGAGTCCGGATGTTCCTAACAGACATCGACATGGATCGAACGGAGATACTTCTCAGTCCAGGGTCCAGTCAGGCTATGATTTCTATCTCGTTTGCGTCCGGGTAGAACGAACACCTGATGGACGTCTGCATCCAGTCCATTGGCAGCTTCCAGAGAAACTGTAAAGATGTTTTTTTCAGGCAGGGCATTGAGACAGGGAACACAGGCAAGACATGTCGATCCGGAATCAAGAAGGATGCTGTTGAAATCTTTGATCAAAGAAACAGCTGCTCTGGCAATCAGGGATTTCTGATCCTGATGGGTGCTGCGCAGATCAAGTCGCGTTTCAATCCCTGCTCTTTTTTTGACAGCCCCGCCATAGACTTTTTCGGCAAGGCCCTGCATGCAAAGCAGATTGAGGTCTTTGCGGATGGTTTCCATGCTTACGCCAAACTGAAAAGAGAGATCTCTGGCTTTCAGTTCGCCCTGCTTTTCGAGCCGATCAATCATTCGAGCCAGACGTAAAGCCTGATTCATGGGCTGGTCTTGATTCATAGGATCACCTTCTTTAAAAACGGATGGCACTGAATTGAGAATACCTTGCGGATTATGGAGTATGGTTTTAAGAATCTTGATTTGAGAATACCGATCTCAGAACGTTTCGTACAGTCGTTTTCGTTCCTGTGGGCAATTCTTCAAAGCGGTTTTTGCTGCAGAGATCTGTTTTGAGCAGATCCAGCACGCTTTGAAGAGTTGAACAGTCAAAACTGGATCTGATCGTCCTGGTTTAAACTGGCCTGAAAAAAGTTCGGCAATTCTGGCCAATGAAACTTGAAAAAGGATGGTTTTCAGAAAAAAATCAGCCGTTTTTACACAATATTGGCACAGTCAGGACCTTTGCCTTTACACTTTGAAGACAATCCACTATATTTCAACCATCAACAACTTGTATTGAAAACCGATGCGGAAGAGATCAAACAGAAAAAGGGATGACAGCGAGTCCGGGAGGGTGTAAGCCGGATGATTACCGTTCTGCAAATGGACTTCCAAGGGCGACGTGAACTCATTGTACAGTAGCGAAGCCGGGCCTTTCCCGTTATAGAAAGAAGAATGTGATAGCATTCGATGAGTGGGCGCAAGCCAATACAGGTGGTACCGCAGAAATTAATCTGTCCTGTTCCGTGTTTTGATCATGGAACAGGGCAGTTTTTTTTAGCCTTGCTCTGAATGGACTATCAGAAAAACAGGAGGAAATGTTATGAAAACGATGAATTACTTTCGCAAATCTTTCGCGCTGATGGCTGCTGCTGCTTTATTTGCAGGGTGCTCTTCTTCGTCAGCTCCGGCTTTATCGACAACATCGAGTGCTGCTTCTTCGACCAGTGCAGCCACTACGGAAGTCTATTCCATTGGCCTGGCTCAGTTAGTCGATCATCCTTCCTTAAATACCATCCGTGATGCCATGCTCGATGAATTCAGCCAGGAAGGGTATATCGAAGGTGAAAATCTGAAAATTGATTACCAGAATGCTGCCGGCAAGACATCCAATCTGGATTCCATCATGACCGGATATGCCAATGATGGCGTCGATGCAATCGTAGCCATCGCGACACCAACAGCCATGTCGGCTCAGAATTATGCTGACAAAGCACCCGTTATCTTCTCTGCAGTCTCGGATCCAGTTGCTGCCGGCCTGGTTGAAAGCCTCGATGCACCTGGTGGAAACATCACCGGAACCAGTGATGAAATTCAGGTCGAACAGATCGTTGACTTAATGCTCCAGCTGACACCAGATATCAAAACGGTCGGCATGCTCTATAACCCAGGTGAAGCCAACTCCGTGGCAACAACCAGCCGCTTTAAAGAATACGCCGAATCGAAAGGTCTGACTGTAACCGAAAAAACAGGAACTGACAACACCACCATGCAGCAGGCAGCCGTTGAACTGGCCAACAGTGTAGATGCCATGTTCTCTCCTAACGACAATACGGTTGCAACGGGTATGGTTTCCTTAGCCCAGGTGGCCAAAGATGCTGGTGTTCCTTACTATGTGGCCGCGGATTCTATGGTTGAAACCGGTGGGTTTGCAACCGCCGGCATCAACTATGAAGATCTCGGTCGTGAAAGTGCCAAGATGACCATCGATATTCTCAATGGTGCGGATCCGGCGACAATGCCTGTGAAAGTCTTCAAAGATGATCTCAATGTTTACATCAATGAAGATGTCCTCAAGGCTTTAGAAGAAAACGGCAAGACCAAAGTGGAGGTTCCAGCTGAGATTGAAAACTCCGAAAACCTGGTCAAAGTAACTGGTAAAGAGTAAGAAAGGTTCATCGAACGATTGATCGGCTGTTCTGATCAGGCAAATGACAACTATTCCAGGACTGCCCGCTCTTTCTAATCAAGAACAGAAACTGGACAGTAGAAACTGAACAGCAGAAATGAGCAGGCATCAAACAAAATCTCGGATTGATTTCTGCTTCCGGACAACAGTAAGACGGTGTGCCCGAACTGAGGCCGCCGTTCTTTTTTTGGAAAACCGAAAATCCAAAGAGGATGAAATCCAAAGAGGATGAAAAACAGTGGAAATCATTGAAGCCTGTCAAATGGATTCAATGCTCTTCAAATGGCAGCTCACCGATCAAAAACTGGAAATCATTGCCAAAAGTCAGACTTTGACAGGAAAGATTTTGGTTCTGATCGATAGGATAAATTTAGTCAGAATCGCAGGAAGTCAGGTCTTTGCCTGACCGCTTCTTCCTGAACTCTCAAAAACATACAGATAAAAAACAGAAAGGAATTTATGAACGGAACAATACTTCTCAATGCCATTCAGTTAGGACTGGTCTTTGCGGTTCTTTCCCTTGGCGAATACATTACCGTCAACATCATGGACAGCCCGGATCTGACGGTTGATGGCTCTTTTGTTACAGGGGCAGCCATCTGCGCCATGATGACTTTACAGGGGATGCCAAATTTAGGCTTGCTTTGCGCAATGCTTTTAGGAGCTTTATGCGGATGTGTCACAGCGTTTTTACAGACCAAAATGAAAATTCAGCCACTGCTGGCTGGAATTCTGACCATGACAGGTCTTTATTCCATCAACTTGCGCATCATGAACAATACCCCGACAATCAACCTGTTTATCGACGGAAAACCTGCTCCAACGATTCTTTCCAATCCCAATACACGTTTATGGGTCTTGCTTGCCATTGTGGCCATCATCATTGCCGTGCTCTACTGGTTTTTTAAAACCAATCTGGGTCTGATGCTTCGCGCAAGCGGCGATAACGAAATGATGGTTAAGTCCTCTTCGATCAACGTCGACAACATGAAGTTTTTAGGACTGGGCCTTTCCAACGCGCTGGTTGGTCTTTCTGGGGCGCTGCTGGCTCAGTTTCAGAACTTTGCGGATATTTCCGGTGGAACCGGGATGCTGGTATTAGGTCTTGCCGGCATCATTATCGGTGAAGCCATCCTGCGCCCGCGCAACATTGGCATGGGTCTGATCGCCGCGGCTGTGGGTGCGGTTTTGTATCGGATTCTGTACACCCTGGCGCTGCGTCTTGGCTTTGCGGCAGCCGACATGAACCTGGTTTCTTCGGTTCTGGTTGCGATCACCATTTCTATTCCTTATATTCAAAAGATCATGGCCAACCAGCGCCGCATGAAAGGACGGAAGAAAAATGCTTGAACTTAAAGAGGTCACCGTCATTTTCAATGAGGGAACAACCCTTGAAAAAAAGGCGCTGGACAACGTCTCCATCAAAATCAATCCCGGTGAATTTGTGACGATTTTAGGCTCAAATGGAGCCGGCAAATCGACCTTCTTCAATACCATTACCGGTTCGGCAAAAGTGAAATCCGGATCGGTGATTCTGGATGGTGTGGATATCACCGACCAGCCTGAACACGTGCGCAGCCGAACCATCGGCCGGCTGTTCCAGGATCCTTCTCAGGGGACAGCTCCCCATATGACTGTTGAAGAAAATATGGGGCTGGCGATTTCCTCTGGCCGCTCCCCATTTGCGATTGCCGTTCGCAAGAAAGAAGAAAAACAGTTCAAAGAAATCCTTTCACAACTCGATATGGGTCTGGAAGACCGGCTGAAAACGCCGATCGGTCTGTTATCCGGCGGCCAGCGTCAGGCGGTAGCCTTAATGATGGCTGTAGCCCATCCGCCTAAACTGTTGATGCTCGATGAACATACTGCAGCCCTCGACCCAGTCAGTGCCAAAAAGATTCTGGAAGTTACCAACCGCCTGATTGCCAAAAATAAGATCACGGCTTTGATGATTACCCATAACCTCAAAGACGCGCTTGAAAACGGAGATCGGCTGCTGATTTTCCAGGACGGAAAAATTACTCACGACTTCAAGGGCGAAGAGAAAAAGAAACTGACGCTTGAAGATTTGATTCATTGCTATGACATCTGACTTCCAAAAACTGCTTCCAAGCTCCATTGCAGGCAGGTAAGATCGTCTCTACGAAATCCAGCTAAGATAAATAGCTGGATTTTTTTGCACCTGAAAGGCAGATAAATCTGTCAGAAAGACTGCTTGCTTTACGCTGGGCCGTAACTTTTGAATAATAAAAAAGAACCAGAAAGATTGAAAAGTCTGCTGCCATCCAAGAGAGTTAAAAAGCTCAATCTCGACAACAAACTGACAAAGGAGGAATTTTTATGGCTTTCTCAACGGAAGATATCAAGCTGTTTTATAAACTGTGGCTTTCAGTTTTACAGTTTACCAATAATCGTAATCATGTTACAGGTGGTCTGCCAGAGGTTCTGGTCGAAACCGACGTACTCAACACACACCCAGAAGAAATCGACCGTGTCAGTTCTTATCTGTTTGAACATCGTGAAATATTTGAGGACTATGCTTCTGAAAATCCTGACCATCTCGATAAGGAAGAACTGGAAACTATCCGTGCGTGGAAATATGCGGTCAATGGCAGCTTTTTTCTGGAACGAATTTTGAAAAAAGGAGGTATGCTCATCTCAGACAATGATCGGGTTTATTGCGTCAGTCCACTCGTTTCAAGCTGGCAGGAGATGGTCAGATACCAGCAGCTGCCAGTAATGATTGAAACGACTCTGCTGCCATTCAAGAACCAGATCACTTATGATGGTTTGTTAAGGAAGATGCCAATGATGTTTGGTCCAGGCGTGCGTTCTAATCTCAAGGAAGTCTACTCGACAGTCAGAAAAGCTGGAGCAATCATAGATACAGCAGACAAGCTGATTGAAAGTGAAAAGAAGTAAAGCTTCTGCCATCCCTTTTCAGGTGCGGTCAAACTGGAAACTGAAGTGAAAAATCCAGATGGAAAAGATCAGGTTCAATTCGCTGAAAGACGATAAAGATGGATCTGAATTCAGGGGAAAAGACAGAACCAGGTTTTACATTCGGCTCTGGATTTTCAATAATGGAAAAAAGCGGTCTTCGACGACAGCAGAGCAGTGAAAAGAATCGTCGACAATCAGCAGGACAAGGAGAAAATCTTATGGCTTTATCGAATAAAGAAGTTATTTTGTTTTATAAATTATGGCTTTCGCTTTTACAGTTCGTTAATAATCATTACCACATCAGTGACAGCCTCCCGAAAGTGCTGGAACAGCCGGTAGGGCTGGATGTCCAGGCAATCGCCCGCGTTGCTTCTTATCTGTTTGAGCATCTCAATATCGTGGACGAATATTTATCTGAGAATCCGGACCATTTTGACGACGAAAAACTGGAAATTATCCGTACGTGGAAGTATCCAGTCAAGGGATATTTCTATGTCGAGCGGATTCTGAAAAAAGGAGCAATGCTGATTTCGTTGGATGGAGAGGTGTATTGCGTGAGTTCATTGGTTTCAAGCTGGGAGGAAATGGTTCGAAACCAGAGCCTGCCAGTGATCATTCAAACTGTTCTGCTCCCCTTTAAAGACCAGATCACCTATGCTTCTGTGATGCAGGGAGAGCCTGTGTCTTGTGGTGGAGGCATACAAAGCCAGTTGAAAGAAAAGTATCTGAAAGCCAAAAGGGCCGGCCAAATCATTGACACGGCAAAAAGGCTGATTCAAAGTGAAAAAAGGAAGGTGTAACCTTTCATTAATCGTAAAGACAAGCTTGAGATCGCAGATTGCGTGCTGATTTTCCAGGATGGCCCAATGCTATTAAACAGTTAATATTTGATCTAACGGATAATCGTCGAAATCATTTTGTATAAAGGGATAGCGAGCTTATCTATTGGTAATTAATATTTAGCGGTTCCTTATTGAATCTTGATATAGGCTGCAGGATCTTGCTGGCAAGAGGATGATACGCTTTTGAGAGAACTTGAGTTCGTGAATGAGTCAGGAACAGATTTGGGTTTTGTCTGATGGCTTGCCATGAATTCAGTTTTTGATCCGCTTTGATAATCTGTGCCTGGTTCTGTTTCCACAAGGAAGATCAGGCTTTTCTTCTTTCTGGCAGTTTGATAGATATTCTGGCGACCAAGAAGAAAGCATTGCTTTACATTGAGTTGAAGTTGTTCAGTACTTCTATTATGGAAAATTATTGGTACCACCACAGCATCGGAGAAAAAATCGCCGGCAACAGCAGGCAATTGATATGAGGGAGGATTGTATGGCTTTATCCAGTTCAGATGTCAAATTGTTTTATAAATTGTGGCTTTCGGTTTTGCAGTTCGTTGATACTCGATATTGTATTTCCCATGTAGCCACACAAAAGGGCCGTCCTATCGTCACTATGGACGAAGAAACAATCTACAACATTGCTTCCTATATGTTTGATCATCGCGAAGTCATTGACGAATATGTATCTGAAAATCCTGGCCATTTTAGTAGCGATGAATTAAAAATTATCCAAAAATGGAAATATAGAGTCAACACGACCTTTGTGATCGATCGGATTGTAAAAAAAGGAGCCATTCTGATTGCGACCAACACTTCTCGCGTTTATTGTGTTGAGCCGATTCTTTCATCGTGGGACGAGCTGACTGCATCTCATGATCTTCCAGCCAGCGTTGAAACAGCCCTGCTGCCATTCAAGAATCAGATTATTTTTGATTCGATTTTGAAGGCGAGCTCTGTGGAGCTTAACCCAGAAATGTGTGAATGGGTAAACGCTATTTATCTGAAAGCAAAAAGGAAAAGGGAAATCATTTCGTCGGCTGCAGAATTGATTAAAAGTGAAAAAGTCCAAGCTACACCAGATTTAAAAGTAAAACTGAATTAAAAAAGCGGCCCCCAACATGGCAGACATGATGGGACCGCTATTTTGCTTCTATTTTGCTTCTATTTTGCTTCTATTTTGCTTCTTTTTTTCTTCTATTTTGCTTCTTTTTTTTCTTTTCTTCAGAATTCAGGCAAACAATCCAGACTGGGCAATTCGTCTGGCGGCTTCCGCTACTTCTTCATCGCTGCGCACTAAGGCCAGGCGGACAAATCGTTCACCTTCTTTGCCAAAACTGGTTCCGGGGTTGGTCAGCACACCAGCCTTTTCAAGCAGGACGTTCATGAACTCAGAAGAATCGGCATATTGATCAGGGATGGGAGCCCAGACAAACATTGTGGCTTTTACCGGATCAATTTTCCAGCCGGCACGGGCAAACTGGTCGATCAGAAATTCAGCACGGCGTTTGTACTCTTCACGAACTTGTCTGACAAAGTCTCCTGATCGGGTCAGGGCGGCAATGGCTCCAGCATGGACTGGGCCGAAGCTCTGGAAATCGATTGTATTCATCAGTTTGGAATACGGGGCAACCAGATCGGCGTTACCGACTAAAACAGCCATTCGCGCTCCGCCCATGGAATAGGATTTTGAAAATGAATTGAGTTCGACACCGATTTCCTTTGCCCCTGGATAAGACAGAAAACTGTGGCCAGGTTCACCATTGAAAATCAGTTCGCTGTAGGCGTTGTCATGAATGATCAGGATTTCATTTCTGGTCGCAAAATCAATCAGCTTTTCATAAAAGTCGTCGCCGGCAACCGCTCCGGTTGGATTGGAAGGATAGGAAACCAGCATCAGTTTGGCTTTTTTGGCAATTTCTTCAGGAATTTCATCAAAATCAATCAGATAGTCGTTTTCCTTACGCATGGGCATAAAGTACGTTTCTGCTCCTGCCAGTAAAGGGGCAGTTCGATAGATTGGATAACAGGGATCGGGAATGAGCATCAGATCGCCTGGATCCAGTAGGGCCATCGGCAGATGGCTTAACGCTTCCTGGGAACCCTTAAGCGGGAAGATTTCTTCTTCAGCCAGTTCGACGCCATAACGTTGGGCATACCAGTCCTGGACAGCTTTTAAAACTGCGCTGGAGGGCTGAAGGGTATATTGATAGTTTTCATCAGCCAGAGCAGCCTTGGCGATCGCTTCTTTGACTTCTTTGCATGGAGGAATGTTGGAAGAACCAACGGAAAAGTCGATGACCTGTTGACCGGTCCGTCTGGTATAGGAAGTTTTGGAAGCGGCAAGGTCGGAAAAGGAAGGCGCGTGGATGTCATTGACGCGCTTTGCAGCATATTTCATAGAGTTACCTGACTTTCTTAATTTGGGATGAATTCGAATTTTGAAAATTCCTAGGTATTATAATGCGAGTTTCTGAAAGAAATTGAAAACACTGCCTGCCTTTGCCAAACTCTATCGCTTTTTGGCAAGTTTACTCTCACTTTGCCTGCCTGTAAGATCAAGAAAACTGGATCCTGAATGAGTCGGGCTGATTACAGTCATGCCTTTATCCTTTTGAAAACAGAAACCAAACCAGTTAGAAAGTCGAAGGGCAAATTAAGTCAAAGAAAAAGACAGTTCAGGCAAAAAGGACATTGAAAGAAAAGGGCATTGAAAAAGGAGAACCCGCAGGTTCTCCAGAATTTAAGCTTTAGGCAGCAGACCAATGACCAGAATCACCGCGATAATCACGGGCAGAACATATTTACAATAGGGATGCATCCATTCCGGGACTTTTAAGCCCTTGCCCATATTGGCTTCTTTTTTGAAGTTGTCCCAGCCCCAGCCAAGTTTTGACGTACAGAACAGAACAAAGATCAAAGAGCCGCCCGGCAGCAGAATATTGGAAACCAGGAAGTCTTCACCATCGAGAATCGTACTGCCAGCGCCTAGTGGCTGAATGGAGGCGAGCAGGTTGAATCCAAGAGCACAGGGCAGCGAGAGGATGAAGATCGCAATCGCATTGATCAGGCAGGCTTTCTTACGACTCCACCCAAAGGTATCCATGCAGGAAGCCAGAATGTTTTCAAACACAGCCAGAACGGTTGAAAAAGCCGCAAAGGTCATGAATAGAAAGAACAACGATCCCCAAAGACGGCCAAGCGGCATCTGGTTGAAGACATTTGGCAGCGTAATGAAGATCAGACTGGGTCCAGATGTGACATCGACCTTGAAAGCAAAGCAGGCCGGAATGATGATCAGCCCTGCGCAGATCGCGACCAGGGTATCCAGCAGGGAAATGTTGAGTGATTCTCCCAGCAAAGAGCGATCTTTATCAATATAAGATCCAAAAATCGCCATGGCTCCAATTCCAAGAGACAAGGTAAAGAAGGCCTGGTTCATGGCAGCCACAATGACATTGAGTGGTCCGATTTCCAGAAATCGATTCCAGTCGGGAAGCAGGAAATATTTCAGACCTTCATCGGCTCCTTCTAAAAACAAAGAGTTTCCTGCTAAAACAAGCATCAGGATCAGCAGGGCACTCATCATCACTTTGGTGATCCGCTCCAGACCATTTTGTAAGCCAATGGCGCAGATCGCAAAGCCGGCAGCAACAATAATGGCCATATAGCCGACTTCACCAACCGGATCAGCGAGGGTGCCGCTGAAATAGGCCGCTACGCCATCCGGATTCAGGCCCTCAAAAGCCCCCAGGACCGTATCCACAAAGTACTTCAGCATCCATCCGGCAACTGTTGTATAAAACATCATCAGCAGATAGTTGCCCGCAATCGCAAAAGGTGTATGCCAGTGCCAGTGTGAATGCGGAGGTTCAAGGGTTTTATAGATCGAGGCTGGACTTTTCTGCGCCCCGCGCCCGATCGCAAATTCCATGGTCATGACTGGCAGGCCCAGAATGACCAGGAAGAACAGGTAAATCAGAATAAAGATAGCTCCACCATTCTGGCCGGCGACGTAGGGAAATTTCCACACATTGCCAATACCGATGGCACATCCTGCCGAAAGCAGAATGAATCCCAGCCGGGAGCCAAGTTTTTCTCGTTGCATAGAGGTTTATATTCATCCTTTCTATCAATCGATGGAATCAATCGGCAGCCAGAGCAACCACGATCGACTTTCAAGCAGACCAGAGCTATGCGTCCTCCAGTTTTGCCTGGCTTGAGTATACCGGCCTTTTTTACCCATCCAAAATGAGCGGTCGGACAAAACCCAAAAATAGCCGAATTCTTGGGAAACTTAAGGTTTTTTAAAGAAGAAAAGATGGCGGACAGTTGAAATCATGCCAAACAAATGAAGCAATCCCAAAAAAATAGGGACTGTAAAAGAAACCGGGCGGAAGAACTTCCTGACAAGCCCATAGGCAATGTCCGCCCAAACTGCCTGGCAATTTGGATGGAGAGAAGTTGCCTATGGCACGAAATGAAATGGGCGGACTGCTGAAGTGAATTGATTGCACAAAATATGACTGGCCGCGCTGATCTGGAGCAGGAAAAGCTGTGGAGTAAAGGCCAGTTTTGCCGGAAACTGGTGCGATTCTTGTTTTTTGGCAGAAAATGATTAAACTGAACATAAATGCGAGGAACAGAAGGAGTACCCGGTCTGAGAAAGCAAGAGAGTTTCCGGTTGGTGCAAGGAAACCTGACAGGACGGGGAAGGTAGTCTGGGAGCAGTGGCTTTGAATGGAGTAGAAGCTGACGCCGACGCAGCGTTAGGCGAAGAGGTTTTCGGCAGTGAAGAAGAATCCAGAGCAGATACAGAATTCAACTGACTGAAGCAATTTAGGTGGTACCGCGGGTTTTCTCGTCCTGAAGCAGGATGGAAAACCCTTTTTTGTTGGTCTGCCAGGTTGTCTGACCTGTCTGCACGCATTGATTTGTACGTTGATCTGCCACATCCTTGCAGGCAGCCATGGCCTGCACCGCAATCACAATGTTCCAGAAGAATTTCAGAGGCTGTTTTCTGAGATCGATCAGTTTTTGCCTTTGATCTGAGCCTGGTGATCTGGACGCATGTCTGAATCCGGGCTGTACGTTTAAATCTTCATGCATGGCAAGCCGGAACGACCGGCATCTAGAAAGGATTTTTATGAAAGAACTCTCCAAAAAGTATGATCATAACCTGGTGGAAACACCCGAGACGTATCAGAACTGGATTGACAAGGGCTATTTCACAGCTGGTGACCAATCCAAAATTCCATTTACAATCGTCATTCCACCTCCAAACGTAACGGGAAAACTGCACCTGGGACATGCCTGGGACAACACTTTGCAGGATATTCTTTCCCGGTATAAACGTCTTCGCGGCTATGATGTTCTGTATTTGCCAGGGATGGACCATGCCGGGATTGCAACACAGGCAAAAGTTGATGCCCGCCTGCAGTCTGAAGGCATTTCCCGTTATGATCTGGGCCGGGAAGGCTTCTTAAAACGTGCCTGGGAGTGGAAGGGTGAATATTCTGACTTCATCCGTAAGCAGTGGGCAACCATGGGGCTGTCTCTGGACTACACCCGCGAGCGTTTTACACTGGATGAAGGCCTTAATAAAGCCGTCAATAAAGTTTTCTGCACGCTTTATAATGAAGGCCTGATTTATCAGGGGGAACGCATTATCAACTGGGACCCGCAGGCAAAAACTGCACTGTCCAATATCGAAGTGATCTATAAAGAAATTCCAGGCAAGATGTATTACTTCAAATACATCGTTCAGGAAACGGGCAAGGAACTGGTCATTGCGACCACTCGTCCAGAAACCATGTTTGCCGACCAGGCAATCTTCGTTCACCCGGATGATGAACGCTATAAAGACATCGTTGGTCTGCATGCGATTAACCCGGCAAATGGCGAAGCTCTGCCCATCATGGCGGATTCCTATATCGATATGGACTTCGGTACAGCTGTTATGAAATGTACGCCGGCTCATGATCCCAACGACTTTGAACTGGCTAAAAAATACGGCCTGAAAATGCCAATCTGTATGAATCCGGATGGCACAATGAATGAAATGGCTCATCAATATGAGGGGATGGATCGTTTTGAATGCCGCGAAGCCTTAGTCAAAGACTTCGAAGCAGCCGGTGTGGTTGACCATATTGAAGAACATCCGCATAACGTTGGCCACTCTGAACGGACCGGCGTTATTGCTGAACCATATCTTTCCAAACAGTGGTTTGTGCGCATGAAACCGCTGGCTCAGGCTGTTCTGGATGCCCAGAAAACCGATGAGCACATCGCCTTCATTCCGCCGCGTTTTGAACATACCTTCAACCAGTGGCTGGAAAACATTGAAGACTGGTGTATTTCCCGTCAGTTGTGGTGGGGACATCGTATTCCTGCCTGGTTCCACAAAGAAACGGGTGAAATCTACGTTGGGCAAACGGCTCCGGAAGATATCGAAAACTGGGTTCAGGATGAAGATGTTCTGGATACCTGGTTCTCTTCCGCCCTGTGGCCATTTTCTACCCTGGGCTGGCCGGAAATCACGGATGACTACAAGCGTTACTATCCAACCGATGTAATGGTGACCGGTTATGACATCATCTTCTTCTGGGTAGCCCGTATGGCTTTCCAGGGCCGTCATATGACCAATAACCGTCCATTCAAGGAAGTTCTGATTCATGGTCTGATCCGCGATTCGCAGGGACGCAAGATGTCCAAATCGCTGGGCAATGGTGTCGATCCAATCGATGTCATCCATAACAAAGGCGCTGACGCGCTGCGCTTCTTCTTGACGACCAATTCTGCGCCTGGCATGGACTTACGTTTTGATGAAACCAAACTGGATTCCAGCTGGAATTTCATCAACAAGATCTGGAACGCAGCCCGCTATGTTCAGATGCAGATGGAAGAAAACCACACCTATACGCCAGACTTTACCAGACTGTCTGAAGCGGACATGTGGATTTTAAGCCGTCTGAATGAAACTATTCAGAATGTCACCAAAAATCTCGACCGCTATGAGCTGGCTATGGTCGGAAACGAACTGTACAGCTTTGTCTGGGATGATTTCTGCTCCTGGTATATTGAGCTGTCCAAAGCGGCTCTGAACTCTTCCAATGAGGAAGTTCGTTCCAATACGATTGCGGTTCTGGTTTACGTTCTGAAAGCCATCCTGATTCTGCTTTCACCATTCATGCCATTCGTAACGGAGCACATCTATACGGCTCTGAACCTTGGCAAAGAAAGCATCAACCTGGAAGACTGGCCAGAAGTTCCAGAATTCGAAGTATCCGAAAAAGCCGTTGCCGATATGAACCTGATCTTACGAGGCATCGAAACGGTCCGTGAAATCAAGACGCAGTATGGCCTCAAACCAAAAGAAGAGATCAACATTCTGCTCACGGACAACGAGGGCATGCCTTATGCGTTAAGCGAAGAAGGGAAAGCTCTGCTTGAAGGCATGGCCAAAATCGTTCTGGTGGATGCCCTGGAAAGCGAAGATCTGCTCGTTCGCGACGTAGAGGGCTTCAAGCTCAATGCAGCCATGGCCGATCTGGTTGATGTTGAAGCTGAAATTGCCAAACTCGAAAAAGAGATTGCCCGTCTTGAAAAAGAAGTTGCCCGCGGTGAAAAGATGCTGTCCAACCCTGGATTTGTCAACAAAGCGCCACAGGCCAAAATCGATCAGGAAAACGCCAAACTTGAAAAGAATAAAGCCTTAAAAGAACAGACCAAAGCGTCGCTGGCACAGATGAAAGCCCGCAAGGCGTAATGGAGCGCCAAAACAAGCCATTCAATCAGACCAGGAAGAAATGCTGATGGAAACCAGATTCTTTTCCATCTTCTTAGCTTTTTGAAGGACTGGCTGTTCAACAAGGACTGGCTGTTCAATCAAGAGATCGAAGCCGCTGGTACAGATCTTCGCAAATGAAAACGAAGACTCTGATCCTGCGGCTTTTCTGTGCGCAAACGAAAAGGATCTTTGCCGGCTTCTGGTCTGCTGAAAATGGAGAAATGATTGTTTTCAGATTAGAATTTCTCTAGACTTCGAAACGAATGAACAGCTTTGAACCAAATGAGGGATTGTTTGACTTAAGACTATTCCAAGGCATCAAAAAGGAGGAATTCCGTATGGAAGAAAACAGAAATCGAAATGAAAAGCAGGCATCCCAGAAAGCGGATCAATCGGCAGAAAACAGACCTGGTATGCATCAGAAAAAAGCTGCCCTGATCAATGATCTGTCAGGTCTTGGGCGGTGTTCTCTGAGTGTTCAGCTGCCTGTTCTTTCTGTCATGCAAATTGAATGCCTGCTTCTGCCTACCTGTGTTCTTTCCAACCATACCGGCTACCCTTCTTTCTACCTTCGAGATCTTACGGAAGACCTGGATTTGATGATGGAGGAGTGGAAAAAGCAGAAGGTGGAAATTGACGCCATTGTGACAGGCTTTCTATCCAGTGAAAAACAGATTCATCACGTCCTGCATTTTCTCGATCTGTTCCAGAAGCCGGATACGCTGGTTGTTGTCGATCCAGTTATGGGGGATCATGGAAAAGCCTATCCGACCATCACGCCGGCTTTGCAAAAAGCGATGCGCACCCTGACTGATCGAGCGGATGTTCTGCTTCCCAATCTGACGGAAGCCTGTCTTCTGACCGATACAGAGTGGAAAGAGCATTTTTTGCGGACGGAGATCGAAGCCATGGCAATCCAACTGACAGAGATGGGGGCCAGGAAGGTTGTCATTTCCGGGATTGAAGAAGGTCAGAACATTTGTGACTGCACTCTGGAAAAGGGAAGTCAGGTACACTGGATTGAATCGAAAAAGAGTGCCCAGATGCGATCGGGCACTGGAGATTTATTCTGTGCGGTTCTGACTGGCGCCCTGCTTCATGAAAAGTCATTGGAACAGGCAGCCAGAATGGCCGGCGACTTTGTCCGCAAAGCTTTGGAGGTAACCAAAAAGCTTCACGTTCCCGACGAAGAAGGAACGGCGTTTGAGATGGTCCTTTGCGATTTGTGTTGGCAATGTGAAGCAAAGGGACAGGAAGAAGGCGGTTTTTGAGGTTCAAGAGACCAGCTGGCAGGAAGGGGACGTATAATTCAGTCATGCAATCGTATATTCTTGATGCGCGAACGATCGATCCCAAACAGGATCCAGCCGATTTTCTGTGCAAGTTTTACAGTCTGCCCTCGATGAGCATGCCAGAACTCAAGCGCAGCCTCTATGCCGATCCGGATGTGAGAATTACAGAGGTATTTAACTGGCCAGTTGAAGGAACAAGCTGGAAAGCCATTGCCAGTGCCCTGGAAATCATTCAGCAGCACTCCGCTTCATTTTATGTGATCTGGGGGCCCGAAACTTGCAATGCGATCGAGCTGGATGAAGAGCGACTGGAAAAAGAAGGCAAACCTGTTTTACAATCGACCACAAGCACCTGTCCAGACGAAGACAGATAATTTACAATCGATGGTTTTGCGCCGCAAGACCTGCTTTCAGAGCAGGCTTTGCGGCGCATTTTTCGTGAGGATTTCGATTTTTCGATCCTCTGCATTTGCGGGTGGTTTGCGGTTTGGTGGGAGTGTGGTTAGATGTGTCAAAAAGAAAAGGGCGCAGAGTTTGCGGCGGTAAAGCGTTAACGGACGAAATGAAGGCGATCAATGGCTGCAGGACTTAGAAGCTTTCTGGCTGTTTCAATGGAATCTTTGTAGTTGTCGATCTGCGGCAGGTGATGGGTATCCAGTCCATAGATGGCATGAACACCATATTCGGCAGCAATCTTCCAGAAATCAGCACAAGGATAAGTCACTTTGTCGATGATGCCCTGGTTGAGTTTGTAAGGTGGAAGCAGATTGACTTCCAGCGGAATGCCAGTTCGTAAAGAAGCTTCGCAGATGCGGCGGGCTGCCTTTTCTTGGGCCGGGCCGAACGTTGTGCGATTGAGCATGTAGTAGTCAGGATGGGCGACCAGTGAGATTTGGCCTTTTTCCATGGCGGCAACTACCATGTGGGCATAGCGTTCAACATCTTCATCGTTGACTTCTTCACTGCCCATGACGACCAGTGTACCGTCTGGGCGGCGGATGAAATGCTGGCCAAGAATCATCAGATCCAGACGATCGCAAATGGAATCGTAAAATGATTCCAGTTCAGGCAGGTATTCAACTTCCAGACCGGTTTTGATGTCGATCTGGTCTTGATACTTGGCTTTAAGCGTTTCAATGCTTGTCAGATAGTCTTCAAGCTGGTCAAAGTCCATCCGAATGTTTTTTCGCGGATCGATGACGGGATGTTGCGGCGTGTGGTCGGTAAAAGCTATGGTTTTAAAGCCATTTTGAATATAGGCTTTAACGAATTCTTCATCGTCGACCATTTGAGCATGTTTGCAGCGCCAGGTATGAGAATGGAAATTATAGTCCATTAGATTGTTCATAGGAGTCTCGCTTTCAAGAAGTATTTGAGAAAAACGGATCTCATTCAAAAAGAGAAACCGTTGATCAGGATCATTATAGCAGGACGAAATCCGCCAAAAGGACAGGCTCTTTTCTGAACGATTTTTCGCTTTTTCCTGCATGAAAATGACCTTTTCAATTTTGGAAAAAAGGCCTTTCAAAATCAGGGAAAGAGAAATGGTCAGTCATCAAAAAAGCCCCATCCCATTTAAAGGATGAGGCAGAAGGTTTCCAAGGACAAGGAAACTTCAAATTCTGGATCAGTTCTGTTCTTTTGCGGCTGCGGACATCTTTTCGCGATAGAGAGCACGACGATCCTGAGCGGTCAGCCCCTTTTTGCGCAGACGGATGGTTTCAGGTGTAACTTCAACCAGTTCGTCATCGTTGATCCATTCCAGCGCTTCCTCCAAAGAGAAGACACGCGGCGGAGTCAGAAGCATGGCTTCATCACGACCGGAAGAACGGATGGCTGTCAGCTTTTTGTTTTTGAGCGGGTTAACGTCCATATCGATATTGCGGGCCGATTCACCGACGATCATGCCTTCATAGACTTCAGTTTGTGGAGAAATGAACAGGGAACCACGTTCTTGCAGGTTCCATAAGGCGTAAGTCATGGCGGTACCTGTTTCGGTGGAGATCATGGCCCCTAACATACGCTGTGGAATTTCACCGGTGTATGGAGTGTAGCCGGAAACACGACGCAATAATGTACCTTCACCATGCGTGTCGTTGATGAATTCGTTGCGGAAACCAAGAAGACCACGCGTTGGAGCGGTGTAAGTCAGTTTGACGTAGCCGTTTTCTTCATCCATGTTGATCATGGTTCCTTTTCGTAAAGTCAGTTTGTTGATGATTGTACCGGAATACTGTTCCGGGGCGATACATACAACTTCTTCGACTGGCTCGACTTTCTGGCCGTTTTCATCCCGGTGCAGGATAACTTCTGGTTTGGAGATGGCCAGTTCGTAGCCTTCACGACGCATGTTTTCAATCAGGATGGAAATATGTAATTCACCACGTCCGGATACCTTAAAACAATCTGCACTGTCTGTTGGCTCAACTTTCAGACCAACATTAACTTCCAGTTCTTTTTCCAGACGTTCTTTGATGTTGCGGCTGGTGACGTATTTACCAGAACGGCCCGCAAATGGGGATTTATTGACATGGAAGTTCATGGACAGAGTTGGTTCTTCAATTGGGATATGCGGCAGAGCTTCAATGTGTTCTGGATCACAGATTGTATCGCCAATCGAAACATCGGGCATACCGGCAATGACAACAATATCACCACTGTGGGCTTCTTTGACTGGAGTTCGGGAAAGTCCTTTGTAGACAAACAGGTTGGAGATGGTTTCTTTTTTTTCAAGGCCATCATTGTTCGTGCGGATATAGCTGTCGCCTTTGCGCAGCACACCGCGCTTGATCCGGCCGATGCCCAGACGACCAATATAGTCATCATAAGCCAGGGCAGAAACCTGCATCTGGGCCGGTTCCTCATCCAGATCCGGATAAGGGCTGGTGCGGTCGAGAATAGTCTGGAACAATGGCTCGATATTCTCGGATGGCGTATCGAGATCGTACTGAACAATACCTTCACGGGCGATGCCATACAGGATCGGGAAATCCAGCTGCTCATCGGTTGCGTTCAGATCCAGGAACAGATCATAAACTTCATCGACGACTTCCTGAGCACGCTGATCTTTTTTGTCGATCTTGTTGATCAGCAGAATTGGTTTCAGACCGATTTCAAGCGCTTTAGACAGAACAAAGCGAGTCTGAGGCATTGGACCTTCACTGGCATCCACCAGCAGGATAACAGTATCGACGGTACCCATGATTCGTTCAACTTCACTGGAGAAGTCGGCGTGACCCGGAGTGTCGACGATATTAATCTTTACGCCATCATGGATGACGGAACAGTTCTTGGAATAAATCGTGATTCCACGTTCTCGTTCAAGATCGTTGGAATCCATGACGCAGTCAACGACTTCTTCGTTGTCACGGAAAACATCACTCTGTCTTAAGAAAGCATCGACAAGAGTACTCTTACCAGCATCAACGTGGGCGATTACTGCGATATTGATAATCTTTTCTTTATCTGACATTGGAACCTCATTTCATGGAAAGTCAAGGGAATTATAGTCTTGACTTCGGCCAAATTCAAACCGCTAAACACGACAAATCTGTGACGATTCTTTTTTGCGGTACAGATGGGATTTTTTTTAACCACAAAATGTGACAAAATAGGTAATATTTCGAGAAAGGAAATGGTTTGTTTATGGAAGGACGATACTTTAAAGAATATTCCCACTACCTCAACCGGGATATGGAATTTAAAATGTATGGCCATGATGGCATTCTGTGCCTGATCGTTCCCTGTCAGGATGGCCGTTTTTATGAATGGGAAGACCGAAAAATGTTTGAATTAATGGGCGATCTGATCGATCAAGGCCGCATTCAGTTTGTGGTGGTTGATACGGTTGATACAGAAACCTGGTCAAGTCATGGCCGGAGTGACTGGCGTATGGCCCAGCAGGAAAACTGGGTGAATTATGTGATGAATGAACTGATTCCATCTGCTCTTGCCAAGGCTGGTCAAAGTCAGGATGCTTCAATGATGGTCATGGGAGCCAGTATGGGGGCTACCCATGCGGTCAATTTCTTTTTACGCTTCCCGGATCGGTTTACCAAGCTGCTGGCGATGTCGGGGGTTTATGACATGTCAGCCTATATTTACGACAATAACTTTGACGGCAATTTCTACCAGAACAGCCCGCTGGCTTATCTGCCCAATATGGATCCGAATCATCCATATATTCAGAAATACAACAACAATGATGCCCGTATCGTTGTTGGCTTAGGGGCATGGGAAAACGAAACCGCCCGAGATCTGCGGCGCATGGCCGATCTGTTTTATGCAAAGGGAATTCAGATTCCGACTTACTTCTGGGGCGAAGATACGCCTCATGACTGGCCAAGCTGGGAAAAGCAGATTATGACGTATCTGCCAGAAATGGTTTAATTCAGATTTTCCAGCCTTTGGAAATATTATTCAGTTCTGGCCACTATCAGAGACATCAAAGATCAGGTGGCATCAAAGACCGAAACTGAACGGCTTATCACCAAAGGAAAGCTGCATGTTTTTTCTGTCACCCCCAAGAAAACTCGATATAAAAACAGCCATGGAGCACTCAAACTCCATGGCTGTTTCTTTAACTGAGCCATCTGCTCTTTTCAGAAGCGCCAGTTTCCTCATTGAGGCAAAATTGTGGAATGAACTATTTTTTTAGAAATGGCTTTCAAAAGGAAATATCCAGTGGGTCTGCGGGCAGTCAGAAAACATTCCTGTCCTTTGTGACTCGATCAAAAAGACGCCATGGCCTTCGGCCACATGCCGCAATGAAAATGGGTGAATCGAACTCAATAAAGGACTCAGTTCATAAGATATATCCATTACAATTAATCTGTAAGAGGAGTTAATAAGTGCGTTTTATCTTTTGTGGATTTCATATTCATGATCAAGGCAGTCAAAAAGACTGCACAATCAGAAGCGCCAGAGAACATGCCAGAAGTCCTTAGAGGCTGTAAAGTAGATTTCATCGTCTTACTAATTAATGTTTGATAGTTGTTGCGTTCGCAACGCTTCTGATAGCTCCTTCTTATATTAAATTGGAGGAGATTAACTATGAGAAGAGCCAAATCTTCGACAAAAACACATAGGCCAGTAACTGTTTCTCAGAAACCTGTCCTTACCCATGCTTGTGGCATCGATGTTCACAGCAAGTTTCTTGTCGCTTGCGCAAAAATAGTCAATGCGGATGGGACAATAACGAAATACGAAAAATCCTTCCCAATCTTTAACGAGGAT